>NZ_JAGPXS010000049.1:0-566 GCF_018070425.1 Micromonospora sp. C81
CGGCCGGGGCGGTGCGCTCGGCTAGGCCCTGGGTGAACCTGCGTATCGCTGACCGGCCAGCTGAGGTCGCTGACCGGGCGGTGCCCGGGCACTGGGAAGGTGACCTGCTCGAAGGCGTCCGTCGGGGTGGGCGTGGTGGTTCCGCGATCGCCACGTTGGTGGAACGCGCTACCCGGTTCGTGATCCTGGTCGGGCTGCCCGAGGGCAAGGTCTCCGAACACGTCGTGTCCCAACTGGCCGCCGCGATGACCTGGCTACCGCAACGGTTACGGGCCTCGCTGACCTGGGACCAGGGCGTCGAGATGGCCCGGCACCGTGACTTCACCATCGCCACCGACTGCCCGGTCTACTTCTGCGACCCCCACAGCCCCTGGCAACGCGGCAGCAACGAGAACACCAACGGACTGCTGCGCCAGTACTTCCCCAAAGGCCAATTCGACTTCACCACCATCGACCAGGCCGGCCTCGACCACGTCGCCGACGAACTCAACGACCGCCCCCGCATGACCCTGGGCTGGGCCACCCCAGGTGAGAAGATGACCCAGCTCCTAGGTGTTGCAACCACC
>NZ_JAGPXS010000050.1:0-509 GCF_018070425.1 Micromonospora sp. C81
GCCGTCACCTGACGCGTAACCTCACCAGCCGCATTCCGATCCACCGACGTGCCATCCGCATACGACCACGTACTCGACCCGTCACCGCCGTACGTGATGGAGACGTCCTGGTTCCCCGGAAGGGTCCCATGGGTGGGCCTGCCATCAGCGGTGAACCCGTCGAACAACGCACCATCGGCAGTGACCTGACGCGTAACGTCACCAGCCGCATTCCGATCCACCGACGTGCCATCCGCATAGGACCACGTACTCGACCCGTCACCGCCGTAAGCGATCGACACGTCCTGCGCCGGCTGCCCATCCGCCCCCGGCACCGTGCCATGCGTCGGCCTGCCATCAGCGGTGAACCCGTCGAACGACGCACCATCCGCCGTCACCTGACGCGTAACCTCACCAGCCGCATTCCGATCCACCGACGTGCCATCCGCATACGACCACGTACTCGACCCGTCACCGCCGTACGTGATGGAGACGTCCTGGTTCCCCGGAAGGGTCCCGTGGGTGGTCCC
>NZ_JAGPXS010000006.1:0-346834 GCF_018070425.1 Micromonospora sp. C81
CTCTGCAATCCAGCGCGGCCGACCTGAACCCCGAGATCGACACTTCGGAAAAGTCACTTCCCGGACCCGCCACACCCCAGCCTAGAACAGCCCTCACCGCGGCCTCTTGACACAGAGGGGTGCCAGATGTGCGCGTTCTTTCGCCGGCCGTGCCGCCGGGACGTCATTTTTGGTAATGCTGCACGACGCAGAACTCGTTGCTCTCCGGGTCGGCCATTACCAATACCGCGCCTTCCGGGTAGTCGTGCCGTTCGCCGGTCCACCGGCCGCCCAGCGTCCCGATCCGGTCCATCGCTTGACCAGCGTCGGCGACAGCGATGTCCAAGTGCAGACGCGCCTTGCCGACCTTGGGCTCCGGTACCGGTTGGAACGTCAACACCGGCCCGCCGTCGGTGACGATGACTCGCCGCCAGCCGGGTAGGGATTCCATCACCCGGCCGCTGAGCACGGCGGACCAGAAGTCAGCCAGCTTCTGTGGGTCTTGGCAATCTATCGTGACGCCGGCAAACCGGCCCCAGGTCGTCGTCATGGGCCCTAACGTAGCCATGCCCCAAGCCCTTGTCAGGGAGCACTCAACTCGGCATGAGCGCGCACCACGTCGGGTCGCGGAGGCGCGTCCGGCTGAGAGGGCTCGTGCGTAAACACGGGTCCCGAACGCCTGGCCCGGGACCCGTCAAGGTGGGCTGATCTTCAGCTGGGCGGGATGGCGCCGATAAGGCGTATCCCACGTGGGCCATGAGTCCGTGGCGATCCACCGACACCAACCCCTTGCCCGAGTAGGCGAGTCGCGACGGACAGGCGCACGCTGTTTCCTGGTGACGGCACGTCCCCGATGGTGGTGGAGCGGGGCGGGTGGGACGCAGCGCTGTCATGTCGGCCGGCCCCCGTTTACCCCCCGAAAACCCCCATCTGCCGTTGACAATCAGTGACAAGAAGCGGCTAGTGTCTGATCGTTTCTGTGCAGCTCAGCGCCTATTTATGACAACCAATGGCAAGCCCGATTTGGTGACGGATGGTAACAAGGGGTTTTGACAAGTAATGACAAGCCCTGAACGAGGCTCGACAGGAGGCTGTATGGGGTTCAAGTCCCTCGTGCTGGTGGTCGATGCGGTCGGACGTCGGCGAGGGCGAGTAGTCGCTCCCTCTGACCGCAGGGGTGTTTCCGCCGCCACGCCTCGGCTTGCCGGCTATCCCCACCCGATCCAGCTGCAGTAGGCGAGCAGCACGCCCGGGCCGGTTGCGGCGGGCACCTGTGGCAGATAGTCGGTAAACGTGGGCAGCGCCGGTCGGGCGTCGCGTTGCAGGTCGGCGAGGGTGACGCCGAGCCCGGCCAGGGCCGTCCAGGCCGCGTCGAGCCGCTCGCGGTCAGCCGGCATCGCCGGCGGCGAACGGGTCGGCGAGGAGCCGGGCGACGGTGCGGGCTGGATGGATCAGCAGCAGGTCACGGCCGGGTTGGGCGACGAGGACGACGAGGTCGCCGGCGGTCAGGTGACACAGCTGCCGGATCGGCGCCGGGATGGCGAGAAGACCGGAGGCGCCCATGGTGTGCTGTCCGGCCGGGCTGGATGTGGCCGTGATGGTGCCGTGTGCGATGTCGAACGTGATGCGGTGTCCGGGTGGCCAGCCCAGCTGGTGTAGCAGCGGCCGGGCCGAGATGGGGCCGAACGGGTCCAGCTGGCCGGCCTCTAGGTACGGCTCGGCCTGGTCAGGCCCGGTAGGAGGTGAAGGTAGCCGGGGCAGCGGTGGCTGTGGCGGGCGGGCGCGGGGGTGAGAGCCGCGATCATCTGCTCGGCCGGGGCCGGACTGCTGCGCCGCACGCGGGTCATCGTCGCCGCCTGGGCGCGGCGGTGCGGATCGTCACCGACCTGACCGGCATCATGAATTTCCGCTCCTCTTGAGCCGCTGCCGGCGCCGGCGGTCCGGTACCGTGAATCGATGATCCCCGTGCTCGTCGGCGTCGCAGGGGCGTTGGCCGGGACGGTCATCGGTGCCCTGCTCACGCAGCTGCTGCAGCGCCGCAACACCGCCTCGGCGAAGGTGCACGACGCCCGTCTGGATGCGTACCGCACGTTCGCCGCGGTGACGATGAACTACCGCAGCGCGCTCATGGACCGGTGGCTGCTAGAGCACGAGGGCCGCGCGGGCGCCGAGGCCGAGCACGTGTACACGCTGCGCAGCGCGGTCTGGGCAGCGTACTTCCAGGTGGTGCTGGTCGCGGGCGACCGGGAGATCGCGGCCCGCGCGGAGCGGGCGCGGGAGGCCACGCACGCGATCAAGCGGGCGGCGAGCCTCGATGAGCTGAAGGCCAGCGACGTTGCCAGCCGGGAGGCGGTGGGGCGCTTCGCCGACCTCGCCCGGCACGAGGTGTCAGCCGTTCGGGGTGGACGCGGCAACAGCCATCCTTGATCGACAACCGTAGGTCCATCGTTGCCGGATGCGGCAACGGCACCAAGCGCATCGGTTGACGGAGGTCTCACAGCGGTACGCCAACCTGGGCCTCGCCTTGCCGCCGGACCTCGCCACCCGCCTGGGCCGCCTGGTGGCGCCGTATGCGCTCGACGATCTCGATCGGCACGGCAGCGCCGAAGGGCTCGTCGGTGCCTGGCTGTCCACCAGGACCAACCACCGGTTCGAATCCGACGACGCGGTGCGGGTGGTCCGCGGCGGCGACGAAATCCCGACCAGCACTAAGGTCAGTGCATTGGTACCCGGCACATTCAGCGATCAGCCCGCCCTCTACGACCTGCTCTCCGGGGTTGCGCACGCCCGCTCATGGGGTCTCTCGGACAGCCGCACCCTCCACCGGCGCCAGTCCGGCTGGTCCGCCTACGTCGTCGAGGTGAGCAACTCCGTGCTGATCGGGCTGCTGGCCGCCCAGCGCGCCAGCGCCATGTTCTCCACCTACCGCGGCTTCCAAGCCGACCCGGGCGTGCAGGCAATGCAGCAGCGGCACGCAGGGTTCGACCGGGACCTGGTCCAGTACGGCCGTTCGGCCAACCTGCTGAACCGCTTGCGCCCAGTTGCGGGATTCCTGGCCGGCTGACGACAACCGCCCCGGCCGGCCATCGGCTCCCCGGGTGGCCGCGGGCGCCCCAAGCCGCTTGCGTCCTGCTTGGCCGGGCAGTTGCCGGATCGCGTGTAGGCAAGCGCACTCGTACTGTGATCGTCTTCGACCGGCTGCGGGGTGGCGCCGGCTGTTCGTCGGCCGGGGCGCGCACGATCTCCTTCAAGATCCTGCGCGACTGCCGCCGCGCCGCCAGCGCATTGACCTCCACCGCTTCCGTGGGTCGCCCATATCCACAACATCATCCTCGCGAGGTGACACCAGCACCGTTGCCAGGCAACGCCTTCACGGGGTTACGAGACATCCTTAGAAACCGCAGTACGACCCCTCTGGCCGACCGTCGTTCGAGAGGTGCTCTACAGGGCAAGGGCCGTCAGCACGGCAAAGCCGGACAGGGCGGCAAATGACGACGCAAGAAATGCGTGCAGGTGGGCTGGACGAATTCTTACTTCCGAATGTTGAGCATGCACGAAGGCTGACAGAAGACCCACCAGTGTCGCCGCTCCCAAGCCGAAGAAGGCGGGAAGTACGCCGAGGCTTGGCATCGAGTCGAGCATCGCTGCGGCAACTATTGCTACGACGCCCACGAGCAACTGCGCCGCCGTCAAGGACCAGCCTAGCCTAAGGCTCAGTTGGCCCTGGCCGGGGTAGATGGGCACTTTCTGTGCCGCAACTACCAGCCGCGACATGACGATGACTGGCCCGAATACGACGACGAGCAAGCGGCCGATGTTAACAGTGGCAGTCAGAGCGGGTCGATCTGTGGCCACGAGCGTCAGGGTATATACGAGGTTAACGATGGCCAGTCCGAACGGAAGGCCGTAGATGTTCAGCCCGACGGCCCTTCTGGCGGACGACGGGTCGTCGGCCAGTGTCGTGTATAAGACTGCGAGTAATACGAACGATACGAATGAGGAGAACAACGCTGCACTGACGCTTCCGGCTCGCGGCGGAAGATCATCTGCCGCAAGGAAGATGGAGAATCCGGCAAGCGCGAAGCCCGCCAGTACGCCCGACAGTTGGGAGTAGAGCGGGGGCAGTACGTTCGTCTCGGGATGGATACCCACGCCTCAACAGATACAGCATCAGCGCAAGGTCCGACCGGGACAGCTCTGGTAAGCCAGGTTGAACGACGGTCGTCACGAGGAAGATCGGTAGCTAGATCGAACTGTTGCTGCTGGGCTTGAACGTGTGGTCGGCAAAGGCACGGACGGGCGGTATGAGCCAGCCGGCGCCCGCTGTACAGGCACTTCTGCGTGTGACCTCTTCGGCGAGCCGAATAGCACCATCACAGCTAGACGTGCGTGAGCTTGAGAGTTGTGCTGAGCGTCATCGGCGGTGGGGCAATGGCCTCGTGTCGCCCCTCGTACACGAACCGAACCCCAACGGCGCGCGGCATCGGCATCGGGGGTTATCTGGGTGCCAGCTGTAGGTCTTGCCGGACGACGACCATGGATTCGTGGTCGCGGTCCCACCGACACGAACCCCTTGCCTGCGGTAGGCCAGTCGACGGGTAGGCGCACGCTGTTTGGTGATGGGACGTCCCCGATGGTGGGGGAGTGGGGCGCGAAGCCACCATCCACCTCGCCGCCATCGGAGAGTGCGGCGGGAGCGCGCCAGATTCAGCCTTCGGCGACGCGGTCGCTACGGCGAGCCAGTAGGCCGGGCAGGAACCTGGTCGGGTTCAATTTGTGGAGCGGACCGCTCCCGCTGTGGCGTGAGGGGTTGGCGGACGGCTCCGCTGCGGGCGAAGCGGCTGCACCGTCCTGGGAGCCCGGCACATCTTCGCTGCGGATCTCAAGGTCCAGGTTCAGCCGCCTGGTCTCCTCGTCCAACGCGGTCAGAAAGTCCTCAGTTTCCTGCTGGGTCATGTGGCGCAGTCGGTTGCTGACGCGCTCCACGTTGGCCGCAAACTCATACCGCTCCTTGTCAGTCATGTGCCAGGACAGCATCGCCCGCTCGGACGCCGTCGGCTCTCCGCGATATGCGACAACGGCGTTGTACGGCAGCGACTTCAGCAGCACGTGGCCAACACCCGACTTCTCGTCCAGGTCCAGGATCAGGTCGTCTGGATCTCCGGAGTCAAGGCCAAATGGGGTCGTCGGCGCTTCCTCTCCCCGGTGCGCGTCGGTCATCGGAACATCCTCGCCGTGGTGTTCTTGGCCGTCAGGAGTTGGAGGTAATGAGTCAACTCGTCCTTGAGTCGCCAGCGTAGATACATCGCGTTCATGATCGCGGCGAGGCCGACGAACAACACGCCCACGTTGACGGAAAGGTGACCGAGCAATGGATCCAGCACCGGAGGGCCAACTTCCCTGATCATCTGCTCGGGGGCCTCCCTGACGTACAGGATGGCGGTGGCGACTGAGGTCAGGCCGGTGATGAGCAGACCGACGAAAGTTGTCAGCGAGGACCGCTGAAGTTTTTCCATCGAGTATCCGACGAAGCTGGCGGCGACTGGGGAGATCGCCAGGAGGAAGGCCAGGACATCCCCGGACACGTCCCCTCCGTTGCTGGGAACGACGAATGCGAGCATGGTGATCACGAACGCGGACAGGGTGGCCAGCCAACGCGTGAGCCCGAGTGCTCCAGGTGGAACCTCGTCGAAGATGATCTGCATGACCAGATCCTTCGGTTTGCAGGTGTCGAAGCGCCGCGTGTACAGGTGCGCGTACGGCAGGGCCTGATGGTGACGAACCCGTAGGTAGGCCAGGTTACTCATCTTCTTGATCTCGTCCTGGTGAATGGTGCTGCCCGTCTTCGCGGACTGGACGTAATGCGCCTTCACGTAGCTGTTAGGCCCGGCGTTCATTCGAAAGTGATAGCTGTTGGTGGTGAATGGCAGGTTGAGCGGGATGACGAATGAATTCGGTTGCAGGCCGTATTTGACGCGACGCCGACGTCCGCGGGTGTCCACGCGCCCGTACACCGGGATCGTCTTCGTGTACCGGAGGACCCATTTGTAGCCCGTCGGTGGGGGCGCCTCAGCGACGATGACGTAGTTGCGCACCAGGAAAGCACAGATTCGCCGCAGCTTCGTCAGCTGCTTCTCGTCGGCGTTCTCCCGTACCGATGCCACCGCCCGGTCGAAGTACGTGTGGGCGTCCGCGAGGCGTACGCGACCCTGCCGGAAAACGAGCCGCAGCAACGCGTAGAGCACCGAACGGTGGTTTTGGCCGAAGGTCTTCTCGAACTCGGCCTGCAGAACGTGCGCCACCACGCCTCGCGCATCTTCCTGGGACAGGAACGGTAGAGCGCTGCCTCCACCGTCAGAGGTATCCACGTTGTCCATCATGGTGCCCTTTGTGGCGGTGATCATGGGCACGAGGATGAAGGTCGGCTCCGCGCCGTTCTGATTACTGGTCCTCGTCAACACCGCCGTCGGCGCGCCGCTGCCACCGGCGTTGTTGTCGGAATCAATCCCTTCCGCTGACCTCGACGACGGGTGGGCGGAACTCATCATGGTTGTGGCGACGGACTGCCGTTGGGTCGGGATCGCAGGCTCGCCCGCCTGGCGTCTCAATTCGGACAGGTCGTCCAGTGAACTGGTGTACGTCGTCGACACGGTGACGCGAAGGCATTCCCCAACCGGCTCAACTTCGTCGGTCACTCGTACCTGGTAACGGCCGGGCTCCACCAGCATCTGCCCGAACAGCCGGATCGACGAGCTCGGGTACTTCTTGCTGACCCGGACCATCGCCTCGATGATCTCCCGGTCGGCCGTCTTCCGGTCCCCCGGATCGATCGTCGGCTTGCCCGGGGCCTCCTGGAAGCGCTGCTGCGTCCTCCAGTGACGCTTTGCCGCCCGTCGTGCCCGCCAAATGAGAACCAGCGCGAGTACCATCGCGCCAATCCGTGCCGCCGATTCGTCAAGCCACACTGGACGGTCCGGCGTGGATGGCATCAGCCATCCGGCGAGCCCGTCCACGACGGCTACGGCAACCAGGAGTGCCGCCAGGATCAGGTAGGTAACTGATGCTATCGCCGGTCTGGAACCCCCCACCGGACCAACCCCTTCCGCAACCAGCAGCGGCATCGAAGCTATCGTTTCGTTGGGTAGCGATAGCCTCGCGGAAGGTGAGACGGATCACATCCTCCGGACGGGTGCATTGAAACCAAACTATGGGGGACCCCAGGCCGTAGCTGATGCGGCTCGCCAGGTGCTCTCCTTGCTTTCTGCGTCGGCAGTGCGGTTGCTCCGGATGGCGACCCACCTCGCCGAGCTGCGCGCGAGCCGGCGCTGGCCGTGGTGGCCAGAGCCGGCTGACGCCTTTCGACCCGAGGACGTTCCGGCGCGCCTCTACCTGGATTCGAGGCGGCCCAGGGTGCTCTCGACCGGTGCTGGCCAGGTGGAGTCCTTGAGTCCGAGGGCGTCCCGAAGGTAGGCCCACGTGAGCCGCTGGATCAGTGCAACCCTGTCGGGGCTCTCGTCAGTCGTCTCCTTGGCTTCGTAGTCGGAGACGCCGCCGAGGGAGTGCTCCGCTCCGAACAGGGTGAGCAGGCTCTTGCTGCCCGGGCTCAGGTGGTACGCGTCGGTGAACCAGTCCGGGCCGCGGACCGACAACGGGGAGTCGTCCCGGTCGCCAGCGACGACGAGGGTCGGGGTGGTCATGTCCGCGAAGCTCGGGCTCATGAAGGGAAAAGTGCTCGGCCGCGAACGGGGAGAGATCGGCTCCGCCCCGGCCGGTCACGGCCAGCAGGACCCCGGCCTTGATCCGTGGGTCGGACATGTCCTCTCCAGGGTTGCCGTCGGCGTCGAGGACTCGGGCACCCAGCAGGGTGCTCGCCGTCTGGGCGCCCCACGAGTGGCCGGCCACGGCGATTCGGGTGCGGTCGAGACGTCCAGCGAGGCTGGGAACGGACGACTCCAGCAGGTCGAGCTGGTCGAGGGTGCGCTTCAGGTCGTCCACCCGGATGCGCCAGATCAGCGGTGTGCGGGGGTCGTCCGGCGGGAGGTTCAGGCGCCGTGAGTCGAGGTGGGCGGACTGTCGTTCGGCGGTGTCGACGTGGTCGTGAACGCCGCCGGCACCATGGTCCTCCAGCCGGTCGCCGAACTTGACCTCGACGAGTTCGACCGGATGCACCGCACCAACGTTCGAGGCCCCTTCGTCGTCGCCCGAGGCGGCCGGTCGCCTGCGCGACGGTGGCGCCATCGTCACCTGCTGCACAACGCTCTGACCTGTCGCCTCATCTGCGTCCTGGATGGAGCGGCAGTTCTGCTCTTGATTGCGCGTCAAGCGCTGGAGATGTCGCGGCTGTCGCTGCATCGGGCGGCCGGATGAGCCTTCGATTTGCGGCAGGACCGCCAGTTGGCCACCCCTGTTCCTGGCCGTAGTACTCCAGCCGTACCTGGTGGAGTTGGAGTCTTCGCTGGTAGTGGGCTGCTTTGGCGCGGTATTGGTGTCGGCGTTGCCATCGTGGCCATCGATGTGTGTGGTCGACGGGTCGGTTGGTGGTGATCAGGTGTGCCAGGAGACGTCGGACCTCGCCCAGGGTGAGGGGTATGAGGCCGTGATCGGATTCGGCACCCCGTTTTTGGCGTGGGCGGCGGTGACGGCGAGGTAGGCGTGGGCGCACAGAACGAGCCTTATGTGGCGGTAGCAGCGTCGTATCGACGCACCTGGTAGTGGTCCAGGCCGACCTCGGTCTTGGCGGTCTGGAAGCACTCCTCGATCGCCCACCGGGTCCCGGTGATACGGATCAGGTCTTCGTCCTGGATGCCGGCCAGGCCGAAGCACCACGGCGAGGACACGCCCAACATCACTTCGTGTTGGTGTCGATGGTGTAAACCACGTCTGACCCGACGTCGTGGCGGGTGATGCCGGGTACGTCGGGGATGTTAAGCAATGGTTCGTATGGCGTGCCTTGGAGTCGGTTGCGCAGCAGGACGACGCTGCGGATGCCGAGCTGGTGCAACCGATCCAAGGCCGGCTCGCTGGGGAAGGTCGCCATAACGTCGCGGATCGCCTGACGGTTGGGTGTGGTGTAGCTGGCCGCACCGTTGACCATGGCGGGAAAACCGTCGGTCGACCAAAGTAGGACGTTGAGGTCGACGCTGTCGTCGGACGGCAAGACCATGATCGGAGCGTGCGCGGAGGCTAGCGCCATCGCGGCCGGTTTGGCTGGGGTTTGGGGGTGGCCCAGGTCAGGCAGGCCCTCAGCTAGCACGAGGACCAGCAACGGAACGGTCAGTAGCCGTGCCGCTCCCACCGACCATTTCGGCTTGGCGCCCCTGCGAGCCACGTCGGCCAGGTGGGTAACGAGGCCGGCCGCGAGAATGGCCAGGCAGAGAGTGGGCCACAAGATCAACCGGCCTGGTGTACGGGATCCATCGAACCCGGGCACGTAAAGATAGAGCAGGCGGTAGATCGGCCCGTTCGTGCCCAGCGCGAACAACACTCCGACGACCGCCCCAAACAGCAGCAGAAGCCGTTGCACCGGTGACCAGCGGGATAGGAACAGGCCGGCGAAGGCCAGTGCATACAGTGCATACCCGCACAGCAGCACTTTCTCAGTCGGTATGCCACCAAGAGCGGTGCGGGCGTCGTTGTGCAGGGTGCCCCAGGGCAGCGAGGACTGCGGCGCCACGAGAAGTCCGCGCAGTGTCGGGGAGAAGTACGCGACGTAGTCCCAGTCCCGGGTGACATGTGGGTTGAGCTCACGCACGTGTTGGTACGCGTACGCGAAGTATCCGGTCACTGCGGTGAAGACCAGCCCGCCGATCAGATCACCGACGATCAGCCGGAGGCCAAGGCGTGGGCGGTGGATCAGCCAGGCTATCAGTGTGATCAGGCAGAGGGCGGCGAGGACGTATACGAATCCCAGCCCCACGCCGAAGCCTAGGCTGACCTGCCAGGCCGCGACGAGCCAGCCAGCGAACGCCCATCCCGGCCGGACTCGTTCGGCAAGGTAGCCGCGTGTGAACGAGAGTCCGTGGCCGCGCGCCAGCATCGCCAGGGCCAGAGTGATACCACCGGTGGAGAGAATATTCAGATGGCCGTCGTGGCCGTAGCGCCAGGGCGCGTAGGCGAGGGCGGCCCCGGCTACTGCGGCGGCGACCTTATTCGCGCCAAGTTGGCGCAGGAGCGCGTAGCCGCCGAGGAAGGCGAGCGCGAAAGCCAGCACGAACAGGATGTTGTAGCGCAGCACGGCGCCGACTACACCGTTGCCTATCAGCCCTGCCGGGGCATAGCCGAGCAGGCTGTCGTTCAGGGCTAGGCCGTACTTGTCGGGATAAAAAGCGTTGGTGTCCCACAGGCCACGCAGACCGTTGGTAAGTGCGTGGCCACCCCATCCCACCAGCCATGCTTGGGCCGTCGGGTCACCCACGTCACCGACGATGGTGTGGGCCGGGTCGGCGATCGGCACAGTCTTGGCGCCGGCAGTCACCACGCGAACCGCGTACGGCGGAATCAGCCAGATCATCGCGACAGCGAGGAGCACTGAACCGAGGCTCGCGATGCTCAGTTCCCGCCGATGGGCCCCACGTGTCAGCCAATCCCTCGTGCCTGAACTGGCACGCGCGAGTCCGCCATTTTTTTCAGGCTCGCTGAGAGTGACGGCTGATGTGGGGCCTCCTGCCGGTGGCTCTACCTGCGTCATCACATTGACCCTAACTGTTGAACCGCCGCAGTAAATCATGAGCAGGGCGGCGCATGGAGTCAAGGCATCGATCAATGTAGTTCCGGTAGCTGGGACTTACGCTGTTTATCAAAGGCGTCTTGTCACGCAGGAGTTGCGATCGGTGCAGCGGCGAATTTTGCCGCTGTCCGAACAGGACACGCCAGGGTTGCTGCAGGCCCTCGCCCGGGTTCCGGACCCACGGGACGCCGGCGGCCGGATCCATCCGCTGCCGGGACTGCTCGCGATCGCGATCGCGGCGGTGGTTTCGGGATCGAGCCGCGTCATGGAGACCGTCAAATGGGCCGCCGACCTGCCGGACGCGGCGTGGGATCGTCTCGGTGCAAACCCGCGACGCGTTCACCGTTGCCCAGCGGGTGCCTGACGACAGCACCCTGTCCCGGGTACTGACCGGTATCGACGCCGGCGCCCTCGATGCTGCGGTGTGGCGCTGGCCGCTCAGCCGGGCGGTTCTGACCGGGGCCGGCAGGCGAGTGATCGGGGTCGACGGCAAGACACTGCGCGGCAGTGGGCCGACCGGGGCCCAGGTGCACCTGCTGGCCGCACTGGACCAGGCAGAACAGATCGGCCTGGCGCAGATCAACGTTGCTCAACAGCCCCGCGAACAGTTCAGCGGGAACTCCCGCGGCGATGGCGCCAGCTGGCAGGTCACCGAGGACGAGATGATCGCCGACGTGGTCGCCGAATACACCGAGGCGTGCACTGAGTCCCGGCGGATCGCGGCCCGCTTCGCCCTCGACGACACCGTGCCGCACCATCGACTCGGCTGGGTATCACTGTGCTGGATCTCGTCATCGTCTCCGCAGGAAGGCGTAGACGACCTTGTTGGAGGCGAATTCCGAGATGTTGACGAGGTCCCAGCCGAACTGGCCGAGGACCTCGGCGGCAGCAACCGCCTCGCTGACCTTGTCGCCGCCGATGCCGTGATGGGAGACCACGGCCAAGAGGCGATAGGGGTACGTCCGAAGATCGGCGTGGCCCTGCAGGACCCCCCGGGCGGTGACCATGCGGGTCCGGGCGATTTGCTCCGGCGTCTCTGCGGCGGTCATACCCGGCACCATAGTGGCTCGTCGCTCGGGCAGTCTGCCAGCTTCGCAGCCGGTATGTTCGAGACGTGTCTGCGTCGGCCGGTGCTTCTCGTCTTGTCGTGGCGCTCGTTGCGGTGTTCGCCACTGCCGCCTGCGACGGTGCCTCGGCCCCTGCGGGTGCGCCGACCGCCGGGCCGGCCACGAGCAGTGTTGCCTCCACCGCGCCCACCGCATCGGCCGGCCCCGTCTATCGCGCTCAGGATCTGGAGTTGTGCAAGCGTACTGATCTTCGGCCGTTGGCGGAGTTGTCCCTGACGGTGGCCCGCACCGATCCGAAGCCGCCGCTGGGGCAGCCGGGTGCGGCGTGTCTGTTCGAGATGCGGACGAAGGACGGGCATCAGGCGAACCTGCGGGTGGAGGCGTCCACGCCGGTCAGCGAGCAGGAGGCTCGGCTGCTCTACCGGGCCACGGCGCAGGTGACGGTGATGACTCCAGCCGGCGGCATCACCGGTGTGGGCGACGAAGCGGAAGCCTTCACCAGGCGCTCCGAGCCCGGCTTCAAGTACGCCGAGTATATGGTCCGCGCGCGCACGGGCAACCTGGTGGTGAAAGTCTGGCTGGCCGTCGGCGGAACCTCGTACGCCGCCACCGAAACACTCGCATCGAAGGCGCTGACGTTGCTCAAGGCGACCCAGGCGGCCGTACCCACTGTGTGATGCGCCCGTTGGTCATCCTCGGACGGCCTCGGGCCACCGCCCACCGGGTAGCTTCGAGTGGTCGCCGACCTGCGTGGCGATGTCTCGGATGTTGCCCAGCGCGTCGACGAAGCGCTGGCCGATGGTGAGCAGAATGTCCAGGCCGGCGGTGACGAGGTCTCCGACCGATTCGGCGAGGGTGGAGATGGCCCACGGTAGGTCGATGACAGTTGCCCCTTCGGACGCCGCCTGCGCCAGTTTGCCGACCAGCCCCGTGACGATCTTCGCGAGTTCGACGGCGTAGTCGACGTTCGCCTTGGCGATCGTGAACAGCCACTGGCTGATGAACTCCGACTTGACGACGGACTCGTCGACTGCGGCTTTCTGCTTGAGTGCCTTGGCGCTGTAGGCACTCGCGGCGTCGCCGGTCCACTTGGGCAGGTTCTCGTTCGCTGGGTCGGTGGTGGCGGAAGAAAGGTCGGAGACCGGGGTCTTCACGTCGTTGACCCAGCGGAAGCTGACCTCGATCAGCGAGAGCACCGGCAGTTGATGCTCCAAGGCCTGCTCGACGCGGTCGAGGACGGCGTTCAGTGCCGTTTTGGTGCTGTCCAGGCTGTGCTTGATCCACAAGAGTGCTGCGGGTCCGAGGAGCCACTTCCACTGCTGTACCTGCTCGACGATCTCGTTGAACTTGGCGATCGCCGTGTCGATGCCGGCGCGGATGTGGTCGAACGCCTTGTTGAACGGTTCCCCGTACTCGAGATCAGTGGTGCCTGGCTGCATGTGGTGCTCCGTGCCCTCTCCGAACGTCGCGCGGTGGGGTCGCTAGGCCTTGTAGATCTTGTTGAGGTCGAGTGAGACGACCTCGTCGGCCCGGTCGTACTCGTCGGCGATGTGCCGCAGGGCCTCGCCCACCTGTTCGAACTCGGTCACCGCCCCATTCAGAACGGCGACCATGAAGGTGTGGAAGTCCCTGTATGCCAGTGAGTGGATGAGGACGTTCGCGTCACCGATGAAGAAGGCCGACGGGTCGAGGTGCAGCTGCTCCGCGGCGACCTTGATGGCAGCGACCCGGTCCGACAGCGACAGCCACTTACCTCCCTCATCGCGTAGCGAGTCGGTGATGACGTTCAGTTCAGCCATCTCACTGCCTCACGATCCAGTCCGTCCGGCGCTGGCCAGCGCGAACGCGCGGAAGAGGGAACGGGCTTCGAACTGCAACTGATCCACGTCTGCCCGTGCGATCCACCTGACGTCACCGGTGATGCCGGTGATGCCGCCTCCGCGGATGTGCAACGTCAGGCAGCCGTTGGGGCTCGACATGCTGGACTCGCCCTTCAACCCGGACAGGCGAGTCGCGGCGTCCAGCTCCTCGTCAAGGTCGTGCAGCGTCTGCCAGGTGTCGCGCAGCCACGTGTATTCGTCGACGTCCCGCTCGGGACTCCTGTCGCGCGGCTCCTGTTCCGGCGCTGCGGGACCTTTCTCCTCCGCCTGCAGACGGAGGAGCGCCGCCAATTCGAGGGCAGTCTGCACGGCGGCGACATACGCCTCGAAGAGCGCATCGGCGAACCCACTGGGGCCGAACTGGCTGCGCCAGTCGCGAGCGATCGTGACAGCTGAAACCTCTCGCTGGGTGTCGACCATGATCCGGACGGAGCCGGTCTGGTCCGCCCCGGAGCACTCCTCGGGGCGCAGCTCACGTTCCGTCTCGCGCAACACACGATTGGCCTGCTCGCGCAAGGCGGAATCGTCGCCCAGGAAGTCCAGACTCGCCAGCTTGAGGCGTTCATGCCTGCTGCCCTGCTGCATTCGCCCCCCGGCTTCCTGCTCGGTCAACGCTTTCCGTGCTGCGCCCGCCACGGCAAGGTAGGACCACGGTACGTGAATGGCCAGGATCCGGGGGACCCCAGGCGCTGGGCGGGACGTCTCGCTACGGCGAGGGACAAGGGCGCGGCAGAGATGCCCCGGGAAGCCACGCCTGACGGTGCGCGACCATCCACCATGGGCCCGACCCGCGAAACCGCAGCTTACGAGCCGCGATCGAGTATTGGAGCAGGACAGGCGCGGCCGCGTTGACGACGCTGCCACCACTGCACAAGCGCAAGGGCAGTCGTGGACGAGCGAACAGGCAGCGATGTTCCTCAAGTCCTACCGCGACGGCAAGAACCACCTCTCACGTTGGGCGAAGGCCTGGCCAGCCAGCCTCAGGTGAACCTGAGCCTGGCTGGCCAGGTTACGTGCGGCTAGGCGCCGCCGGACCGTGCCCCGGGCAGCGTCCGCAGGGCGGTCAGCGTCATGTCGCCGCCCTGGTAGGACACCCTGAACATGTGGTGGCCCGCGTTCAGGACCCGCCGTTCCGGCAGGGAATGGAAGTTGCCCCTGATCGAGTCGCCGCTCATGATCGTCAGTACCGTGCCGGGAGTGAGGGGCGCGCGAATGTCCAGGGTGAGTTCGCCGCTCAGCACCAGGTCACCCGCGGCCCGCACGCTCGTGTAGTCGTGGTCGCCGGAGATGGTGATGGCGAGGCGACCCGCTCGGCTGACGGTCACGTCGCCGCCGACGTTCAGGACGTTGCCCGGCGCGACGTCGGTCAGAGTGATGGACACCGCTGACGCCGCTTCCCCGGACGACAGACCGGGCTGCAGCACGCCGCTGTCGACGTCGATGCTGCCTGCCACGAAACCGCTGCCGCCGAGCGTGCCGCCCTTGACGTGGATCGAGCTTGCGTGCGAGCCGGCGATCGAAAGCTTGCCGCCTTCCACAGTCGTGCCGCCCTCGTAGGTGGCGTGGCCCGACATGATCAGCATCCCGGAGCCCTGCTTGATCAAAGACGCCGTGTAGAGGTTGTTGTCGATGTTGTTCTGAATGTAGGCCGCGCGCGCGTCCATCCATTCCTTACGCCACTTGGTGGCGTCCTCATAGCCAATCTTGTCGTACAGTTCCGGGTGGCCGTTGGTGATGGCTTGGACGTAAGGATCAGCCAGAATGCCCTGAAGCATGAAGGCGTTTTCGCTGAGCTTGCCGTCCGGGCTCAGTACGTTAGGGCTGAATTCACCGGCGAAGGCGATGCCCTGTTTCTTGTAGGCCGCCAGCCACTCCCGATCCTCCCGCTCCCTTTCCTTGATCGCAATCTGGCTGATGTCGTTCGACCAGACGTCCAGGGGCGCCTTGTCCATGTTGTAGGTCATGGGGCCCAGGAGCTGGCCGGGGCCATACATGCCCTTGTCCAGATCGGGGATGCCCCAGCCCCAGCGCGCGTCCGGAACGCCGTCGGGAGCGGTCCAGGCGGTGGATGCCCCGGAGGGGGAGGTCTGACCCGTGCCGAGGAACCTCACACCGTCGGACATCTTGTTGTTCGCCGTGGTGAACATCAGTTCACGGACCTGCTTGGCGTCCATGTTCGGATAGCGGGAGAGCAGAACCCCCATCACCGCTGTCGCAACTGGCGTTGCCGGAGATGTGCCGTTCGAGTTTGAATAGTTGGTGTCACCACCGCTGTTCGTGGTCCGAACACTGTTCGACGGAGTGGACACGGTCCACCATTTGGCGAGCCCTGCCTCGTTGTACCCGGACTGCTTCGTGTATTCAGGATTGGCCGCAGTGGGAGGCTGCACCCCGCCGACGCATACCCACTGCTTTTCCGCCAGGGGATTGAAGATGGGATACGCCGGGCGGAAGTACGGGTTGCTCCAGTCGTTGTTGCCGGCCGACCTTACGTTGACGGTACCGCTGTCCTTGATAGCGTCCCAGATGGCATCCATGAAGGATCGTCCGGCGTAGCTCGGATTGTATTGAATGCCGTCTTTGGAATAGCTCTTCTTGAAGAGGAAATACTGGTACTCCAGATCCTTCAAGTACTCGTTGGGGATAATGGTCGCCATTGCCGTGGCGCTGGCGCTGTCTTTGCCACGCAGTTGGTAGGCGTTGGCGAGGTTGCCGTTGACTCCAAGGTCGTTTCCTAGGCCGTCAAAGCGGGTCCTGTCAATAGTCTGGACATACGATCCCCAACTGCTGTTGATGACCTGGGCGCCCGCGTCGACCAAGGCCCTGTTGGCGGTACGCCAGTACACGTAATCGTGGAAGGGGCCGTGGGACTGGGTGTCGGAACCGCCGGTCATGGCGACATACATCTTCGATCCAAAGGCGATGCCGTGCTGGTCTTTGACATCGCGGATGCCGGAGGTGACCCCAAGCATGCCGGTCCCGTGCCCGTAGTCACTTGTTCTCGCCTGATCACCGGCCACGGTGAACGGCTGGCCTGCGGTAAACGGGTTCGCCGGGGTTGCTGCGTTTCGGTACCCGAAGCCGGACGTGCCGTAGACGCCCTCTGCTCTCACCGGAACGATCAGCCCGGTCTGAAATGCTTCGTGTGTAGCCCTGTAGCCCGAATCCATCATGCCCAGCGCGACGCCCTGCCCGCGGTACCCCAGGGCGTAGGCGGTGGACGCGTTCACCGCGACAAGTTGCCATGGGGAATCGACCGCAGCGCCAGGGTTAGAAGGATTATGGCCGGTATAGTAACCATATTCCGGCGTTTCCCAACTGGCTTTAGCGGCATCTAGTTCCCCTGGCCTAGTGGCGACAAAGCCGGGGTCTCCGGGGTACGCCGGCCCGCCGCCTGTGTGGCCAGCGCCTGATGTCGGACCGGCCTTAGGCGATGCCGAGGCGAACCCCGCCGGAAAAAACGCGATGCTGCCTCCGGCAGCAAGGGCACCTCCCAGCCGACGCAGAAACTGCCGCCGATTCACAAACCTCATGCTCATCTCCGACTCCTTCCGATGGGTCGAGATATCTAACGGACCAGGGCGGCCCGTTGCGTCCCAGGGCTATGGGATACCCGCGCTGGTCGGGACAAAATAATGGGCCGTTCTGCCGCTTCTGTCAGGCGGATGTCGACGGCTTTATTCGGGATCCCGACTGTGGCGTGAGCCGAAGCATGAACGTCGGGTGCCAACTGCTGTTGGGGCCGGCACCGAGGGTGACTTCGACGCCGGGAACGCTTCAAGCCAGTGGCAGTGCAGACGGCACAAGCCCGGTAACCGGCAACAGCCATTGCGAGCCACGCGGTGCGCGCACCTTTGTGGCGTCAACCGCGATCAGAGGGAACCCCTGCCACGTCAGAACGGCGGACTGGATCGCTCCCACGAGTGGGCCTCCCTCCATGGTCACCAAATTAGACTGCGATGGAACTCCTTCGTCAAGGGGGCAAAGCTGTCTACAGAAACGGTTTTTGAGTGACCGTCCATATCTTTTATGTAACTGTTGTGCGCTGGGCCACAGGTTACATCCACGGAAGTGGTGCCCGACTTGTCCATGATGGGCTTCTTGCGCAGATAAGAGACGGCCACCGCACAAACCCTTCGAGGCGGCAAAGTCCGAGTGAAGGAGTGTGATGCGCGATGGCCGTACCTGAGAAGCGTGAGCCCTGCTGACCTGCTGTGCGAGCAGATCGCGGGCACGTCGCCGAATCTGTTGCAGCGATGATCAGAACGTCCGCGCAGGCAGTGACCCGCCGAAGCCGACGCGGTCTGTGGCGTGGGTTACCGGCAGCGCAGCGACGAGCGGGCCAGCTCCCGTAACGGGTTACCGGCAGAGGGAGCGGGGATGCCCGGGCCGCAACGATCGACCTTCGGATCCCGAACTGCGCCAGGGCTCCTACTTCCCGGACTGAGCTGACTCACCGCCGGCGGGCTGAGCAGGCCTTGGTGTGGTGGTAGCGACCTCGTATCTGCTCGGCTGGGCCGAGGAGGCACGTAACCGCTGGTAGCCCTCGTCAGAGACGTAGCTGCCGGTTGACCTCTGCCACCAGCTCGGCGGGCAGTTTGAGCAGCCGGCGGTCGTAGCTGAGCAGACCGTTCACCTCGTCTTCGACATCGGAGAGTTGGGTGTAGACCGTGGCGCTCAAACCTTTGGCGATCGCCGGAGCGATCTGTTCGGCGTGCAGTCGGCGGAAAGCCGCACCGAGCGACGCCGCGTCGCGGAAACGGCGGTAGCCGAACTCGCGATCGGTCGACGTGTGCCCGCTGACGGCAAGGGTGTAGCCGCCGTACTCGGACAACACCAGCACCCGGTGGTCGCGGCCGCGCCGCGGCACCCGGAAGCGGCGGAAGTAGACGTGCAGGCTGCGCAGGTCGCCCCCGCCCTGGTCGTGCCAGCCGCTAGCGTGGTCGACACTGCGGGTCGGGTCCAGTGCGGCGACCTCGGCGGCGATCGCGGCGGCGTCGAACTGACCCCACCCCTCGTTGAACGGCACCCACACGGCGATGCTGACGACGTTGCGCAGCTGCTCGACGGTGTCGTGCAGCTCAGCCCGGAACTGCTCGCGCCCGGCGTCGTCGTCGCGGGCGAACCACCGCCGGCGTCGGTCGCTCAGCCGCAGCGGGCTGACCGCCGGAGCGGTGACCACCAGCGGCCGATACCGGCCACCACCGTTGACCATGTCCTGCCAGACCAGCATGCCGAGACGATCACAGTGGTAGTACCAGCGCGCCGGCTCGATCTTGATGTGCTTGCGGAGCATGGTGAAGCCGAGTTGCTTCATGGTCGCGATGTCGTGGACCAGGGCCTCGTCGGAGGGGGCCGTGTACCAGCCGTCGGACCAGTAGCCCTGGTCGAGGATGCCGGCGTGGAAGTACGGTGCGCCGTTGAGCAGCAGCCGTGGCGTGCCGTCCGGGGCGGGGCCGACCCCGAAGGAGCGCATGCCGACGTAACTGCGAACCCGGTCGTCGCCCAGGTCCACAACCACCCCATAGAGGTACGGGTCCTCGGGGCTCCACCGCCGTGCCGCAGGGACCGGAACGCGAACCGGCAGTCCGGCGGGTGCCTGCGCCACGCCTACCACGTCGTCGCCGGCCAGGATCGTCACCGTCGCATCGAGGGCGCCTGGGTCGGCGTGCACCGTCACCTCGACGCAGCCCTCGTCGAGCAGCGGGGTCAGGCTGAGTCGCCGTACGTGCCGCGCGGGCACGCACTCGGCCCAGACGGTCTGCCAGATCCCGGACTGCGGGCTGTACCAGATTCCGCCGCGGCGCAGCCGCTGCTTGCCGCGCGAGTGGTGAGCGGTGTCGGTGTCGTCTCGTACCGCGACGGCCAGCGTGTTGTCATCGTCGTGCAACGCACCGGTGATGTCGCAGTGAAACGGCAGGTAGCCGCCGGTATGCCTGCCCACCGGCGTGCCGTTGACAAGAACCTCGCAGGTCTGGTCGACGGCCCCGAAGTGCAACAGCACCCGCGCCGACGGGTCGGGCCGGAAACCGTCGGGCAGTCGTAAGATCCGGCTGTACCACAGTGTCTGGCCCGGTAGCAGTTGCCGGTTGACGCCCGAGAGAGGCGTCTCCGGCGAGAACGGGACGATGATCTCCCCGTCGTACCCCTGCGGCTGTTGGTGGCTGTCGGTGATCGCGTACTGCCAGCGGCCGTTGAGGTTGAGGTAACTGTCCCTGACCAGTTGCGGGCGGGGATACTCCGGCAACGGCCGGTCCGGGTCGAGCGTCTCGCCCCACGGGGTCAGCAGTGGCCGGATCATCCGCGCGTCGCCGAGTCGTACCGGCGGCGCAACGTCAGCACCGGCACGACGATGAGGGCGAGCACTGCCAGCGCCGCCAGGAAGATGCCCGGCGCCGGCACCTGTTTGACCACGCCGAGGTCGGTGTAGGTCTCACCGGTGCCGTTGATGACCGCCGCGCCGAGGTAGGGCCCGACGACCATCGGCAGCAGGATCGCGAAGATCATGCGCAGGCCCTGTACGTGGCCGGCGCGCTCCGGCGGGGAGAAGTCGCGTACCAGCGCCCCGATCGGGGCCAGCACCAGCATGAAGCCGGACATCATCAGCAGTCCGGCAGCGATCACCTGGCCGGTGCCACGGGCCAGGTACATCGAGAACAGACCGGCCGCGTACACGGCGACGGCGGCAAGCAGGAAACTGACCCGGCCCATCCGGTCGATGAACCGGCCCACGACCACGCTGACGAGGGAGGCGCCGAGCAGCACGACGCCGAGCACGAGGGCGTAGCCACCGATGTCCAGGTAGCGCTGCAGGTAGATGATCAGATATGGCAGGAAGACCTGGGTCGAGACACCCCAGATCGACCATGCGGCCAGCGCCAAGTAGAGCCGGGGGTTGGCGCGTACGGCAGCCGGGCGCAGCCCGTACAGCATCGAGCCGAGCAGGCGCTCGCCCCGACGGACGGGCACGGGCTCGTCGCGGACCAGGAACCAGGCCAGCACCCCGACCGCGGCGGTGATCCCACCGACGATCAGGAAGAACGTCCGCCACTGGCCGGCGCGGGTGAGACCGTCGAACCCGCCGAAGACGGCGAGCATGGCCAGTAGCGGCATCGCGGCCAGCACCGACTCCACCCGGCCTCGGTTCGCCGGTCGGGTCACGTCCGTCACCCAGGCCTGGAACGCGGCGTCGTTGGCGCCCGAGCCGAGGAACGACATCAGGCAGTCCAATGCGATTACGGCGAGCAGTGCCAGTAGCACCGCGTCGGCCGCTGGTGCCAGTGCGGCAACAGCGTCCACAGTGAGCAGGCCGAATGTCGCGGTGGCGACACCCCACGCGAGGTAGCCGCCCGCGATGAAGGCCCGGCGACGGCCGGACCGGTCGGAAATCGCTCCGATCAGCACGGTGGCCGCCGTCGCGGCCAGCGCACTCGCCGCGACCATGGAGGCGATGGCGGTCGGATCATCGGTGATCGTGTCGTGGACGAACACGTTGAGGTACATGTTCTCGACCGCCCAGGCCAGTTGGCCGACGAAGCCGAGCAGCACCAGTGAGGTCCAGGCGCGTCTGCCGAGCCGCGGGTCACCGGGGCCGGCGGGGGAGAACGTCGCGGGACCGGTGGCGGTGGGTACGGGCACAGCGCACCGTCCTTGCTAGCCGAGCCGGGGGCAGCCCGAAAGTGAGAGAGATTCTACAGATGTCCGTGTCTCGGCTGCGGGTGGTCGTACTCAACCGGCCCGGCCACCGACGACCAGCGCCGCGACTGCGCCGTCCAGGCTCGGCAACCCGGCCTGCACTATCAGGCCCCGTGCTCTATTCGGCTGAGCGTTGGGCGGCTCAGCTCACCAGGACCCTCAGCTCGGCCAGCCGATCTCGTCGAGGAACCCTTCCACGGCGACCACGACCCGGCTGAGCACCGCGATCGACTCCGTCAGCGGACCCGGTACGTACATGCCGTGATCCGCTCCGGCGACCTCCAGCACGTGGGATGACAGCCGGCGAGCGATGTCGCCGTCCCACAGCTTGTCAGCGGTGCCGCCGACGAGAAGGCACGGCGCGGTCGCCCGACCCAGCGCGTCGGCCACCCCCGGCAGGGTAAGGATGGGTGTGAGCCACACTGCGGGCAGGGATCTCTCGGCGGCGATCGACGCCGCGTTCGTGCCAAGCGACTTGGCGATCAGCAATGGTCGACCACCGACAGTGTCGAGCAGCGGGGTGACCTCGGCACGCACCCAGCCTTCGATCCCTGGCTCATCCGGGCTTGGTGGCTCCTGGAACCACGAGTGGCGGTGTACCGTCGCCCCGCGCGTCTCGGCCACATCGCCGGCGTACATGAGCAGGGGTGCGCCCGGCCCGAATGCGCGGCCCGGAATCACGACGACGTCAGACATGCCCGCCGACGTTACCGAGGCCGGCGCCGACCCGCCGCCATTTACGCCGCCGACGCCGCGACGCAGAACTCGTTTCCCTCCGGGTCGGCCATCACCACGTGGTGCCGGTCGTCCGCTCTCAGGACCGTCCCGCCGGACCTCACCAGGCGATCGGCCTCCGCGAGGATCCGCGCCCACCGCTCGTCGGGGCTGCCGTGGCCCGGCACCCGGATGTCGATGTGGAGTCGGTTCTTCGCGGTCTTGGGCTCGGGGACGTTGAGGATGGAGAGGCGGGGGCCGATGCCGTCGGGATCGCACAGCCACGCGGAATGCTCGGGAAGGTCGTCCTCCGGCAGGTCGAACTGTGCGAGCCACTCTTCACGCGTCGTGAACGGCGGGGGCGGCGGCTCCTCGATGTAGCCCAGGGCCGTCTTCCAGAACGGGGCGAGCACCTGAGCGTCGGTGGAGTCGAGCGTCAGACCAATGGTGACTGCCATGCCGGGACCGTAATGCACCCCTCTGATGCTTTAGATCTAACCGGGGTACGTCGCGTCCGGATCGGCATCGGGCGGTACCTAGACCTTGCCTCCGCTGGGGACGGTGGTGCGGCCGTCGGCGACGGCGATCTGGAAGGCGGCGTCGATAGCGGCGACGTTGCGGGCGATGTCGCCGCGGGTGGCGGCCCGCATGATCACGACGCCGGCGTAGACGGACGAGTCGAGCGGCCCGCTGACGTTGTCGCCGACGCGGGTGGTGATGGTGGCGTCGACGACGCAGTCGAGGCGCAGCAGTTCCTCTCGGCTGGTGATGGCGGTGACGGTGCCGGCGGGGCGGGGCAGCATGTACTGGATCATGTGGTCGTCGCGGGGTGCGGGGGCGATGTCAACGCCGGCGCCGGTGGCGAGGTCGAGGAAGGTGTCCCACAGGTCGATGCCGTACTGGTGGCGGATCTGCGCGGTGATGCCGCCGCCGCCGGGGCGGCAGGCGATCTCACCGATGAGGTAGCCGTCCGGGCTCTTGAAGACTTCGAGATGGGTGACGCCGTCGCGGAGCCCGAGGGCGTCGACGACCTGGGTGTGCAGGTCGGCGATGAGGTGGGTTTCGGGGTCGTGGTCGGGCAGGGTGTACGAGCCGATGACGCCGCCGACACTGTCGAGGACGGGCGCGAAGTAGCGGGACACGGGCGCGAACCGCACGTGACCGTCGATGACCACGCCGTCGCAGTGGTATTCGGCTTCGATGTCGACCATCTGTTCGGCCAGCAGAGGGAACGGCGCGGTGCGCATGGCGGCGCGGCTGTCGTCGGCGAAGACGTCGTGCAGGTGGTCGGGGTCGCGGATGACGACGACGTAACCGGCGCCGCCGCCGCACGCGCGTTTGACGACGACGGGCCAGCCGAGGTGCCGGGCGGCCTCGACCGTGTCGTCGAGGGATTCCATCCGCCGGAACGCGGTGACGGGCAGGCCGGCGGCTGCGAGTTTCTGCTTCATCACGAACTTGTTGGAGAACGCGTTGGCGACCTCATATCCGGGGCCGGGCAGGCCCAGGTAGGAGCGCAGGTAGCCGCCGGCTTGGACGCTCCATTCGGAGGGTGCGACAACCCAGTCGAAGGGGTGCCTCTCACGGATTCGCAGGGCGGCGAGCCGTACGCCGGTGAGGTCGGCCACGGAGTCGACGAGTTCGACGTCGGTGCCCGGGTCGTAGAAGTGCCGGTACTTGTCGATGGTGATGACGGAGAGCCGGACGTCGGGGCGGTCCTGCAGGAGCCGGGCTCCGGTGCGGCAGTTGGAGTTGACGAGCAGCACGTTGGGCATGGTCACCCCACCGTTTCCTGAGGCACGGCGTGGGCCATGGCGGGGGTCTCCGTCCGGACGGGTCTGGCGTCGGTGGACCGGCTGGTGCGGGTGGGCGATCTGGTCCAGATGACGACGGCCAGTACGGCGGTGACGGCGGCGGGCAGAAAGACGAACACGGAGCCGGTGAGGCCGACGGTGAGGCCGAGCAGCAGTGACGACAGCGGCACGGTGCCGGTGATGAAGGTACGGATGACGGCGTTGACCCGGCCGGACAATTCGGCGGGAATCTCGGCTTGGCGGTAGGCCATGGTCGTGGCGTTGACACCGCCTTCGCCGAAGCAGAGCAGGCAGAACGCGATGACGACGAGGATGGGCGCGACGAGCAGCAGGCCGACGGAGCCGAGGGCTGCGACGCCGAGCCACACGCCGATGCGCAGGTGGCGTCGGTGCGGCCCGTTCGGTGCCAGAGGGCTGACCCAGGAGCCGATGGCAGCGGCGACGGCACCGAAGGAGACGGCGATACCGAGCGCACCAGGGGACCAGTTCCACTGGTTGGTGCCGATCGTGAGGATGGTGGGTTCGACGGCGCCGGCGCCGAGGTTGTAGAGGGCTACGGCTGCGGTGAGCCGGCGCAGGTCTGGTCGGGCCCGGAAGTAGGCGATCCCTTCGCGGATCTGCTCTCGCATGGTGGGGCCGTGGCGTTCGATGACGGTGCGCACCTTGGGTAGGAACAGGGCGGCGACGGCGGTGACGAGGAAGCTGCCGGCGTCGATGATGAGGGCCCACGTGACGCCGGCGGCGGCGATGGTCAGACCGGCCAGGGCAGGGCCGGCGAACCGGGCGACGAGCTGCGCGGAGTTGAACCAACTGGCTGCCTGGTCGAGCCGTTCGCGGGGAACGAGGGCGGGGATCAGGCCGTAGTCGCCTGCCACGTCGGAGACCACCTTGGCCAGGCCCATGACGGCGAGCATGACGAAGACCAGGGCGACCTGTTCGAACAGGAGCAGCAAGGGAATCATCGCCACGGCGGCACATTGGACGATCTCGCCGGCGATGAACAGGGTGCGCCGGTCGTGCCGGTCGATGAACGCGCCGAGGAGCGGGGCAAGCAGGAAGGGCGCGGTCTGGGCGGCCATGCTCGTGACGGCGAGCAGGCTGGAGCCGGTGGATTCGAGCAGCGCCCAGGGCACGGCCAGGTACAGGAACGTGTTTCCGGCCATGGAGATGGCCGTCGCTCCGGTGTACAACCAGAACTTTCTCATGATCTTCCCATCGCCGTCGCGGCCGGGTGCGGCTCTCGCTGTGTCGGGCAGGGCCTTGGCGGTGCGGCGGACTCCGTTGGGGAAATCGTCCGGCGCGGCTATCCGTCGACAGTCATGTTGCCACGCCTTGCCAAATCTTGGCAATGCGGTCACGATGGTGGCGCGATGAGGGGTGCTCCCGCTTCGCAGGATTGGCAACAATGGCCAGGCCTTGTGCGTGCCAGGCGAGCCAGGCGCAATCCACACCCACACTCATCCGAGAGAGAGGCAGTACCGTGGCGCAGACCCTCGTGGCCCCATCGTCCGTCACCGTGACCCGGCTCGCGGGCAACATCGGCGCCGAGATCGGTGGTGTCGACACCAGCGGACCGCTCAGCGACGCCGCCGTCGCCGCCGTCCGTGCCGCCCTGCTGGCGCACAAGGTGGTGTTCCTCCGCGACCAGAACCTCGACTACGACAGCCAGCAGGCGTTTGCCGAGCGGCTGGGCGAGCTCACGCTCAGCCACCCCATCTACGCCGCACCGGAGCGCCGTCCCGCGTTGCGCGAGATGGACTCCGCCCATGGCACGAAGGCAAACCACTGGCACACCGACCTGACCTTCATCGAGCGCCCACCCGCGTTCTGCCTCCTTCATGCCAAGATCATTCCGCCGGTGGGCGGGGACACGATGTGGGCGAACTGCGTCACCGCGTACCAGTCGCTGCCCGCTCCGCTGCGCGCACTCGCCGACGAGCTGCGCATCCTGCACAGCAACGACTCCGACTTCACCGACGACACCGTGGACCACCGCGACGACTACGTGTCCACCGCCTACGTCGCTGAGCACCCGGCTGTCCGGGTGCACCCGGAGACCGGCGAGCGTGCGCTGCTGCTCGGCGGCTTCGCCCGCAGCGTCGTGGGGATGACCCCGGCCGCCGGCCGCGACCTCATCCGGCTGCTGCAGGAGTACGTGACCCAGCCCGAGCAGACCGTCCGCTGGCAGTGGCGCGTCGGCGACCTCGTCATCTGGGACAACCAGGCGACGATGCACTACGCGATCTACGACTACGGCCGGGAGCGCCGTCGTGGCGAGCGACTGACGACCATCGGCCAGACCCCGGTCGGCATCGACGGCCAGGCCAGCGTCACCATCGCCGGTGACACCTCCGCATACAGCGCCGGCCTGCGCTGACGCCACGGCCCTTGTCGGACCGTGAGGAAGAGGCTGTGACATGAAGAACGTGCTGCTGATCAACTCGGGTCGCAAGGCCGTCGGCTGCGCACTCCAGGAACGGGACGACATCCTGCTGTCGGTCATCTCCATGCCCGGCTACCTCGACTGGTACGACGCGGGCACCGACCTGGAGGTTGTCGACACCATCGAGAACCTGGATCTGGTACGCGCGGCCGCCCTGCGGATCCGGGAGCGTAATCCCTTCGACTACGTGGTCGCCCCGTCGGAGTGGAGCGTCCCTGCCGGAGGCTTCATCCGTTCCTACTTCGGCATCCCCGGGCCGAGCTTCGACGTGGCGAACGCGTTCTCCAACAAGTTCGTGATGAAGCAGAAGGTCGCCGCGGCCGGGCTGCCGGTGGCGAGGTTCCGTCGGGTGAACACGCTCGGTCAGCTCGTCGCCGTCGGTGACGAGCTGGGCTGGCCGTACGTGCTCAAATCCGCCTTCGGCGGCGGCTCGGAGAACGTGTTCGTCGTCCGCGACACCGAGCACGCCAAGTCGATCATGGCCGGGGAGACCCTGGCCCGTCTGAGCGACCTGGACAGCCCGATGCTGGCCGAGGAGTTCGTCGACATCGACACCGAGTTCCACTGCGACGGGGTCGTCGTCGACGGCAAGGCGGTGTTCGCCGCCGCCTCCCGTTACCTCGCCCCGGTCCTCGACAGCCTCGGCGGCGTGATCGGCTCGTACACGCTCCCGGACGACCACGCCGACGCCCGCCTGATCTGCGACCTGCACGATCGGGTGATCACCGCACTGGGGCTCCCCGACGGCGTCACCCACCTGGAGGTTCTCAAGTCCTCGCGCGGCTACCTGGTCGGTGAGATCGCCTGCCGGACCGCTGGCGGCGGAATCCCTCTCCAGCTTGAACACCAGTACGGAGTGGACACCACCGACGCCCTCATCGCCACGTCCATCGGCGACCCGGTCGAGTTGGACGTCCCGTCCCGATCCGACTACATGATCCAGTACATGCTGCCCCGGCCGGTGGGCACTGTCACCGCGATCAGTGCCGCCGCCGACCTGCGCTCCGCGCCCGGCGTGGAGTACGTCGAGATCAGCACGAAGGTCGGCGACCACCTCGCCGGTCCGGTGGACTCCTCGGTCTACGCCGGCATCGTGCTGATCCGGGCCGCGACCGAGGCGCAGGTGGCCGAGCGATGCGCGGAGATTGCGCGCCGGTACCGCATCGACGTGGCAGCGGAGCCGGTCGGCGACTCTGCGACGGCTGTCCTGGCCGAGACGAGGGGGTGACGCTGTGCGGATCACCGACCACCATGGCCTGGCTGTCGCTGACATCGTCCCGGAGGAGGTGGCGCAGCGGCCGTGGCGCGGCAGCGACAAGCACATCGACGTGGTACGCCTGCCAAACCCCCCGGACGATCTCCTGCCCGAACTCGCCGGACTCGGCTTCGTCCACAAGCCGGAACTGCTGTCGTGGCGCGCCGAACTCGGCCCGGACGAGGAGGAGTTCCTGGCCCGGCTGGCCACGAAGCCACGCCAGGACATCAGGCGCTCCATCCAGCGGGCCGAGGCCGCGCTCACCCTGACTGTCCACGACACCCTGCCGGCGCCGTTGCTCGACCGGTTTCTGGACCTGTACCGCTCGCGTGTGGCGGAGATGACCTACGGAATCACTATCGCGTGCCGGTACCGGGACGCGATGCTCGACGGTCCGGACAAGTACTACGGCGTCTTCGCGATGGACGGCGCGGAGATCGCCGGCGGGTGCCTGGTCCGTGAATGCCCGGACGAGGAGACGGTGCGCATCCGCTTCTCCGCCGTGACCGAGGAGTGGCGCCGGGCCAGCCTGGCTCGCACCCTCTACTTCGGGGCGATGCGAGTGGCCCGCGACAAGGGCTTCAAGTGGGTGACGTTGGGCGATGAACCCAACCTGTACGGCCACCTGACCAAGATGGGCCTGTTCCCATTCAAGGTCGCCATGGGCTTCCACCCGGTGCCGTCGCAGGACAATCACGACCCCGAGGGCCGCGACCTCGCTGACCTGGTCATGACCGGCACGCACCTGAGCGGGCCCGGACTGATGCTCGGGTATGTGCCCGGCCGGCGCCACGAGCGGCAGTTGACCGGGTACGTCATCAGCGACGAGCCGGTGGACCTGAAGCGGATCGCCGCCCCGTTCCTGGACGCGGTGGTCCAGGTGCCGCCCGGTGAGCGCGCCGCCTCGGCGGCGGTCCCGCTGCCCTGAGCGGCGCTGCCTGTCCCCGCTGCCGACACTCCTGGACTGACTGACACGACGGCTCCCGGTCCCGCCGGGAGCCGTCGTCGTGTTCCACCACCCCCGCCGCCTGATGAATCCCATGGCGGCTCGCCGGGTGCCGGTGACACGGCGAACCCCGGGTGTACGCCGGCGGACCGGCGCACACCCGGGGAACTGGCCCCGCTCACGTTGGCGGTGGGCTACATGCCCGCGCCCGCCACGAAGTCGGAGGTGTTGCCCTGCAATGTGACAGCGGGAGCGCCGTCGACACCGACAGTGGTGGTGCCGGCGACGGTGACCCGCTCACCGCGGCGGTGCTCGGTGTAGTCCTTGATCGCGTAGTGCAGGGTCGCCTGGTTGTCCCAGATCACCAGGTCGCCCTTCTGCCACTTCCAGCGCACCGTGTACTCGGGCTTGGTGGCGTACTCCGTCAGGATCCGGAGCAGGTCGCGGCCGGCCTGCGGGGTGTAGCCGGTGACAGCCCGCGCGAACCCGCCCAGCAGCAGGCAGCGCTCGCCGGTTTCCGGGTGCACCCGGACGGCCGGGTGTTCGGCCGCGAAGCGGTTCTTGAGGTACTTGGTCCGCACGTCGCCGTCGTAGGTGGCGTCGGTGAAGTCCGAATCGTTGGAGTGGACGACGCGCAGTCCGTCGGCCAGCGTGCGCAGTCCCTCCGGCAGGTCCCGGTATGCCGCACCGGTGTTGGCCCAGATCGTGTCGCCGCCGACCTCGGGGCAGACCACGTTGTGCAGGAAGGCGAAGGCCGGCGGGTTGTCCATGTAGGTGAAGTCCGCGTGCCAGTAGTTCGCGCGGGTGCCCTCGCCGCGGGAGTCCATCTCCCGCAGCAGCGGCTTGCCCTCGGGGCCGCCGTAGATCGGGTGCCCCAGGGTCAGGGTGCCGAACCGCTTGCCGAACGCCACCAGACGGTCGTAGTCCAGATCCTGACGCCGGATGAAGATCACCTTGTGCGTCAGTAGCGCCTGCCTCAGTTCGCGGATCACATCGTCGCTGAGGTCCTCGGAGGCGTCCACGCCGAGGATCTCAGCGCCGATGTTGCCCGCCACCTGCCGGATCCGGACCCGGGTGTTGACGGGGTTCTCGATGGTGTGAGTCACCTGGTCCTGCCCTTCCTTGTCGGAGTCGACGGCTCTGCCCGCGTGGAGCCTGGGAGGTGCACACGCTCCACGTCTGGGCGCCTGGCCAACGCCGCCGGTCTTGAGAGCCATATTGCCAAGCCTTGCCAGCCCTGGCAACGCCTGAATCCGCAGTATGAGAACTACTTTCAGTCAGCAGCAACCTCGGCTCGGCGTTCGCCGATTGCTGGTCGTTGCCAAGTCTGGCAAGCTTTGGCAAAGCGCATCGTCTCGTGGGAGGGCTAAACATGATCGATACCGAGGCCGTGGAGGCGATCCGCCAGGAGCTGATCACCTGGAGGTACAAGGGGCTGCCGGTGGCGCTGGACGGCTGCACCATCGCCAACGCCGCGGAACGCGGGCTCAACCTGTTCGAGGACGGATTCCTCGGGCCGATGCTCGTGCTCGACGACGACGCCCTGACCCACAACCTCACCACGATGGCGAAGTGGTGCGCCGACCGGGGAATGCAGCTCGCCCCGCACGCGAAAACGACGATGGCGCCGCAGCTCTGGGCTCGCCAGATCGAGGCGGGGGCGTACGGGCTGACTGCGGCCAACACCGCCCAGCTGCGGGTGTACCGCGCCTTCGGGGTGTCCCGGGTCATCTTCGCCAACGAACTGGTCGACAGTGCCGGGCTGCGCTGGGTCGACGAGGAACGGTCCGCGGACCCCGGGTTCGAGTTCGTCTGCTTCGTCGACTCGGTCGAGGTGGTGACCCAGATGGAGGCCTCGCTGCGTCAGGTGGGCGCCGCGCCGGTGGATGTCCTGGTCGAGGTCGGCCGGACTTCCGGACGGGCCGGGGCGCGGTCGGTGGCCGAAGCGACGGCGGTGGCCCGCGCGGCCGCGGCCAGCCCACTCCTGCGTCTCATCGGGGTGGGGGGCTACGAGGGTGTGCTGGTCAACGACCCGTCGCCGCACAGCATCTCGGTGGTCAACGAATTCCTGCACCGAATGCGCGACCTGACCATCGCCCTGCATCGCGAGGGACTGTTCGAGACCGACGAGATCCTGCTCACCGCAGGGGGCAGCTGCTTCTTCGACCAGGTCGCCGAGGTGTTCGGCGGGCCGTGGCCGGGCATGTCGGTGACCACCGTGCTGCGCAGCGGATGCTATGTCACCCACGACGACGGTTTCTACCGGTGGATGTCCCCGTTCTCGCGGGGTGAGGCCGCCAACGGCTCGCTACGGCCGGCCCTGAAGCTGTGGGCGCGGGTCACCTCGATGCCGGAGCCAGGGTTGGCCCTGCTGACCGCCGGCAAACGGGACCTGTCGTTCGATGCCTGGCCGCCGGAACCGCAGCTGGTCCGCGGCGTCGACGGCGAGATCCGTGAGCTGGCCGACTGCGCCATCCGCGCGGTCAACGACCAGCACGCCTTCCTCACGCTGCCCGCCGGGCACGGGCTCGCGGTGGGGGACTGGGTCATGCTCGGACTGTCCTACCCGTGCACGGCCTTCGACAAGTGGCAGCTGATCCCGGTCGTGCGGGGCGAAACCGTTGTCGACTTCGTCCGGACCTACTTCTGACGAGGCTGCCCGGTGTGGGCGGCGCCGCCGTGGCGACGCCGCCCACACCGGACGGCTCGGGCCCCGCTGACTAGAGAAAGTGGCCGCTGGCCAGGTACGGCGTGGGTTCCGTCATGCCCCGTAGCGCAAGATAGCCCTCCTGGCCGATGTCCAGCCGGGCGGCGAGCCCCACGTCGATCGCCCAGTGGTTGGCGGTGGTGATGCAGTTGATCAGCGTCGGCCCGTGCGACGAGGCCAGCGCCTCCCACAGCAGCGAGGACGCCGTCTGCGGGTCCTCGGCCGCCAGCAGCTTCGCCTGCCCGAGATCCTCGTCGATGAACACGTACCCCTGCCGACCCGACTGCCGGGACACCACCAGACGCATCCGGCGAATCATGTATTCGTGGTCAGGGCCGTGCCCGGCGCCGCGCCGGCTCACGTCCAGCCGATCCATCCACTCGATGTCGTTCTCGTCGCCCTCGCTCAGGCCGGAGACCGTCGGCAGCGTGGACCGGTCCACGGTGCCCACCATGCGCATCTGCGGATAGAGCAGGAAACCCGCCAACCGGTAGCGGCGGGTGGCCCCGGGGTGCACTGTCGACGAGAACAGCCCCGGACGCCCATCGGCATGGGCCAGGACGGCGTCCATCAGCTGTCGGCCCAGCCCGCGCCCCTGGTGCTGGGGCAGCACGCCATACGTGGCCAGATACCAGACCTGTTCCCGATTCTGCGAGATGGCGAAGCCGACCATGTCGTCACCGTCCATGGCCGCCCAACAGCCGCCCGGATCGGTCTCCACGAGGTACGACATCCGGTCGATCCACTGCTTGCCCACCGCGGCGGACCGGGGCTGAACCTCCGGCTCGCTCACCCGGCGGCTGAGCCGGTCGCCTTCGAAGAAGGTCGCCGCCGAGGCTCGCTCGGCGGCTGGCACGTCCTCGACCCGCATCGGCCTGATCTGCGTCTCTCCCACGATCTCAACCGTCCTTTCCGCTGCTCGCCGGTGGTCGTGCGCTCATTCCCCGTAGCCTGGCCGACGCCGACAGCGTCTCGGCCAGACTGCGCCAGGCCTCCGCCGCCAACTCCAGGTTGTGCGCCGCAGTGGCGTTGTGCGCCAGCCGCTGCAGGTGCGCGATGCCGGCCTCGGTGTCGCCTCCGACGATGGAGAGTCGGCCGCGTAGCACCTCGATCCGCAGCCGATCCCGGAACGACAGGCGCCCGTCCGAGTCGTCGATCCTGCCAGCCAGATCCTGGGCCTCGGCGAACCGCCCCTCCTCGAACGCCAGGTGTGCCTGCAGGGAGAGCATCTCCTGCTGGTGCAGCTCGGACCCGATCATCCGCAGCACGGGGGCGACCTCCTCCAGGCGGGCACGTGCCTCCGCAACCTGCGCCGGGGTGCTCTGCAGATACAGCGAAGCAGCGGCGAGCCTCAGTCGCACCCACAGCTTGAGATCTTCGTGGCTGTCCAGCAGTCGCAGCGCCTGTTCCAGCATCTCCTGCGAGGCACGGTAGTCACCCTGGCGCATGCTGACCGTCGCCGATGCCCACAGCGCCTCCACGTACGCGGTGCCCGGAGTGCCTTCGGTGAGGGCGCACAGCAGGTCGGCGTGCCGGCGTGCCTCGCTCAGCCGGCCCGCCTCGGCCTCGGTGGGGATCAGCACGTGCAGGGCGGCCGTCCGGTCCGGCAGAGCGAGCGCGGTGGACAGTTTGACGGCCCGCTCGGCGTACTCGCGGGCCTTCACGATGTCGCCGAGGACCCGCAGGCATCGCGACATCCGGGTGCACGTGCGCACCAGCAGTTCGGGCACGTCAAGTTCCTCGGCCAGCGCGAGCAGCTCGGTCAGCAACGCGTACGCCGCCTCGTGCGCGCCCTCGTCACTGCGCAGCCCGGCCAGCAGCCACAGGGCCTGCCAGCGCAGCTCCGGCGCGCGTCCGTCGTCGAGGCGGAGCGCCTCGGCCACGCGTTCGGCGCTGTCGGTCTGCACACCCGACGTGACCGAGGCGAGCACGATTGCCAGTGTTGCCGACATCGGCTGGGAGAGGAACGCGGCCTCCTCGACCCCGAGCCGCTCTGCCAGGTATGCCACCACACGTGGCGTGGGTTGCCGGGCGCCCGACTCCAGCCGCGACAAATAGCCGGTGGAGATGTAATCCCCCGCGAGTGCAGCCTGCGACAGTCCGCGTCCCAATCGGAGGGCCCTCAAGCGTCGACCGAACTGCGGCTGATCCAATGTCTCATCCCTGAGGTGTGGGAGGCGGTGCCACTCGGCATCGACTCACATCTGCCGAGACACGCAATCACGGCAGAATGCAGACGGGTTGCGGCATCACGAATGTGATCCCCCCAGCGCCTCTTGGTGGCTTGACCGTAGTCGTGGAATAGCGGCCTTGTCAACGTCAGGCAACAGCATTGTCAAAGACGTTGCCGTCCTCTACCGTCGTCGCTGAGCGCCACCCTGTCCCAGCTCGCCATCCATTCCGCCAGCCGCCGGCTGGTCCCGCGGCCGGTCGCCAGCGGGCGCTGGGTTCGCCACTGCTGGCGGCCTTTTGCCACGTGCACATTCCGGCGCGTGCCCTCTGCGAGGAGTCTCGAATGGCCTCGGTGAACACCCTCAGCCCGCCCACCGACCTCGACTTCAGCAAGCTGTCTCCCGAGATCCGGCGCGAGCTGCGCAAGCTGTGCCGGTTGGACAACCACCACGGAATACTCGGCGTCCTCTTCGACTACGCGGTCGTGGCATTCGCCGTGTACCTCAGCGTGGGCGTGTCGTACTGGTTCTACCCGGTGTCCCTGGTGCTCATCGGGTCCACCCAGCGTGCCCTGGTCAACCTCCTGCACGAAGCGTCGCACAAGGTGCTGGCACGCAATCAGACCTTGAACCTGGTGCTCAGCACGGTCTTCACCGGGCACCTGGTGTTCCACATGCACAACCCCTACCGCAGCTCACACATCGGCCTCCATCACCGCTACCTCGGTGACCGGGACAAGGACCCCGACTACAGCTTCCACGTGGAGTGCGGCATCTACGATCCGGGCGGCTCCAACCGGGCCTTCTTCCTGCGCAACATTCTTCTTGCGGCTCTGGGTCTGCGAACCCTCGAGTATGTCCGCTACGTGGTGGAGGACCGGCTGCTGTTCCGCGAGGACCAGATTGCCGTCTCGATGCCGATCAGCCTGCGGGCCGAGCGTTGGCTGCTGCTCGGAGTATGGACGGTGCTGCTGACCCCGATCGTGTCCGGCGGCTACCTGCTCGAATTCGTCCTGTTCTGGATTGTGCCGCTGTTCACCACCGCGGTCGCCATCGGCTGGCTGTCCGAACTGGCCGAACACTTCCCGTTGCCGGAGAGCGAGAACAGGCAGATCCTGATGACCCGCAACCGCCACGGCTGGGCCATCGAACGGTTCCTGCTGGGGCGCCACAACGACAACTACCACCTGGTTCACCACCTCAACACCGGCGTGCCCTTCTGGAACATGAAGAAGGCCCACCGGATCCTGCTCGGCGATCCGGCTTACGCGTTGTGGGACGGGATGTGGGCTGGCATCATGACCCGCTCGCCGGGCCGCAGGGACAAGGAAACGCTGATCAGTTACGCCGGGAAATACCGCGAGTGGCGTCGCACCGGCGGCGATCCCGGCGACCCAGGGCAGCGCAGTTTCGCCGAGATCGCCGCGCTGGCCAGGCACTCGTGGACGCCGCCACCGCAACCACAGCCGGCACCGGTGCCCGCTCCAGCACGGCCAGTGGCGGCGCCGCCGGAGCCCGCGGAGTCGCCCGTACCGGCCAGGGCCCGACGATGACGGCTGGCATGATCCACCTCAACACCGCCGGCGCGGGCCTGCCGGCCCCCGGCGTCACGGCCGCGATGACCGGCTACCTCGAGGCGGAGGCCACGGCCGGGCCGTACGAAGCCGAACAGGCCCGTGCCGACGATCTCACCAACCGGGTGTACGCCGTGCTCGCGGACCTTGTCGGTGCGCAAGCGGCGCACATCGCCCTGTTCGCCAGTGCCACCGACGCGTGGTGCCGGATCGCGTGCCATCTCACCCTGCCCCAGGGCAGTCGAATCTGGACGACCCCGTACGAGTACGCGGGCAACCTCATCGCCCTGCAGCGGCTCGCCGCTCGCCGCGGGTGCGCCCTCGAGGTGATCCCGGTGGGCGGCACCGGCGACCTCGACCTGGAGTGGATGCGCGCCCACCTCGACGATCGGGTGGCGCTGGTGTCCGTGGTCCACATGCCGTCGGCGGTCGGGCTGATCCAGCCGGTCGAGCAGATCGGTGCGCTGCTGGCCGGCTCCGCGGCGGTGTACGTGGTGGACGCGTGCCAGACGGTGGGCCAGATCCGCCTCGACGTCGATGCGATCGGCTGCCATGCGCTCACCGCGGCGGGCCGCAAGTTCCTGCGCGGCCCGCGCGGCACCGGCTTCGCCTACCTACGCCCCGACCTGTGGGACCGGATCGACCCCGTGTTCTACGACCTGCACGTCGCGCAGGCGCTGTCGCTGCACGAGCACCGGTGCGACGTGGACACGGCGGCCCGGTTCGAGACCGCCGAACGTGGCAACGCCGCGATACTCGGCCTGCTCGCCGCCGCCGAGTACGCCCGCGCCGCGTCGCCGGCGCCGACAGCCGAGGTGTACGCGGCACTGACCGCCACCATTCGGCAGACACCCGGTGCCCGGCCACTGATGCCCGGCAGCCGACACGGCGGCATCGCGTCCTTCACGCACGACCGGCTGCCGCCGGAACGGATCCGTGACGCCCTCGCCGACGACGGGCTCAACACCTGGGTCGGCGTGGGCGCGCACACTCCGCTGTACCTGGCCGCGGCCGGGATCGAACGGTTCGTGCGCACGTCGGTGCACCACTACAACAGCCTTGCCGACATCGAGGCGTTCGGCCGGTCGCTGCGCCGTGTCTGCGCCGCCTGACCGATGTTGAAATGGCCTGCCGCCGAGGGGCGAACGGGCACCGGACCGGTTCAGCCGGTGGCGGCTCGGCCGGCGAGGGCAGGGCCGTCACCGTACGGCTTGGCCAGGGTCTCCGCGAGGTTGCGCCACAGCTCGGCGGCGAGCTCGACGTTGTGGGCCTCGTCGGCCTGGCGGGCGAGGTCCTGCAGCGCCCGTATGCCGCCGTCGGCCTCACCGCCCAGAATGGACAGGCGCGCGTGCAGGGCGGCGAGCTTGAGCCGATCGCGGAACGACAGCAGCGACCGCTGGGTGGCGGCCGCCTCGCACAGCACGCGCGCGTCGTCGAGCCGCCCCTCGGCGAACGCCAGGTGAGCCTGGAGGCTCTGCAACTCCTGGTGCTGACGCTCGGTGCCGATCAGGTTCAGGACTGGGCCGACAGCATCGAGTGCGGTGCGGGCCTGCGACGGCTGCGCCGGAGTGATCTGCAGATACAGCGAGGCGGCGGCCAGGTGCAGCCGGATCCACAGCTGCAGGTCGTTGCGGCTGTTCGCGCCGGACAACGCCTCCTCCAGATACGCGATGGCGCCGGCGTGGTCACCCTGCCGGGTGCGGACCGTCGCGGCCGACCAGAGCGCCTCGACGTGCAGCGTCCCGCCCGCAGGCTTGGTGAGGTGGCACAACTCGTCGGCATGGGTGCGGGCCTCATCGAGCTGGCCCGCCTCGGCCAGCGCGGAGACGAGGGCCTGCAGGGTCGCCGCGCGGTCGGTGAGCGACAGCTCGTCGGCGATGCTGTGCGCCTGCTGCGCGTACTCCCGGGCGCCGGTGGTGTCGCCGAGGGTGCGCAGGCAACGCGACAGCTGGGTCTGCGCGCGGGCCAGCAGCGGCGCGACGCCGAGTTGCGTGCTCAGCTTGACCAGCTCCTCCAACAGGTGGCGCTGCTCGTCGCGCTCGCCGGCGTCACCGCGGATCTCCGCGAGCAGCCAGAGCGCCTGCCAACGCTCGGCCGGGTCTCGCTGGCCGTCGGTACGCAGCGCCTCGGCCAGTGGTTCGGCGACGCGGTCGTCACCGCTGGCGGAGATCATCGCGGCCAGGATCTGGGTGAACGGGGAAGCCTGCACGACGTTCACCGGGTCGGCGTTCGGGTCTTCCAGGACCGAGGCCGGCACGCCGAGGCGCTGTGCGAGGTACGCCACCACACGGGGGGTCGGACGCCGGGCCCCCGACTCGAGGCGGGAGAGGTAGCCGGTGGAGATTCCACCCTTTGCCAGCGCCGCCTGGGAAAGGCCGCGCTTTTCGCGCAGTGCGCGAAGCCGGGGCCCGAACTCGGACTGCTGCAGCATCTCCAACCCCCAAGGCCAAGGTCTCCGACAACCGACATCAAGCGCCGCAGGTATGACCGCCGGTAATGACTCGGCATTGCCACCGACGGTATGTGGTTGAAAAGGAGTATAGCCACGCCGACGGGCCGCGTGACAGCGTGCCGGCACAGGGGTTGCCTCGACGGGTTGCCGACGCATTGCCGCGTCGGCAACCCTGCGTATCCGGGTCAGAACCGGGTGTTGTGCAGGGCGTACACCTCCGACTCGGGCATCGCCGCCAGGTCGCGGACGTCTGCGCGCTTGATCGCGGTGTAGAGGTCCCGGCGGGGCGAACCCAGCACCGACATCAACAGCTCGTCGCGCTCCAACGCGGCAACCGCCTCAGCCAGGCTGGCGGGCAGGACGGTGACCCCGCGGCGCCGCAGTTCCGCGTCGGACAGGGTGTTCGGGTCGACGGTCAGTGGCGGGCCTGGATCGAGCCGCCGCCGTACCCCGTCCAACCCGGCATGGATGACGGCGCCCAGCGCCAGGTACGGGTTGGCGGTGCCGTCGCATGGTTTGATCTCGACGTTGGTGGTGCCGGACTCGTCGCCGCCCAGCACCGACGGGACCCGGACGGCGGCCTCGCGGTTGTCGAAGCCGTAACACCCGTAGGCACCGGCCCACCTGCCCCGCACCAGCCGCGCGTAACTGTTGACACTGGGGCACAGCAGGGCGGTGAGCGCTGGCAGGTGCGTCAGCACCCCGGCGATGAAGTGGTGCGCGACGTCCGACAGTCCCGCCCCGGGCGCGGCGAACGCGTTGCCGTCGCGCCAGAGGGACACGTGCAGGTGGTTGCCATTGCCGCGCAGCCCCGAAAGCGGCACCGGGGCGAACGTGGCGCGCAGCCCGTGCTGCCGGGCCAGACCACGGGTGAGTATCCGCTGCCACACGTGGTTGTCGGCGGCACGCAGTGCCGGGGCGGGCCGGACCGTGACCTCGTGCTGGCCCGGAGAGGTCTCCGGGTGGTACTGCTCCACCGCCACACCGACCGAGCGCAGGGCGCGGATCAGCGCGATCACGTAGCCGTTGGTGACGTCGAACGCCTCGTTGTCGAGCGTGAGCCCGTCGTCGAACGGCACCCCGTCGCGCAGCAGCGTGAACTCCGGTTCGAACGCGGCCACGACGGCGTACCCCTCCTGGTGGGCCTCGGCCACGGCGTCGCGGAGGAACGCTCGCGGACACGCACCCCACGGGGCACCGTCCCTGGTGAGCAGGTCACCGAGCATCGCCGCGGAGCCCGGCGCGTGCGGCAGCAGCGCCAGGGTGTCCGGGTCGGCGGAGATGCGCACCTCGTCCATCACCGCGAACCCCGGCACCGGCTGGGCCTGGTCCAGCAGGCTCGCCGCCTGGCGACCCACCGACAGCGGCACCCCCGACCGTAGCCGGCCGGGCAGCACCTCCCGGCCCACGCCCTTGCCCCGGAGGATCCCGTTGTGGTCCACCCACAGGAAGCGGACGATCTCCAGGTCGTGCCGCTCGACCAGTGCCAGGACGTCCGCCGCGGTCCGGCGCGGCGACCCGTCCACGGGACCGACATCGTCGGCGGGCGAACGGGGCAGGCCGGTGGTCACAGATCCCAGCGCGGCGGAGGTGATCGTCACGGCCCACTCCTCACCGGCGCGGGCAGGCAGTCGCCCAGCAGCGCCAGCGGCGGCTCGGCCACCAGGTAGAAGTGGTCGCCACGGACACCGTACGCGCGGACCGTCCCGGTGGTCAGCGTCGACCACGGGCGGCAGTCGGCGTCGTCGTCGGCGTCGCCCACGATCGTCGTCACCGGGCACCGCAGCATCGGCCCCGCGCCCGGTTCGTACGCGTGGAACATCCGGCCGTCGGCACGCACGTACGGCAGGACCAACTCCTGGAACTCGGGGTCGGCGGCCAACTCCGGGTCGGTGCCGCCGAGCGTCAGCAGGCGCTGCACGACCGCCGCGTCGTTCAGGTCGTCCGGGTCCGACAACTGCTCCGGCCCTGGGTACGGCGCGTCGCGCGATCCGGACGCGAACAGGTGGAACGGCTCGATCCCACGCTCCTGCAGCGCGACAGCGGTCTCCAGGGCGATGGCCGCGCCCATGCTGTGACCGAACAGGATCAGCGGGCGGTCCGCCAACGGCACCAGCGCGTCGGTGATCTGCGTGGCGAGCCGGCGAAGGTCGGTGGGCGGTGGTTCGGCGATCCGGTGCGCGCGGCCGGGATAGCAGACAGCGTGCACCTCGACGCCGGGCAGACGCCCGCCCCACGAATGGAACATGGCGGCGGAGCCGCCCGCGTGGGGGAAGCACACCAGACGCACGTCCGGGTCGGTGAGCGGCGCGGGGCACCGCAGCCAGGTGGTGGATTCGCGCATCGTCATCACTCTGCCTCCTGCATCAGGCCGGTACGCCGGGCGCGCAGCGCGCGGGCCCGCTGGGCACGGGCGGAGCGGGCCTCGCCGGTGGCCGTGTCGGCGTCGGCCGCGTCGCCGCCGTCGCGCAGCAGCGCCACCTGCGACGCCACAGTGGTGTGCTGGAACAGGGCGACCACCGACAGTCGGCACCCGGTACGCCGCTCCAGCGTGTCTCGTAGCCGGAACATCGCCAGCGAGTGACCGCCCAGGTCGAAGAAGTTGACGTCGGCGGGGACGTCGTCGCGCTGCAGCACATCGGTCCACGCCGCACTGACCTGCACGGCCAGCTCGGCCGGGTCCGCTGTGGGCGGCCGGGCCGGTCCGGCCGGCGTCGCCGCCTCGGCGGTCACGGGGCCGGCGTCGGCCAGGCTGCGCAGTGCGGCCCGATCGGTCTTGCCGTTGGCCGTGCGCGGGAAGTGGTCCAGGACCACGATCCGGCTCGGCACCATGACCGCCGGAACCCGGTCGGCCAACTGCCCTCGCAGGGACTCCGGAGCAGCTCCGGCGAGAGATAGGACGAAGCCGACCAGCTCGGTGTCACCGGCGGCGGGGACGACCACGGCCTCGCGGACGCCGGGCAGCGCGCACAGCTGTGCCTCGACGGCCGAAAGCTCGATCCGATGACCGCGGACCTTGACCTGATGGTCCCGGCGACCGAGGAACTCCAGGGTGCCGTCGTTGGTCCACCGGCACAGGTCACCGGTGCGGTACATCCGCTCGCCCGGGATGGCCGCGAACGGATCGTCGCGGAACGCCCGGGCCGTGGCCTCGGGCCGCCCGTGGTAGCCGCGGGCCACACCGGCGCCGGCCACGTACAGCTCGCCCGACTCGCCGACGGGGACCGGGCACAGCTGCTCGTCCAGGACGTACACCCGGGCGCCGGGGATGGGGCGGCCGATGGTCACCGGGGCTGGTGCGGTGAAACGCTGGTAGGTCGCCCACACGGTCGCCTCCGTCGGGCCGTACTCGTTCACCAGCTCGCAGCGACCGGAGGTCTCGACGAAGTGCCGCTCCACCAGCTCCTGCGGCAGGGCCTCACCGGCCACGATCGCGGTTCGCAGCGACTCCAGGCGGCCCCCTCCCATGCGCGCGGCGGCATCGAGAAGGTAGCTGTACAGCGAGGGGATGCACAGCAGATGGGTGGCCCGGTGGTCGTCGACCAGTCTGACCAACTGCTCCGGGTCGCGTACCTGCGCGCCGGTTGCCACGATCAGGCAGCCGCCTGCGGTCAGCGTGCCCCACAGGCCGGCCACCGAGGAATCGAAGCTGAGCGGGGACACCAGCAGGAACGTGGGTTCGCCCGGGTAGACCAGGCGCCGGGCCAGGGTCGAGGCGGCCAACTGCCCGTGCTCGACCACCACGCCCTTGGGCTCCCCGGTGCTGCCGGAGGTGTAGATGAGGTACGCCGGGTCGGTGAGCAGCACGGGGACGTCGACCGGTGCCCCGTCGGTGCCGGCGGCGGTGTCGCCTGCCGTGACCGGCACCAGGGGCAGGCCCGTGCCCGCCAGACGGTTCGCGGTGCCGTCACTGACCAGGGCCGCGCTGACCTGGGCATCGGCGAGGATCTCGGTCAACCGCTGGTCGGGCTGGCCGGGGTCCAGGGGTACGTACGCCGCGCCGCAGCGCAGCACGGCGAGGATGGCGGCGACGGTGGCCGTGCTGGCTTCGGCGAGGACCGCCACCCGGTCGCCGCGGCCCACACCGGCGTTCGTGAGCGCGGCGGCGATTCGGGAGCTGCGTGCGCCGAGTTCGGCGTAGCTCATCTCGTCGGTGCCGCAGCGCACCGCCGGCCGGGACGGCGTGCGCGCGGCCACCGCGGTCACCAGGTCCGGCACCGGCGGCAGCGGACCGTCCGGCAGGGGACCGCCGAGGTACGCCGGGCACGGCAGGTCGGACGGTGTGCCCAGCGGCGGGGTTATCGACAGCGTGGTCATGGACGAGCTCCTTCTTCCCTGGTGACAAGGGTGCGGACGGAGGTGCGGTAGCGGCGGACGGCGGCCGCCCCGGCGTCGATCAGCCAACCGCGACAGGTGCGCGGTCGCTGTCGACCAGGGCTCGGCACATCGACGTGTGATCGCCGAGCGTCGGGCGGGTCATGAGGTCGCGGATCGGCACCCGGATGCCGAGTTCGGTACGTAGCCGGCGAGCCAGGTGGGTGATGCTCAGCGAGTCGCCGCCCAGCGCGAAGAAGTCGGCGTCATCGGACAACTGGTCCCGACCGAGCAGATCGGTCCACAGCCGGCCGAGCAGCGACGGCACGTCCTGCTCGAAGGCCCTGGCCGGTCGGTCGGCGCCGGGCGCCGCGCCGATGCCGCTGTCGCGCCCGGTCGCGAACGCGGTCGCAGCCGGCGCCGGGGCGGTGACGGGCAGCGGGACGACAGCCGGCGGGTTGTGCCCGGCGGGTGCCGGTCTGGCCTCGGCGGCCAGGTGGCGTGGCCCGTGGAAGGCGTAGCCGGGAAGGTGGACGCGGCGCCCGGTGAGGCACGTCGCGTCGATGTCCACCGGCTGACCGATGGTCCACAGTCGTCCCAGGGCGTCGGGCATCGCCTCGTCGTCGGCGCCGGGCCGACCGCCGCACAGCGGCACGGCGGTGAGGCCGCCGCTCTCCACCAGAGTGGACAGTGCGTGGCCTGGCCCGACCTCGACCACGACCGCATCGGTGAACCGCTCGGCCAGCCGTCGCAGTGATGGTCCGAACCGCACCGTGTGGCGCGCCTGTGCGGTGAACAGGGTCGCGCCAACAGGGGCTCCCGGGAGGAGCAGTTCACCGCTGTTGGTTGCCCACGGCAGCGTGGGCGGTCCGAGTCGCATCCCGGCCAGTGCCTCCCGCAGTGGCGCGTCCGCGGCGTCGACGAGCGCGGTGTGGAACGCGCGCCGGCAGCGCAGCCGCCGCGCACGCACCCGGCCGTTCAGCCAGGCCTCAAAAGTGTCGACGACGTCCGGCGGGCCGGCCACCACGGTGTGGTCGGGAGAGTTGACGGCGGCGGTCTCCAGCGCCAGGCCGGATGCGCGTACCAGGTCAGCGGTCTCCTGTTCGCCGCAGGTCAGGGCGAGCATGGCACCGGGTGGGCACTGCTGCATGGCCGCCCCGCGCACGGTCACCAGCCGGGCGGCGTCGGCCAGGTCGAGCACACCGGCCACGCACGCGGCAGTGATCTCGCCGAGACTGTGCCCGGTGACGGCCGCCGGGTGCAGGCCGAGCTCGCGCAGCGCCATCGCGGCGGCGTACTCCACAGCGAACAGGGCGGGCTGGGCCAGGGCGGTCTCGGCCAGGTCGTCGGCGGGAAACCCGGGGTCGAGCAGCGCGCGGCCGACCAGTTCAGCGGTGGTGGGGTCGTACTCGTCGAGCACTGTCGCCAGCGCGGCGCTGAAGCCCGGCAGGTCGGCGGCCAGCGGCCGGGCCATGCCGGGGTACTGGGCGCCCTGCCCGGGAAAGGCGAACACCAGCGGTGCCGGGCCGGTCGTGGGCACGCGGCCGTGCGCGGTGGTGCCACGGGACTCCAGCCGCTCGGCGAGTTCGTCGGTGTCGGTTCCCACGACGGCGAGTCGCTCGGCCAGGTGTGCTCGGCCGGTAGCCAGGGTGCGCACCACGTCCTGCGGCAGGACGTCGTGGGTGCGGAGGTGCGCGGCGAGCCGGGTGGCGGCGCGGTCGAGCGCGGCATCATCGGCTGCGGACAGCACGACCAGGTGGCGGCCGGGGCGGGCGCCGCGGGGGGCGGTGCTGTCGACCGGGGGCTGCTCCACGACCACGTGGGCGTTGGTGCCGCCGACGCCGAACGCGCTGACCCCGGCGCGCCGAGGTTCCGTGCCGGGCCATGACCGAGCCTGCTCGGGCACGTACAGCGGCGACCCGTCGTGTTCGAGGAGCGGGTTGAGCGTGCTGTGTCCGGCGACCGGAGGGATCACCCCTTCCCGGACCACCATGATCGCCTTGATCAGGCCGGCCACACCCGCGGCGTTGTCGAGGTGGCCGGTGTTCGCCTTCAGTGCGCCCACAGCGACCTGGCCGGGGCGGGCACCACTCGCGCGCAGGGCCGCGGATGCGGCCGCCCACTCGATGGGGTCGCCGATGCGGGTGCCGGTGCCGTGGCTCTCCAGGTATCCGATGGAGTCGCCGTCGACGTCGGCGGCCCGCAGGGCAGCGCGGATGACGGCCTGTTGGCCTTCGACGGACGGCGCGTAGTAGCCCGCCTTCGCCGAGCCGTCGTTGTTGATGGCGGTACCCAGGATGACCCCGTGCGGGGCGGGACCGTCGTCGAGGGCGTCGGCGAGGCGCCGCAGCACCACGCAGGCGACACCGGACCCGGCGACGATGCCGTCGGCGCTGGCGTCGAACGGGCGGCAGTGACCGGTGGGGGAGTGGATGCCGCCGGGCACGTGCAGGTGCCCCGCCTGTGGGAAGGCCATCCCGGCGGCGACCACGAGCGCCTGGTCGCAGTCGCCGTTGAGCAGTGCCTGCACGGCGAGGTGTACCGCCACCAGCGACGACGAGCAGGCGGTCTGCACCGCCAGTGCGGGGCCGTTCAGGTTCAGCCGGTAGGACAGGAGGCTGGCCAGGAAGTCGGGCTCGGTGCCGTGCAGCGCGTCCTCCAGTGTCAGCGGCGTGAGCTGGCCGCCGGCCACCATCCGCCGCAGGTAGTCGCTGCTGCTGGCGCTGGCGAACACACCGGTGGTGAGGCCGGTGTCGAGCGGGTTGGCGCCGGCGTCCTCAAGGGCCGACCAGGCGCACTCCAGCATCAGCCGGTGCTGCGGGTCGAGCATCTCGGCCTCGCGCGGGCTCATCCGGAACAGCACGTGGTCGAACCGGTCGGCGTCGGCGAGGTGGCCGTGCACCGCCACGTAGTCCGGGTCGTCGAGCAGGTCCGGGGGCACCCCTTCGGAGGCGAGTTCCTGTCGCTGGTAACGACGGGTGAGCACCCGGCCGGCAGTGAGAGCGTCCCACCACTGGGTCAGCTCCGATGAGCCGGGAAACCTGCCGGCCATGCCGGATACGGCGATGTCGAGGGAACGGTCGCGTGCCATGCACCCACCTTTGATCGGTCACCAGGAGCACCGTCCGGCGTGGATCGATGCGGTCTACATGCCCGGGCTTGCCAGTAGGTTGCCAGATTAGGCAATGTCATGGCAACGTTCGTGTTGAACATGGCGACGCACGTCGCCTGATCACCCCGAGAGGTACCGACGAGGGGAAACAGCGTGCACGCAGACCCGCGATGGTCGGTCGGCTCGCCCAACACCGCTCCGGCGGAAGGGCTGCACCAGACCGTGGCCCGGCAGGCGCGGTGCCGACCCGGCGCCGCCGCCGTCGTGGAGGGCCCTCGCACGATCACGTACGCGCAGCTCGACGCCGCCGCGGATGCCTGGGCGGCGGGCCTGGTCGCCGCCGGGGTGCGACCCGGCGACCGGGTGCCGATCCTGCTGCCACGCAGCGCCGACCTGGTCGTCGCGCTGCTGGCAGTGCTCAAGACCGGAGCCGCCTACTGCCTGCTGCCGCCGGACTGGCCCGCGCCGCGCCTCGACGCCGTGCTCACGGACCTGCGGCCCCCACTGGTGGTCACCGGCACCGAACCAGCCGGGGACCTTGCGGTGCCGGCATGGCCGATCTCGGCCGCACCGGTCAGCGCGGGCCCCGGTTTCCGGTCCGTGGCCGTCGCCGCTGCCGACCCGTGTTGCGTCTTCTTCACCTCCGGCACGACCGGCCGGCCGAAGGGGGTGGTCAGCCCGCACGGGGCCACCGCCCGCCTGTTGCAGCCCGGCGGCTTCGCCCGCTTCGACCACCGGACGGTGATCCCGCTCGCGGCCGCCACCCCCTGGGACGCGTTCTCCCTCGAACTGTGGTCCGCCCTGCTCAACGGGGGCACCTCGGTGATCGTGGCCGATCCCTACCTGTCGGCGTCGGCCCTGCGCCACGGGGTGGCCCGGCACGGTGCGAACACCGCGTGGTGCACCGCAAGCCTGTTCAACCTGATCATGGACGAGGCGCCCGACGCGTTCGAGGGCCTGGACCAGGTGATGATCGGCGGGGAGCGGCTGTCCGTGCCGCACGTACGCCGGTTCCTGGCGCTGCATCCCGACACCGTCCTGCTCAACGGTTACGGCCCGGTCGAGTGCACGGTCTTCGCCACCACCCACCGCATCCGCGCCGACGACTGCGAGCGGCCCGGCGGCATTCCACTCGGGCGACCCGTGCCCGGCACCGAGGTGTACGTGTTGGACGGACAGCGCCCCTGCGCTGTCGGCGAAACCGGCGAGATCTGCCTGGCCGGCGACGGCCTGGCGATCGAGTACCTCGGTGACCCCGCCCTCACCGCCGCCAAGTTCACCCGGATCCGCGTCGGCGATCGTGACGTCCGCGTCTACCGCACCGGCGACCTCGGCACCTGGGACGAGGACGGACTGCTGCACCTGACCGGCCGCGCCGACCGTCAGCTCAAGATCCGTGGCAACCGGGTGGAGCCGGCCGAGGTCGAACGCCAGATCGAGGAACTGCTCTCCGACGTACGACACTGCCGGGTGGTGGCCCGCGCCACCGGCCGCGGCGACCGGGAGCTGGTGGCGTTCTGCGTGCCCGTCCGCGACGGTGACCCGCTGCCCGAGGCGTCGTCCCGGATCCGCGACGCGCTCGTCGCCTACCACCGTCCGGCCGCAGTGGTCAGCGTCGCCGCGTTTCCGCTCACCGCCCAGGGCAAGCTGGACGAGCGGGCGCTGCTGGCGCTGCTGACACCCCCCGCTGTCAACTCCGACCCGGCCGCGGGCTGCGACCCGGCCACCCTCGGCGACCCGGTGCTGCGCGACGTCGCCGAGTGCGCCGCCGCCGTCCTCGGTGTCGGCACGATCCCGCTGGACACGCCGTTCCCCGAGATGGGCCTGACCTCGCTCGACGCCGGCCGGGTGTGTGCCCGTCTCTCGGCGCGCACCGGCATTCCGGTGCCGGTGTCCTGGGTGTACGAGTGCCCGACAGTCACCGGCCTCGCTCGCCGGCTGTCCGACGCGACCGCCGTCGCGGGGGCAGGGCGGGAGGCGGCCCTGTCAGTACCCGACGACGACGCGGCCCCGCTGACCGCCGTTCAGGTCATGCAACTGACCCGGGAACTGCTGAACCCGGCCGACCGTACCGGGCACTGCCTGCTCAGCTGGGTCGTCGAGGGCGAACTCGACAGGTCGGCCCTGTCCGTCGCGATCGCTGCCGTACACCTGCGGCACGAGTCACTGCGCGCGGCATACCTGCTCGACCCGGAGCCGGCGGCGTGTCCCGACGACGTGCCGGCGCCCGCGCTGACTGTGCTGCCGCCGCAGGCCGGCGTCGACGCGGCCCTCGCCGCCGCCCGCGAGGCGCTCGCCGCGCCGCTCGCACCGCAGGACGCCCAGGTGTGGCACACCGTCCTCGTGCCTGTCGACGTGCTGGAGCCGGCAGCGCCCACGGCCGTGTTCGGATGCGCGGTGCACCACGTCGCCTTCGACGGCTGGTCCGAGGCCGTCCTCGCCAACGATCTCGGCACCGCGTACCGGATCGCCCTGGGCGACGCCGACCCCGACCGGCTCGCGGTCGCGCTCGGGCCCGGCCCCGCCCTGGCCGACCTGGTCCGCGCCGAACTGGCCCGCTGCCGACTGGCCGAGCCCGAACGCCGCCTCGCCGAGGTGCGCGCCGCCCTGGCGGGTGTGCCGCCGTTGCGGTGGTCGTCCGATCCGTCAACCCTCGACGGCGATGGCACGGAATCCGACGGCCGCGTTGCACCCGCCGAGAGCGCCGCAGCCGACGGTATGACCGCGTTCGACCCCTCTACAGGCACGACGGCACCAACCGCGATCGTGCCGATCAGGTCGCGCCGGCAACCCGAGCGGGTCGAGGTCAGGCTGGCCGCGGACGCCCTCGCGGCCGTTGACGCCGCCGCCGCAGCAGCCAACGTCACCCGCTTCGTCGTCCTCCTCGCCCTCTGGGCGGCCAGCGTCGCCGACGTCACCGGCCAGCGGGACGTCGCCTTCGGGGTGCCGGTGGCCCGCCGCGACGACCCTGCCCTGGTACGCGCGATCGGCTGCCACATCACCATGGTCTGCCTGCGACTGCGCGATGCCGCGTGCGCCGGTGACACCGGTGCGGTCCGGATCGTGGGCCGTACCGTCCAGCAGATGCTCGCGGCCCAGAGTCTGGCCGGGTTCCACCTGCTCGGCGAGACCGGGCGGCCACCGGCGTACCAGACGCTGTTCGCCTACCAGAACAATGCCGTACCCGAGCTGGAGCTTCCGGACGCCCGCGTCACCTTCGTCCGGCAGCCGTATCTCGACCTGCCCTTGGAGTTGCACGCCGAGCTGTGGCCCGACGGCGACGGCCTGCGGCTGGAGGTCACCTACAACCCCGCGGTGGTCACCGGGAAAACCGCGGCCGACCTCGCCAAGCACTTTTCCGAGTACGTGTACAGCCAGGCGACGGGAGCAGTCCGGCCATGACCATCAGCACCATTCCGGCCACCACCACCGAGCCAGCGGAGATCGACGCGTCCGGCCGGGCCATTGCCGGCACGCCGCCGCTGTCCCGGCTCACCGACTCGGACCTGTACGCCACCGGCGATCCGCACCCACTGTGGGCGTGGATGCGCGCCGAAGCCCCGGTGCACTGGCAGCCCGCGACCGAGCTGCCCGGATTCTGGTCACTGACCAGGCATGCGGACATCCGAGCGGTCTACCAGGACAGCGCCACGTTCAGCTCGGCGCAGGGCGTGCTGCTGCGGCCAGCCGCAGCTGGCCCCGATCCGGGCGGCAACCTCACGCTCGCGCTCACCGACGCCCCCCGCCACAAGCAGCTGCGGACACTGATGGCCGGTTGGTTCAACACCCGCGCGGTGCGGGCGTTGGAGGGCTACGTGCGCGCCAGTGTCCAGGGCGTCCTGGACCGCGCGGCAGAGCAGGACACCTGCGACTTCGCGACCGACGTGGCGGGACGGCTGTCCCTGATGACGATCGCGCACATCCTCGGGGTGCCCGAAGCCGACCACGACAAGCTGTACCGATGGACCGACGAGGCTTTCGCGGCCCACAGCTCGCTCGTCTCCCACCCCGACATCGTCGACTACTTCATGGACCTGCTGTACCGCCGGATGGAGGAACCGACCGACGACCTGGTGAGCGCGCTGCTGCACGGCACCGTGGGCGGTGACCTGCTCACCGAGATCGAGGTCGTGCTCAACTGCGAGAACCTCATCGGCGCCACCGAGAACGGCCGGCTGGCCCTCATTGGCGGGGCACAGGCGTTACTCGAACACCCGCAGCAGTGGAAACGCCTCGCTCAGGACCGTGCGCTGTTGCCCAGCGCGATCGAGGAGATCATGCGGTGGACATCGAGCGCCACCCACAGCGTGCGGACCGCCACGCGCCCGTACCAACTGCGCGGGCAGCGCATCGCCCCCGGCGACAAGGTCGTGCTCTGGCTTCCCTCCGCCAACCGTGACGAGGACGTGTTCACCAACCCGTACGAGTTCGACATCACGCGTACGCCGAATCGGCACATCGCCCTCGCCGTCGGTGAGCACTTCTGCATCGGTGCCACGCTGGCCCGGGCACAGATGCGGGTGCTCTTCTCCGAGTTGCTCGACGGGGCGTACGCGATCGAGTTGGACGGCCCCGCCCGCCGCGTCAGCTCGATCGCTGTCAACGGCACGGAGAGCCTGCCGGTCCGGCTGCGGGCGCGGTAACCGGCGACCACCGCCGCGCCCGCCCGGCAATCAGGCCCCGATCACTCGGCGTCCTGGAGCCGCGGTGGTCGCGTACGCCCGCACCATCACCGAATCCTCGGGAGGACACTGTGCCAACACCCCGCATCACCCACCTGGCCGAGCCCGCCGGTGTGCAGCCAAGCTCCGGTTACACCCACGTCGTCGTCGCGCGGGGCCGGCTCGCCGCCATCGCCGGGCAGATGGCGTTCGACGCCGATGGGGAGCTGGTCGGCCCCGGCGATCCCGAGGCGCAGGCGCGGCAGGTCTTCACCAACATGGGCCGCTGTCTCGCCGCAGCCGGCGGCAGCTTCGACGACGTCGTCAAGCTCACCTGGTTCGTCACCGACGTCGCGTTCGTACCGACGGTGCTGGCGGTGCGCGACGAGTTCATCGACACCTCCCGGCCACCGGCCAGCACCGTCGTGCAGGTGGTCGCGCTCTACCGCCCGGACCTGCTGCTCGAAGTGGACGCTCTGGCACTGCTGGAGGAGGCGTGATGACCGGGACCGTGGCCGCCGCAGTCCCACCACCGTTCGACCCCGAGCTGGCCGGTCCGCTGTCGGCGATCCTGTCCGAGCTGCCGATGCCACTCACCGTCGACCTGATCGCCGACCGACGGCAACGCTCCCGGACCGGCCGTCTGACCGACGCGCAGATCCGCCGCGATGGGGCGTTCGAGATCGAGGAACGGAAGGTCCCCGGCCCGGCCGGTGCCCCTGACATCACTCTGCTGATCTGCCGACCGGTGGGCGTCACCACGCCGGTTCCGGTGGTCTATCACACCCACGGCGGCGGCATGGTGGCCGGCAGCCACCGCAGCACCGAGCTCATCGGCGAGCTCGACCGAGCTCAGGCGCTCTCCCTCGCCGTGGTGTCGGTCGAATACCGGCTCGCGCCCGAGCACCCGGATCCGGCCCCGGTGGAGGACTGCTATGCCGGGCTGCTGTGGCTCGCCAGTCACGCCACCTCCCTCGGCCTTGATCCCGACCGGATCGTGTTGAGCGGTAACAGTGCCGGTGGCGCCCTGGCTGCCGGCCTGGCCCTGCTCGCGCGGGACCGCGGTGGTCTCAGGCCCAAGGGGCAGCTGCTGCAGTTCCCGATGCTGGACGACCGGTGCGCCTCGGACTCCTGCCGTCAGCTCGGCCGGGTCGGCCTGTGGGACGGGCTGTCCAATGAAGCGGGCTGGACCGCGCTGCTCGGCGAGCGCCGAGGCCTGCCGGCAGTGTCCTGTTACGCCGCTCCGGCGCGGGCGATGGACCTGTCTGGTCTGCCGCCAGCCTTCATTGAAGTGGGCTCGGTTGAGGCGCTGCGCGACGAGGGCATCGAGTACGCGAGCCGGATCTGGCGTGCCGGTGGGCAGGCCGAGCTGCACGTCTGGTCGGGCGCGTTCCACAGTTTCGACGAGTGGGTACCTACCGCCACGGTGTCTCGAACCGCCCACCAGGCCCGCGTTGGCTGGCTGAAGCGGGTGCTCGGCTGACCGAGGCCGGCCAGCAGCCGCGGGGAGCCGGGTCACCGCCGTGTGGGCGGCCCCGGCTCGACGCATGGGTGGGGATCTGCGCTGTCCGAGACAACGGGCTTGGCATATGCGAGGCAACACGGGAGGTCTTCCGTGGCTGTGCTCTGGTCGATGAACGTGCGACTACGTGCCGGTGGCATGGCCGGCCTGTCCCTATCTGTGGCGTATTTCCGCACCTTAACCGCAGTTGCCTAAACGGAGATTCACTCGTGCCAACCTCTGGCAAAACCTTGCCAAGCCATGGTGCTCCAGATAGGTTGGTCGTACCAGAGCGGACAACCCGACGCGGTACGACCGCCGGCTTTGCCCTCACCCGCATCCCTCAAATCTGGAGTTGACTGTGCGTAGGTGCGCCATGATCGCCGTTGCCGTCCTCGTCTCCGTGCTGTGCACGACCAGCCCCGCCTCGGCCTCCGACATCGACTGGCCGGTGGCCCCGACCTCCAGCGCACGGTGACAGCGCGGCTCACCGGACCCGCGGGGAGCCAGCCGTCGCAGGCGGGGTGGTTCGGTCCGTACGGCTCCTGTCCGATCAGGCCAGTGCCATCGACCGGATCACGTCACAGGCCAGGGCTTCGCGGCCGGGTTCGCCTGCCGTCCGAGATGTCGGCGGTGACCAGCTGATGGCCTCCTTCGACGAACCGGACCTGGCCAACGGAGACGCGCTCCGATGGCGGACAGGATCCGACACCGGTGGGCATGAGGGGGCCAGCACCGTCCTCCCTCATGACGCGGCACGGGCACTGGTTGCCGCTGCGGCGCTGGTGAACACGACCGGAGGAGACGGCGTCCAGCCCGACGATGCCGTGCTCAGACGCATTGTCCAGATCCTGGCCTGGGATGAGGGGCCGGCTTGTGGCAGGAACGACCTGCAGACGCTCCGCAGCCTCCGCCCCCGCCTCCGTGAACTCTGGCAGGCAACCGGAGACACCGCGGCGAGCGTGGTCAATCAACTGCTCCACGAGTTCAATGCACTTCCACAGCTGGTCAAATGCGGCAAGTGGGGTTACCGCTTGGAGGTCGCGCCCGCGGATGCGCCACTAGCGGCCCGCTTTGCCATCAGAACATCGATCGCCGTTGCCGACCTGCTTCGTCAGGGAGAGCTTCGCCGGCTACGCTCGTGCGCCCACCCCGAGTGCCACAACGTGATGGTGGACCTCTCCAAGAACAGGTCCAAGAGGTACTGCGACGGTCGTTGCGGAAATCGTGCGGCCGTCGCCGCGTACCGCGCCCGTATGTCGGCCAGCGCGACCAGCGGCTGACAGCGCCGGGAGGTCGGCCCCCGGCGATCCGGGCCGGCGGGGGTGCCCTTGAGCGGGTCGCCGCTGGGCCTCGCGCTCAGCGCGTGCGGATGTCCCCGTCGGTGTCGGACGTGGTGAGCACGGCACTGTCCGCTCTGGCAGCGACCGCCCGGACGTGACTCCATCGACGGGGCATCGGTGTGGACGACAGTGTCGTGCAACTTCCCGAGCGGTGTCGGCGAGGGCAGCCGAGCGGCCCTCGCCGCAGATCTATGCCGCTGCGGCAGGTGGGGATCCGACGATCGTCAGCCCCCACCTTCATCGCCGCACTTGGACATTTGAGCGATGCTGCCGGCGTCAGCGCCCGGTGGACACGATGTTTGAAGAATTCCCGTTCTGCTCGTCGCGCTTCAGGCGCTTCGCAGTCTGCTTCTCCTTGATCGTCTTACCCTTCTTCTTGACGTTCGCCTTGCTCGTCGAGTCCTTGGACATGATCGAACCTCCTGGAGCAGGTCGGTGAACGTGCAGCGTGGTACTCGCCTGATCGCGGCGTGCAGGTGACGGAAGACTCGCGCGGCGGCGCGAAGTCTTCACTGCACACTGACCCTACGCTGTTCCAGCTCTTACCAACGTTGGCATGCATCGCCGGTGACGGGCGATGGTTCGTGTCGCCTCACCGAGCTGGGCTGACGTTGCCGTTCTGCCGCGAGCGAATCCGCTTGTCTTGGTGCGGGGCGCTGTAGAGGATCGCTGGATGGATCTCCAGACTGCGGAACGGCAGCTTCAAGCCGCTCAGCGCGCCGCCGATGTCGAGTCCCTCGACGCGCTTCTGCACCCCCAGGTCGTGGGTGCTGGACCGGATGGCACGGTTTTTACCAAGGAAGATGACCTGGAGAGCTACCGCTCGGGGGCCCTGCGAATCACCAACCTGGTGGAGGAGTCGCTCGACGTCCAGGAAGACGGTGAGACCGGGGTGACCCGCACGGTCGCTGCGGTGGATGCCGTTCAGGGCGGTGCCGTTATGTCCGCGCGGTTGCGCTACACCCGGCTGTGGGTGCGTGAGGACGGCAACTGGCGGGTGTTGGCCGCCACCTTCGTCCCAGTCCAGTGAGCGTTGAGATGCCGTGGTGAGCGTATGAAACGCCGAACGGCGGCCCGCTGAATCAGTCGGGCCGCCGTTAGCAGAGTGTGGATCAGAGCGGGCGGATGTTCTCCGCCTGCGGGCCCTTCTGGCCCTGGGTGATGTCGAACTCCACCTTCTGGTTCTCGTCGAGGCTACGGAAGCCGCTCGCCGAGATCGCGGAGAAGTGGGCGAAGACGTCGGCGCCGCCGTCGTCCGGGCTGATGAAGCCGAAGCCCTTGTCGGCGTTGAACCACTTCACGGTACCTGTAGTCATGTCTGCTCCTCGCAGGCTGTTAGAGACCGCACTGTGCGGACCCTTACGCCGCTGCGTTGATCACCCGCGTCGAAACGACACGAAAACGAAAAAGCGCCTGGATGGGTTTGATACCCCATCAGGCGCTGAAAAACGTCTACGGAAATCAAAACTGCAACTCGGTTACCGTAGCACATGATCAGCCGCCGCTCAGATGGAGGTGAGTGGACCTGGTCACCTGGCTGCTTCATCGATGCCGCCGGGGGCCACAACCGTGAAGCGAACGTCGACCAGGCCGTCGCCGTCGCGATCACCCCGGCGGCCGGCTCGCGCTCGCCTTGGCCGCCCCACAGGGGACTCGTCGTCATGTGGAAGGGCGGTCACTGTCTCCGCTCGGAGTCAGGACGTGTCGGGTCCGATCCCCGGTCCAGGCCGCTTCGAGGATCGCGGTCAGGCTGGCGGTGTCGGTCGGGCCTGCATGGTTCTGGATCAAGCGGGTGACCCCACTGGCCATTTCCGCGAAGCGCGGGAGGTCGGCGCGTGCCACGCCGATGTCCGCCAAGGTGGGAGGGATGCCGATGTCGGCAAGGAGCCCGTCGAGCCAGGTGAGGAACGTGTCTGCGGCCTCGGCATCCGAGGCGCCGTTCACGTCGAGCCCGCACACCGCGGCGAGGATGGCCAACCGATCGCTGATGGCATCCCTGGCCGCGTCCAGCGCGTAGGGCAGTAGCAGCCCGACGCCCAGGCCGTGCGGGGTGTGCGTGGCTGCGCCGATGGGGTACTGGAGAGCATGCGGGGCCGCATTGCCCGCGTGGGAAAATGCGAGCCCGGCGAGCATGGAGCCGTAGGACATGTCCGCGCGCGCGTCCGTGTCGCCTCCATCCCGGACAGCACGCCGCAAGCTACGGGCGATCCGCTCCGCGGCCAGGAGCGCGTAGTGGTCGGTGATCGGATTGCGGCCGAGGAACACCTGCTCCACCGGGTCCCGCGGTCCGTGGGCCCGGGGTCGCGCGGTGTAGCTCTCCACCGCGTGACAGAACGCGTCGATGCCGGAGTGGGCGGTGACGTTCGCAGGACAGGTGTAGGTGAGTTCGGGGTCGACGATGGCGAAGTCGGGAACGATGTGGACGCTGGAAACCCCCACCTTCAGCTCGCGGTCCGGGTCGGTCAACACCGAGACGGGTGTGAGCTCGGAGCCGGTGCCTGACGTCGTCGGGACCGCGACGAGAGGAAGCGTCGGCCCCGGCACCTTCGACTCGCCGTAGAAGTCGCGCGGCGTCCCACCGTGGCGCCGGATGACGCCGACGATTTTGGCGAGGTCAATCACCGTGCCACCACCGATGGCGAGGATCACGTCGGCGTCCACCTCGGCGGCGACCGAGACCGCCAGGGCCACATCGGAGAGTGGCACGTCTGGAGTCGCGTCGGAAAATACCCCGACGACCTTGACCTTTTCCCGCACAGCGGCCACGATCTCGGCCACGCCCGGCTGCCCCAGAAGAACCTGGTCGGTCACGATGAGGACTCGCGAGCCACTCTCGGCCACCACTCGTGGGATGTTCTGCGCGACCCCTTCGCCCACTATCAGCTGGCGTGGTCCGCGGAAGGTCTCAAGCATGTCAGTGCCTCTCCGGAACGTCGGCGGCGATGTGCTGGGCGGACGTCCAGGTCACCTGCGAGACCGGGACGGCGTCGACAAGGTTGGCCCGGAAGGCGCAGGCGGTCACGGTAGGTCGATCGCCACATAGGTGAGGTCGAGGTATTCAAGGACGCCCTCGTGCGACCCCTCCTTGCCGATCCCGGACTGCTTCACGCCTCCGAACGGAGCCGACGGGTCCGATATCAGGCCACGGTTGATGCCGAGCATCCCCGTCTCCAGCCCCTCGGCGAACCGGAGCGCCCGCTGGAGGTCACGGGTGAAGATGTATCCGGCCAGGCCATGCTCGGTGTCGTTGGCCTTCGCCATCACCTCGTCGTCGGACGTGAACGAGATGATCGGCGCCACCGGGCCGAAGATCTCCGCCTGCAGCATCCGCGCATCTTCGGGCACGTCGACGAGGACGGTGGGCGGGTAGAAGTGGCCCGGCCCATCCGGGCGCTCGCCGCCCACCAGGAGCCGGGCGCCGCGATCGACCGCGTCGGCGACGAGCTCGTCGATCTTGGCGACCGAGGCCTCGTCGATCAACGCCCCGACGTCCACACCCTCGTCGAGACCATGGCCCACCGCAAGCGCGCCCATCCGCTCGGCGAAGCGCGCCGTGAACTCCTCGCGCACCGGCTCCTCGACGTAGATCCGGTTGGCCGCGATGCAGGACTCCCCGATGTTGCGCATCTTGGCCACCATGGCACCGTCGAGCGCGACGTCCAGGTCAGCGTCGGCACACACGATCAAGGCCGCGTTGCCGCCCAGTTCCATTGAGGTACGCAGCACGTTGTCCGCAGCCTGTCGTAGCAGCACGCGCCCGACCTCGGTCGACCCGGTGAACGAGAGCTTGCGGGTCCGACTGTCGGCCAGCAGTGCTGAGACCACCGCGCCGGCGCGCTTGGTGGTCACCACGTTGACGACGCCCGGGGGAACGCCGACCTCCTCCATGATGCGGGCCAGGAACAGCATGGTGAGTGGCGTCTGGGCCGCTGGCTTGGTGATCGTCGTGCAGCCCGCGGCCAGCGCAGGAGCGATCTTGCGGGCACCCATGGCCAACGGAAAGTTCCAGGGCGTCACGAAGACGCACGGTCCGACCGGCTTCGGCACGGTGAGGATGCGATATCCACCTGCCGGAGCGGTGCTGTAGCGCCCCTCGACACGTACCGCCTCCTCGGCGAACCATCGGAAGAACTCGGCGCCGTAGGCCACCTCTCCCCGAGCCTCGGCGAGCGGCTTGCCCATCTCGAGCGTTATCAGCCGGGCGACCTCCTCGGATCGCTCGGTCAGTGCCCGGTACGTCGCGGTCAACAACTCCGACCGTTTCCGCGGCGGGGTGGCCGCCCACTCCGCCGTTGCCTTGCTCGCCGCGTCCAGAGCGGCGAGCCCGTCGACGACGTCGGCGTCCGCCACCTCGGCGATGGTCTTGCCGGTGGCCGGGTCCTCGACGGCAAAGGTGGCTCCGCTTGCGGCGTCGCGCCAGGCGTCGCCGATCCGGAGCCGCCGGTGCTCGGGGGCCAGGACGTCCATCGGGTCACTCATCGCGTCGCCTCCTGTGATCTTCCTGGTGATGTCCGGCGTGCCTCAGCGATCGCCACGGCCGTCCCACCGTCGTCAGGCCGTGCACACTGGTGACGGTCCGACGCTCGATTGCCCCGTACGGGCGCATGTTGCCGTCGCCGCCCGGCGCGGTTACCGCCCCGCCTCGGACAGCGACAGCCCGGTGTCCGCATCGAACAGGTGCGCACGATCCAGGTCGACAGTGACAAGCAGCCACTCGCCCGGCGTACCGGTGACGGTGGGTCGTGCCTTGACCTTGAGGATCTCCGTCCCCACTCGGACGTCGACCACTGTCCGGTCACCGAGCGGCTCAAGCCCGTAGAGCTCACCCGACAACGACGCGTTCCCACGCTGCTCGACGGACAGGTCCTCCGCGCGCAGGCCCAGCATCAGCGCACGACCGTCCTCGGCCGTGGCCCAGCGGGGCCTCGGGAGCGTCCACCCTTCAGCGCCGACCAGACGATCACCCTCGGCGTGGCAGGCGAGCAGGCTGATCGGCGGGCTCCCGACGAATCCTGCGACCCACTGGTTGGCTGGACGCTCGTACACCTCGGTCGGCGTTCCGACCTGTTGCACCTTCCCCTCCTTGAGGACCGCGACCTGGTCGGCCATGGACAGGGCCTCGACCTGGTCGTTGGTCACGTAGACGAAGGTCGCTCCGAGGCTCCGGTGGATGCGGGTGAGCTCGGTGCGCATCTCGACGCGGAGCTTGAGGTCGAGGTTCGTCAGCGGCTCGTCCATGAGAAACGCGCGCGGGCGACGGACCAGCGCCCGGGCCAGGGCGACACGCTGCATCTCACCGCCCGACAACTGCGCGGGACGACGCTGCAGCAGACGTTCGATGTGCAGCAGGCTCGACATCTGCTCGACGGCAGCGGCGATCTCGCTTGGAGAACAGCGGCGTGCCCGCAGCGGTGAGGCGATGTTCTCGTACACCGTGTGTCGCGGGTAGAGGGCGTAGCTCTGGAAGACCATGGCCAGGTCGCGTGCGGCCGGGGCGTCACCGGTCGCGTCCCTGCCGTCCAGATGCACCGACCCGGCGTCAAGCTTGTCCAGGCCGGCTATCGCTCGCAGGGTCGTCGTCTTGCCTGCCCCGGAGGGCCCGAGCACGACGAAGAACGAGCCGTCCGGCACGTCCAGCGTCACCCCGTCCAGGGCTTGGACTTTTCCGAAGGACTTGCGCAGCCCGTGCACTGCCACGGTTCCCATCAGGCCACCAGCTCTTCCGTGCTCACGTCGTAGACCGCCGGGGTCCCGCCGGTGTGCCGCAACCCGACAGTTGCGTCAGCGGCGAAACGGACAGTCGGTGGCATCCGAACCCGGACGTCGCGCTGGCCGCTGTGGTCGACCACGTAGATGATTTCGTCGCCCAGCCACTCCGCCGAGACCACGCGGGCCGGGACCGAACGTTCCGCCCCTGGTGCGGTGACTTCCAGCGCCTCCGGCCGGACGCCTGCGACCAGGCGACGGTCGCGCGGCAGGCCTGACGGTGGCGTGAGGACCAGTCCCCCCTGACCGCGCAGCTTCCCGTCGGCAACCTCCACGTCGATGAGGTTCATCGGCGGGGAACCGATGAATGCGGCGCAGAAAAGACTCGCCGGACGGTCGTAGACCTCCAACGGTGTGCCGATCTGCTCGACGCGGCCCTTGTTGAGGATGGCGATTCGGTGACCGAGCGACATCGCCTCGACCTGGTCGTGGGTGACGTAGACCATCGTCGCCCCCAGTTCCCCCTGCAGGTGCTTGATCTCCGTGCGCATGTCCGCTCTCAACTCGGCGTCCAGATTGGTGAGAGGTTCGTCCATGAGGAAAGCGCGCGGTCGTCGCACCAGGGCGCGAGCAAGCGCGACGCGCTGCTGCTCCCCGCCGGACAGCTGGCGCGGTCGCCGGTCCAGGAGCGGACCAAGCCGCATCAGCCGGGCGGCCTCTTCAACCCGCTTGTGCACCTCGGGCTTGGGCAGTCCCTCGGCCCGCAGTGGGAACGCCAGGTTGTCGCGGGTTTTCAGATGCGGGTAGAGAGCGTAGAACTGGAACACCATGGCGATGTCGCGCTCGGCGGGCGGCAGGTCGTTGACCAGTGTGTCGCCGATGCGGATGTCGCCCGTCGTCTGCCTCTCCAGGCCGGCTATGGCCCGCAGCGTGGTCGTCTTGCCGCAACCCGAAGGGCCGAGCATCACGAACAGCTCGCCGTCGTCGATGGACAGGTCCACGTGGTCGACCGCGACCGTCCCGTCCGGGTAGCGCTTGTGCAGGGCGGTCACCTCGATGCCCGCCATCAGCGTCGCACCGCCCCGAGCGTCACACCGGCGATGAGGTGCCTGCGCACCAGATACGCGAAGACGAGCACCGGTAGGGCGAACACCACGGAGGCGGCGGCCACGAGACCCCAGTCCGTGGTGGTGCCGCCGATGAGGCCGGCGATGGCGGGTGGGGCCGTGCGGACATCGTCGCTGGAGGTGAGGAAGGTGGCGAACACGAATTCGTTCCACGAGAAGATGAGTGCGAAGACCGCCGTCGCGGCGATGCCGGGCACGAGCAGGGGGAGGGTGAATCGCCGGAACGCCTGCAAACGGGTGTAGCCGTCGAGCATGGCGGCATCCTCGTACTCCGCGGGCACCTCGTCGACGAACCCCTTCATCATCCAGATCGTGAACGGGACGTTGAAAGCGCTGTAGATGAGGATCAAGCCGAGCTTGTTGTCGATGAGTCCGACTTGGCGGTACATGAGGAAGATCGGGATCACGACCACCACGGGCGGCATGAAGCGCGTGGACAGGATGAAGAACAGTTGGTCCTTCTTGGCCTTGACGGCGAAGCGTGAGTAGGCCCAGGCCGCCGGGACCCCCAGCACGGTGGCCAGCACCGTGGAAGCTCCGGCGACCACGACGGAGTTGACGAACGAGACGGACAAGGCCGAGCGACCGCCGTCGGGGGCGATGAACACGTCCTTGTAATGGGCCAGAGTGACAGTGAAGTCGAAGAACTTGGCCGGGATGGCGTAGACGTCCCGGTTCTCCTTGATGGACGTCTCGATCATCCACAGCACCGGAAAGAGCATCACGACGGCCAGCACGGTCAGCAGCGTGACCTCCAGCGCGGAGCGGCCCCGTCCGCCCAGGCGGCGCGCGGGGGGCGTGTGATCCCGGGCAGGACCTGTGGACACGGCCTCGTCGACGGAGACGGCCATCAGCCCTCCTTGAGCTTGTTCAGGTAGCGCAGGTAGAACTGCGTGAGGACGATGACGACGAGGACCATGAGGATCCCGTACGCCGAAGCGGTTCCGGTGTTGAAGCCCAGGAACGCGACCTTGTAGATGTGGAACGACAACGTCTCGGTGGAGACACCCGGGCCTCCGTTGGTGAGGATGTAGACGAGGTCGAACAGCCGGAATGCCTCGATGGCCCTGAACATCACGGCAATGAGGAGCAGTGGCCATACCAGTGGAAGAGTGATGGTGCGGAACCGGAACCACTCCGACGCCCGGTCGATCGAGGCGGCCTCGTAGAGGTACTTGGGAACCGCGGTAAGGCCCGCGAGTGCGATGAGCATGATGAACGGCGTCCATTGCCAGGTGTCGACCACGATCAGGGAGAGCAGTGCTGTTCGCTGCCGGGTGAGCCACTCCACCTGCCCCAGGCCGAGCGAGCCGAGCATGCTGTTGACCACACCGAACTGCGCGTCGAGCATGAATCGCCAGAACAGCCCGACCACGACCGGCGACAGCATCATCGGAACCAGGAACAGAGTGGTCAGCACTCCTCGCCCATGCGTGCGCCGTGAGATCAGGTAGGCGATGCCGAACCCGAGCACGGTCTGCAGGCCGACCGCGCCGACCACGTAGATCAACGTCGTCAAGGCACGCGTGTGGACCTGCGCCGACGTCAGGATGGCGGTGTAGTTCCCGAACCCGATGAAATTGGCGGGCCCTCCGCGAGTGGCCGAGTAGTCGGTGAAAGACAGGTACAACGCCCACAGCAACGGGAACACCGACATGGCGAGCAACAGCAGCATCGCGGGGGAGATGAAGGTAACGGCGAGCCAGCGGTCGCTCAACCGGCGGGACCGACCCGGTGCAGGTGGCGTCGCGGACGCCACCTGCCCGGGGTGATCGGTCTTCAGAGGGACGGCGTCACTCACAGTCCGCCGCCGCCCTTGCGGCTGCTCGAGTCGAGCACGCTCTGCTGCTCCTTGGCGATGTCGTCGAGCGCATCCTTCGGCTTCTTCGCGCCGTTGAGAGCCGCATTCACGTTGGTGTTCTCAATGTCGACGAGGCGCGCGTACTCGGGCACGTTCCACATGTCCCGCATCCGCGGAACCGAGTCGGTGTACACCTGGTTGAACGGCCCGGCATTGAGGAACTCGGGCGACTCCAGGGCGTCCGTACGCGATGGCACGCCACCCGCCGCGGCCCACTTCTTCTGGATGTCAGCCCGCTCGAACCACTTCATGAAGTTCAGGGCCTCCGCCTGGTTTGCCGTGGAGGAGTAGGCCGACACGTGCATACCCATACCGCCAAGCGGCACCAGGTTCGTCTTCTGGCTCGGCAGGGTGGCAAACCCCAGCTTGTTGAGAATCTGCTCCCGCGTGGTGCCGAGTGTCGACTGCTTCGGATCGAGCAGGCCCCCACTCGCGGCGATCCAGTTGAACGCGATGCAGGCCTTGCCCTGAGCGACCGCCGCGTTCACCTCGTCGATGAACCAGTTGCCGGAGCCCTTGGCGGTCAGCGGCTTCATCTTGTTGACCAGGACGTCCATCGCCTCCTGGCCCGCAGCGTCGTTGAGGACGCCCTCGATCTTGCGGTTCTTGGGGTCCCAGAGGTTGCCGCCGTAGACGCCGTTGACCGTGTTGTAGGTGACGGCCGCGGCGTCGGAGCCGTTGGCCTGGTGGAAAGCCAGCCCGCTGACGCCAGGGTTGTCCGCCTGGCACCTCTCGGCGGCTGAGATCATCTGGTCCCAGGTCTGCGGTGGCTTGTCGCCGATCAGGTCCTTGCGGTAGATCATCGTCCAGGTGTCGCCGAGCAGCGGCAGTCCGTACAAGCTGGCGTTCTCGTCGCGCTTGCCGGTCTCCGCCTGGGGGAACTGGCCGTACGCCGCCAGGAGGTACGGGTTGTAGGCCGCGACGTCGATGTTGTTCTTGACGAAGTCGGTGAGGTCGAGGATGTTGCCGTTCGTCACGGCCTCGCCGATGTGTTGCGAGTCCAGGATCGCGATGTCGAAGTCGGTCTTGCGCGCGGCGAACTGGGTGAACATCGCGTCGTGCCAGTTGGCGTTCGGCACGGTGTTGACCTTGATGGTCGCGTTCGGCCGCTCTTTCTTGTACTCCGCGTTCGCGAAGGCTTCCAGTGCCTGGGCGGGCGGCCAGTCGAACCAGATGAAGCTGAGGTTCAGCGGGTCCTTGGTGAGCTCCGGGATGGTCGCCGGCGCCTTGGGGGCGCTCGTCTTCCCGCCGTCGTCCTTGTCATCGCCGCAAGCCGTCACGGTCGTGGCCACCAGCAGCATGGCCGCCGTCGCCAGCCGCACCTTTCGGCCGGGAGCGGACATTCTTCCTATTCGCTTCGGATAGCGCATTTTTATGCCTGCTTTCTGGGTGGGGACTTCTAGAACCTCGCTATGTGCTTCGCCGAGCAGTTGCTGGGTTGTGCAGGCGTGTTGCCCGGCTGCCGCGGGGGCCGACCCGCGGACCGGCGTCACGAGTGCGCCGCGATGTACTGGGTCGTCATGCTGTCGAACAGTCCTTCGGCCCATCTACGGCCCGGTGACGAATCGAGCAGGACGTCGAACATGCCTAGGGGAGCTTCAGGTGATCGAAGTAGAGCGATGGCTGGCGGCCCCGCCGTGGGTGCGGGATGGCGGGCATCCGACACCTTTCCTATACGATCCGAGTGGGGGCGTCAGCATCCCGCAGCGCTGCGATCGATGTCAACAGCTTCCCGAAGACGCAAGGAAGGACCTCACGCCACGATGGACGACGAAGCGATGATCGCGCGGGGCCGTAGGGCCGTGACGGGCGGAATGCCGCCGGGAAGATCTGGTGGCCGGCTCGCCGACGAGGTGTACGACACGCTGCTCGGACAGCTGATGTCGCTACGGATCGAGCCTGGCTCCCGCGTCACGATCGACGTCCTCGCGCGAGAGCTGGGAGTCTCGCAGACGCCGATCCGAGACGCTCTGAACCGCATGGAGGCCGAGGGCCTGGTCGTACGTGTTCCTCATGCCGGCTACCGCATTCCTCCCCAGATCACTCGTCACCGATTCGAGGACATGCTCGAGGTCCGGCTGCTCCTCGAACCGGCGGCGGCGCGCAGGTCCGCGGAACGCGCGTCCTCGGAGCAGGTGGCCGGTCTGCGACGAATGCTGGAGGAGATGGCGGAGCTGGAGGGGGGCAACGAGCCGATGGCCTATGGCGCCTTCGGGCTACGCGACGCCGCTTTTCACGATCTCGTCGCCCTGAGCGCGGAGAACCAGGTCATCCGTGAAGCGCTCGCTCGCCTGCACAGCCATGTGCACCTCTTCCGGCTTCACCACGACACCCAGGTCACTCACCTGGCCATGGCCGAGCATGAGGACATTGTGGCCGCGATCGCCGCGCGTGACCCCGACGCCGCCGCCTACGCGATGCGTCGGCACATCCTGCGGTCCGGCGAGCGTTTCCGACGATTGTTCGACGAGGTCGAGGGCGCGGAAGGAGTGGCGGTAGAGGCTTGACGGGCACGCTGGGCCGAGGAATGCTAACCCAATCCTGATCGGATCGGATTGGATCCACCTCACCCGCCCCCAGATGCGAGGAGAAGCAGGTGCCCAGAGCGCTGCTCCTGACCGGCGACGCCGCCGAGGAGCTCGACACCATGTACCCCTACTATCGCGTGCAGGAGGGCGGCTGGGACGTTGACGTCTCGTCACGGACGATGCGTGACGTGCAACTGGTCATCCACGAGTTCGACCCCAACTCCGACGCCTACGTGGAGAAGAGCGGCCGGAAGCTGCCGGTCGACGTGCCCTGGGCCGAGGTCGACGTCGAGCGCTATGACGCCCTGATCATCCCCGGGGGACGTGCCCCCGAGTGGATCCGGGTCGACGCCGACGTCAGGCGCATCACCGAGCACTTCTTCGCGCGCAACCTCCCCATCGCGCTGGTATGCCACGGCGCGCAGGTGCCAGCGGTGTACGGGCTGCTGAAGGGTCGAAAGACGGCGTGCTTCCCCCCGATCACCGGTGACATGGAAAACGCGGGCGCGACGGTCATCGACGCTCCCGACGTCGTGGACGGCAACCTCGTCTCCTGCCGGGGATGGCCCGACATGCCGCAATTCGGCAGGGCGATGATGGAGGTCTTCTCGAAGTCCGTCAGCCCCGCATCGGCATGAGCGCACCCGCCCTGCCCCGGTGACGGCACTTCGGACCGTCACAGTCGACGGCTCACCCATCCACGTCCTGGAGAGCGGCACCGGGCCCGCGGTGCTGATGCTGCACGGCTCCGGACCCGGCACGACCGGGTCCGGCGCCTGGGCAACGACGGCCCAGGCGCTGGGCACGTCCTGGCACCTGGTGGCTCCTGACCAGGCGGGCTTCGGCCGCACGCCTGTCCCGGCGGGCTCCAGGGGTGGGCTCCGGCTGTGGACGGAGCAGGCCGCGGGCCTGATGGATGCTCTCGGGTTCGAGCACTACGCCGTAGTGGGCCACTCCATGGGCGGTGCCGTGGCGCTGGCGTTGGCGGCTGCGCGCCCCCAGCAGGTCACCCGTGTCGTGGCGGTCTCGACGATGGGCACCCCCGGGGCGCCGCTGTCCGCCGAGCTCGACGCGATCTGGGCCGCCCCCGCCGGCACGGTCGGGGCACGAGACATGCTGAGTCGCCTCGTCCTCGACCAAGCGCTCGTGACCGATTCGGCCGTCGATGCCCGTGCAGCTGCGATGCGAGCGGGGGCAGCCGCATTCGCGTCGTTGTTCCCTCCACCCAGGGCACGATGGGTCGACGAGCTCACCCTCTCGGCGCAAACGCTGGCAGCGGTGTGCGCACCCGTGCTGCTCGTACACGGCGCCGAGGACCGGGTCACCCCACTTGAGACGGCAGCCCAGCCCTTGCTCGAACACCTGACCGATGTCCGCCTGCACGTGCTCGGCCGATGCGGGCACGTGCCGGCGATCGAGCACCCGCACGAGTTCAGGGACCTGCTGTCGTGCTTCCTCGGCCGGGACCGAGATCACTGATTGCTGCGGCAGGTCCGCGGCCGGGCTGAAGAGCATCAGGCGCACCGATCCGACGCCCAGGCCCGTCCCTGGCTTGCCGCCCGTCGTCGGCCCTCCGCTCAGACCACCATCACTGGGGTGGCAGTGGTGCGGCTGGGCGTACCGCCGTGAAGTCGGCGTGTTCGTACCGGGTGGCGGAGAGCAGCAGCAGCCACTCGTCACAGCCCTGCCACGGGTAGAGGTCGGCGGCTCCACCGCGTACGGTCCGGGGCCCGTCACCGGTCCGTGGCAGCGCGTCTGCCGGCGCGCCGTCGAACCCGGGAGTCCACACGTCGGCGCAGAGCTCGTTCGCCGAGCCCAGCGCCGCCAGCCCGAACGCGTTCTCGCTGGCGGCCGTCCGCGCTTCGTCTCCGAAGTCGTCGAGGAGCTGGTCCTCGTCGGGTTTCCCGTCACCGCGGAAGGTGAGCGTGGTGGTGCCGGCCCGCGCCGCGTATTCCCACTGCGCCTCGCTGGGCAGCTGGAAGGGCAACAACTTGAGCAGGTCCTCCAGATCGCCTTCAAGCCGGGCGGTGCCGGTGTCTGCCTCGGCGTAGTCGTCTTCGTACTCGGGCAGCCAGTGCCGGACCTGCGCCACGGTCAGCGGGTGCCGCGCGAGCAGGAACGGCTCGACCCGCACCTCGCGTACCGGCTGTGCGTCCTTAGCGTTGGCGAGGAACGGCTCGACCGTGTCCTCGACGCCACCACTGCGCTCGATAGCGCGTACCGCGTCGAGCTCTGCCTCGGACAGGCCCATCTGAAACGTGCCGCCCGGAACCTCGCGAAACACGACCCCCGACGGGACATGCCTCCATGCCGGTCGGCCGGCCACGATCTCCTCGGTCCACATGGCGGCGAAGGCTAGCAGGCAATCCGCCCGGCGGTCTGTCCCGACGACCCCGCCGCTCGCGCCCGCGCCAACCGCCTGGTTAAGCCTCTGACCGAAAGGTACCGACACCCCGAAAAGGCATAGCGGCGCTGGCCGACGACCAACTGAATGGCCAACCAGCGTCTTTGTCAGGAGCCAGTTCTTCCTCGCCGCGCCGGCCGCGGCCGGCGCGTGTCACCGCCGTAGTCTGTCTGCGGAGGCGGCGACGGTTGGTGGTCAACCCTGGACTCGGCAGGTCGCAGCTATCTCGCCGAACAATCCGAGATCCGCCCGTCGCTGGTGCCGAGGCATAGACGTCCGTCCCGGTCCCGCTACTGTCAGCGCGGTCGGTATGCCAGGCACCCCTGCAACGGCAAGTTGCCAGCGCCAGCGCACGATGTCGGTTCGATCCGGGCTCCTATACTCGCCCGATGATCGAGGGATGGTCGGTTGTCCCGGAGCGGGCGGCGGTGGGTGCTGCTGGCCTGAACGTCGAGGTCGTGCATGGTGATGGGGTCACCTTCGCGTACGGGGCCGACGCTCTGGTCGTGATCGTCGACGCCGGAGACCGGCCCCACGGCAACGCAGTCGAGAACGAGAACACACTGGTGCTGCGGGAGCCTTTGCCCAGCGAGGCGACTCAGTGGATGACCTCGAAGAACGAGTCCAATCAGCCGCTTCTGGGCTTTGTCAAGATGGCCGATGGCTGCCTGGCTCTCGGGAAGCTCTACCAAGCCTGCAGCATCTACCGGGGAATGGACCCGTACACGGGGGAACAGCGGTCACTCAAGTTCGCTGAACTGACGTGGGGCGAGCGCCTTCCCCCCGGACTGCTGGACAAGGTGCGACCGACGACGACGCTGCCGGTACCCGGTATCGACTGGCTGGACGATGTGCCGCAGGACCTGACCCGGGCACTGCGCTCGTTTCTGACCGCCTGGTACGTCGATGTGCCGGCGCCACCGGCCACACCCCAACAAGCGGCCATGAAACTTCCGGCGCCGTTGCTGGCGTTCCACAGCATTGCCGCCAGCCGCGAGGTAATCCTCGGCCAGCAGGACTTCATCGAGCCGCTCGACGGGATCGAGTACCTGGAAGACGAGCCGCTGGTGGTCTTCGCGGCCGAGAATCAGGGCGTCTGGGTGGCGTTGATCGACCCTACCGACGACGATCCGGTCGTTTGGTACGACGGCGGCCCGGAGCGGCTGCGCGAACGGGAACGCCTCAGCGGCTTCCTGCTCCAGTTCGCCCTCAACGAAGCGGTGAGCACCTCACCGTTCACCGGCTTCGCCACGGTCACCCCGGAGGTGTTGGACCGGTTCGTCGAGGATCTGGTTCCCGTTCCGCTGCAACCGATGCGTGTACCTGGCGACCCGACCCGCCATTGGGTGGCTCCCGGACTGGTCGCCATGGCCGCCGACTACGGCGAGAGTGGTATCTGGCTGAGCGTCGGCAGCCGGCAACGCTCAGCCCTGAGGCCCCTACGCTCTCGCCTCGAATGGGAACAGTTCAATGGTTAGCCAACAAAGTCTCTCCGGTCCGAGCGCATCTCTGCTGCGGCGGGATGGGCACGTATCGCTGGTCGGCGAGTGGGGTGGCGGCCTGCGGGCCGAATCGTGAAGGGTGTGGTCATGAACGCCGCCTACGTTCTTGTGCACAGTCCGTCGGTCGGGCCCCTCACCTGGGCATCGACAGCGCAGACACTCGAAGACTCGGGGGCGGTGGCCATCGTGCCGTCACTCCTGGGCGTCGCGGATGCGCGTCCGCCGTTCTGGCGGTCCGTCGCCGAAAAGGTCAGAGCCGCGATCGACCGGCTACCGCCGGACCAACCCGTCGTCATCGTGGCGCACAGCAACGCTGGCCTCTTCGTGCCGGTGATCGTGGAAGCAACCTCCCGACGGATCGTCGGCTGCCTGTTCGTCGATGCGGCGCTGCCGTCACCTGCCGGACCGACGCCTGTTGCGCCACCTGAGCTGGTGGACTTTCTACGCCCGAAGGTGACCGACGGTCGGCTTCCGCAATGGACGGCGTGGTGGGACGAGTCTGACGTCGCGCCGATGTTCCCGGACGCGCAGACGCGCAGAGCGGTGTCGGCCGAACAGCCCCGGCTGCCGCTGAGCTACTACGAGGAACTCGTGCCCACGCCGGCCGGCTGGGACGACCGGCCGTGCGGCTACCTGCTGTTCGGTCCACCGTACGAGCCGGTCGCCACCGATGCGAGGCAGCGCGGCTGGGCCGTCGACCACGTTCCAGGCAGGCACCTGCACCAGCTGGTGGACCCGCAAGCTGTGACGGAGCGCATCATGGCGATGACCCGTGACTGGCGATCCTCTACGTCCTGAGCCCCGACCTGATCCGACGCACTGATCTGCCGCTGACAGCGGGCCTCGACTGACGACGTCGCCGGGCCTACCCGAGCAGCGTGGCCGCCGCGGCCAGGGTGGCCAGCGACAGCGTCGTGGTCACCACCACCGCCCGGTTGGTCACCGTCTCGCCGACGCCGTACTCCTGGCTGTAGATGAACGTGTTCTGCGCTGTCGGCAGGCCCGCGCACACCACCACGGCGAGCAACTGCGGTGCGGACAGGTGCAAGGCCAGCCCGGCCGCGTACGCGATGACCGGCTGTGCGACGAGCTTCAGCGCGGTGATCATGGCCAGCTCGCCCGGCTTGGCCGGCTCGGCCCGCGCCGGTGACGTGCGGTGCAGCGACGCGCCGAGCGCGACCAGGGCGGTTGGAACCGCGGCGCCCGACAGCAGGGTGAGTGACGCGCTGGCCGTCGACGGCAGGTGCAGGCCGGTGGCCGAGCACGCGACGCCGAGCAGCGACGCCAGGATCACGGGGTTGCGTACCGGCAGGGAGGCGAGACGGCGGGCCCGTACCCGCCCGGCCGGGTCGCTGTGCCGGTCCAGGGCGATCAGGATCACGGGCGTCACCACCAGCAACTGCAGCAGCACCACCTCCGCCAGGAACGACACGTTGCCGAGAACCTGCGTTGCGATGGGGATGCCGAGGTTCGCCGAGTTTACGTACCCGGCGGCCATCCCCCAGATCGGCCGTTCGCCGGGCTTGCGACCGAACAGCCAGCTCGCGCCGACCCAGCCGAACCCGACGACCGCGGCCGTGCTCACCCCAAAGGCGAGCAGGGGGCGGCCGGCGAACCCGGAGAGCGGCATCTGGGACAGGGCTAGGAACAGGGCGGACGGCATCGCAAGTTGGAACACGAAACGGCCGAGCACCGCCGCCGCCGCCTCACCCAGCAGGCCCCAACGACAGGCCGCGTAGCCGACCGCGGTAAGGATCCAGATCGGTACGAACGCCGACACCAAGCTCATCCGGGCGTCACCGGCGGCGGGCGTCGCGCCGGCTCAGGGACTGGCGCCGCCGGGGTTGTCTCCCTGTGCGTCGATCGGGAAGCCACGCGTTCAGCCTCGCATCCCGCCCGCATCGAGCAAACATCCCGCTCATCCGCAACTTCACGGGATCATTCCAGGAGATGGTCGGACGGCTTGCGGCCGCCCGACCTCGTCCTGCGGTCAGGCAGTCAACTGCCGGCTCACATCGGCTGAGTCGTGCAGGTTGGTCATCTGCACGAAGCGGCCGTCGTTGACCTTGTAGATCGCGTACTCGACGATCTCGAACGACTTTCCGGTCGGAGCGACGCCGAGCCACTCCTTCACCGGGGTGCCGGTGTTGACCACACGCGCGGCGATGCGGTCGCGGTCGAACAGCAGTTCCTGGACCTCCCAGTGCATGTCCGGAACGGCGTCGACGATGGACCGCATGTCGGCGAGGACATCGTCCCTCGTCCCCGGCTCGCCGTTCAGCATGACCTCGTCGGCGATGAACTCGTCCATCCGGTCGAGCTCATGGGCGTTGAGTGTCGCGATGTACCGCAGATACCAGTCACGACTATCGCTGACGGTCACTGCAATTGTTCCTCTCGTTCAGTAGGTGATCCGGCCCTGGCGGTTGTGGTACTCACCGGTGGGACCGTCGGGGCCGATCAGGGCCAGGGCGACAGTGGCGTCGGTGCCTTCGGTGACGGTCTGGTGCCCCTTGTGACTGTTGAGGTCGGTGGCGGTGTAGCCGGGGTCGGAGGCGTTGATCCGCATTTCGGGCAGGTTCTTGGCGTACTGAATGGTGAGCGCGAGCACGGCGGCCTTCGAGCTGGCGTACGGAATCATGTATCCGTTGAAGGAGTCGTCCTCCGGGTCCAGCAGGGCGCGGGGGAAGCCGAGTCCGGAGGCGACGTTGACGATCACCGGCGCGGACGACTGCCGCAACAGGGGCAGGGCGGCCTGTGTGACCCGTACGACGCCGTAGACGTTGGTCTCGAAGGCCACGCGCATCGCGTCGACGTCCAGGTCGTCGAGGCCCCACGACGGTCCCACGACGGCCGCGTTGTTGATCAATACGTCGAGGGTTCGCAGCGACCCGATCGCCTTGTCGACGCTGTCCTGGTCGGTGACGTCGAGCTGAACCGCGATGGCTCCGAGGTCGCGGGCGGCATCGCCGGAGGCCAGATCACGCATGCCGGCGTAGACGGTGTGGCCAGCGGCGACCAGGCGGCGGGTGGTCTCCAGACCGAGGCCCTTGTTGGCTCCGGTCACCAAAGTTGTGGTCATGCCACCCAATGTGCGCCGCCGCCGGACCGACCGGCAGGCCCTGTTCGACGGTGGGACCAGCAGTACCACCCACTGCGCCGGATGCCGGGCATCATGGATGACGTGGATGAGTTCGCGCAGGTCCTCCGGGCATGGCGGGACCGGGTACGCCCGGCGGATGTGGGCCTGCCCCCGGGCCTGGGCCGTCGCGCTCCCGGGCTGCGTCGTGAGGAGTTGGCTCAGCTCGCCGGGGTGAGCGTGGACTACATCGTCCGCCTGGAGCAGGGCCGGGCCCGTCACCCCTCGCCGCAGCTGCTGGCCTCGCTGGCCCGGGCGCTGCGCTTGAACGACCTGGAACGCGACCACCTGTTCCGGGTCGCGGGCGCGGCCGTACCGCCGGCGGGATTCGTGCCCCGACAGGTGACTCCGAGCGCGCAGCGGATGGTGGACCGGTTCCGCAACGCCCCGGTGGCTGTGGCGGTGCATACCGCGATCGGTGAACTGGTGCTGTGGAATCCACTCTGGGCGGCCCTGTTCGGTGACCCGTCCAGCCTGACCCGGCTGGAGCGCAATGTCACCTGGATGTACTTCGCGGGTTCCATCCCGGTGACGCACACCCCCGAGGACGACGAGGCGTACGCGCGAGACCTCGTCGGTCACCTGCGTACCGCGGCCGGCCGCTACCCGGACGATCCGGACATCCCCCAGCTGATCGATCGTCTGCTCAAGGCTTCCCCTGACTTCGCCCGGCGCTGGAAGGCCGGGACGGTCGGGGAACTACGCACCAGCCGCAAAACCCTGCACACGGAGCTGGTGGGGGACATCATCGTGGACTGCGACACGTTCACCGGCGGCCCCGGCGACCAGACGATAGTGATGATGACGGCGGTGCCGGACTCCGAGGACGAGCAGAAGCTCGACCTTCTTCGCGTCATCGGGCTCCAGCAGCTTCAGCGGCGGCCGGGTTAGGACCCACGTCGTGCCCGAGCCGATCTCGTACGCAGGTCGTCCCGGTGGTGCCGGCGTTCACGTCGCGTCGCGACCGTTGGCGGCCTGCTGCTACAACCTCCTGTATGGGTGCTGAGCCGGACGTCACGGGGGCCCGGGGCGGCCAGTCGACCCCCGGGCGGCGCGCCCTGGGGCAGCTCGGCGCGGTCTGGATGCTCGGGTCGGCGCTGCTGACCACTGCGATCCCCGCGCTGGCCCCGCTGCTCTTCGTCGGCTGGGGCGCGGTGCTGGTCGGGCTGCTGGTCGTGGTCGTCCTCGGCGTCGGGCTACTGCGTCTGATCGCCCGGTCCACGGCGTCCGTCACGGTCCTCGGCACCCGTCCCGGCCTCTGGGCGTTGCTGGTGCTCGTCGGTGGGCTGGCCCTGGCCCGGCTCGCCTGGCGCTGGACCGACGAGGTGGGGCTCGGCGTCAGCTCCGACGCGACGCTCACCCTGCTTCTGGGCGGCGTGCCGTACGTCCTCGTCGCCGGGCTGCTGCTGCGCGGGTGGCGACCGCGGCTCGCCGCCGGGCTCGCGCTGGTCGGCCTTCTGGGCCTTGGCCTGGTCGCGCTCGCCCGTTCCGGCCCGGACGAGGTCACCGAGCGGCTGCGGTACGCGACCCAGGACCACCGGACCGCGTACGTGGTCGAGGTTCCCGGATACCGCCCGGTCGATCCCGCCTACGGCGGCGCACTGGGTGGTGGGGAGTTCGCGCCCGCCGATCTCGCCGCGGTGCCGCCGGCGCGCCACGTCAACGTGATCGCAGGCCCTGTCGTCGGCGACGCGCGGGGGAGTGTGGCCAGCCGCACCTCGACTCCGCCCCGACGGTCGAGAGTTGCGCCACCGAACCGGGTGGGGCGGTCTATCTTCGCGGGGTCGTCGAGCACGGATACCAGGTGACCCGCGGCGACCGTGGCGTCGTCGTCCTCGGCTCGCTGGCCGTCGACCGCGACCTGCTGCGCCGCGCCACCCGCACGCTACGCCCGGCGACCGCCGTCGATCTGCCCACCGAGGAACGGCCAGCCGGCCTGTTCGTGGTCGACCTACCGGGTTACCGGGCCCAACCACTCGGCATCCCTCCGGGCGTGGGCTACGCACCCGCCGACCACACCGGCGGTGCCGCCAGCGTGCGGGTGGCGCTGCACGTCACCTTCGCCGGACAGGACCTGTGCTTCCAGGCCACCTGCACGCCCGAGGGCGCCGGGCTCACGTACGTTCGGCGGGAGGACAGCCACGCGTACGTGCTCCGCCGTGGTGATGTGGACGTCGGTGTCACCGGCGGCGTCTCCGTCGACCGGTCGCTGCTGCGAGACGCGGCGCTGGCGGCCCGTCCCGCGAGTGAGGACGAACTGCTCCGAGCCCTGCCCCCGCCGCCCGACCGGGACCTGCTGGACCGGCTCCGGGCCTGGCTGCAGACCCGCACCTGACAACTGCGCCGACCGCCTCGCATCGATACCTGGCCGCGTACGCCGGCCCGTGCGCCAATCGGGTCCGTCGGCGGGGCGCGCCCTCGCCGACGGACCTCGACGGAAGGCGGAGCCTACGGTTTGCGGGCGAGGAGCCCGACAAAGGTGTGATAGGTGTCGGTCTGCGCCGCAGCCGGTGCATCCGGCTCTGGGCGCCACTCGGCCAGCGGCACCAGCCCCGGCTCCAGCACGGTCAGCCCATCAGCGAACGAGAGGATCTCCTCGTCGGTGCGCCAGCGGCCGGTGCCCAGCGACTCGTTGAAGATCCGCTCGACCTCGCGGGCCTTGCGGGAGCCCTCGGGGTCTCGCTCGCCCGGGTCGCGGAAGTGCGAAATCGCCACGTAGCTGCCGGAGGGCAGTGCGTCGATCAACGCGGCCGCCACCGCTCGCGGGTCCTCGTCGTCGCCGAGGTGGTGCAGGATCGCGAAGAGCAGCAACCCGATCGGCCGGTCGAAGTCGAGGAACCGACGTACGTCCGGGTGGTTGAGGATCGCCTCCGGCTCCCGGATGTCCGCCTGGATCACCGTCGCGGTGCCCTCCGCGGCGAGCAGGGCCCGTCCGTGTGTCAGGACGATCGGGTCATTGTCCACATACACCACCTGAGCCTTCGGGTTCTGCTCGGTGGCGACCTCGTGCACGTTGCCCTGGGTGGGCAGCCCCGACCCGATGTCAAGGAACTGGTCGATGCCCGCCTCGCTGACGAGGAAGCGGATCACCCGACGCAGAAAGGCCCGGTTCGCCTGGCCGGCTGCCGGCCCGTCCGGTGTGATCCGCAGGGCGTGCTCGGCGACCTTTCGGTCGACCTCGAAGTTGTCCTTGCCCCCCAGGAAGAAGTCATAGACCCGCGCCACGCTGGGAATGTTGGGGTCGATGCCGGGGGGTGCCGCCTTGTCGCGGGTCACAGGCGTCTCCATTCGATGGGGATAGCGCAGGCTGAGGTCTGCGGGCCGGCGTTGCGGCGAGTGTAGCGATCGGGAGGGTTGAATTCCGCCCCGCCTGGAATCGCTCCCAGCGAATCGTTCCCTCACCAGCGCACTCATCGAGCGACGCCGTGACGGACGCGCGACCGGCATCTTTGGCCGAGTGCGGCACCGGATCTGTGCAGGTATGGCGTGCGGCCCCGTCCGTGGGCCCTCGGCCGTGTGTCGAAAGTGGTCGGGCGACAATGGCGGCATCGCTGCCGGGCCGTCGTGGTCGTCTGCCGACGCTGGTCAGGTCGCACTTCACAACTCCGCATTCAGGTCTGCTGGAAGCGAACGCAGTCCAACAAAGCATCACGGTCCGGCTAGCGTCGACCTCATGATCGCAAGGCGGGAAGTCACGTATGACATCGACGGGTTGACGATGGTCGGTCACATGTCGCGGCCCGGGGGCGGTGGGCCATGGCCGGCCGTGCTTCTTGGACATGACGGCGTCGGTCTCGATGACTATCAACGCGGCCGAGCCGACGACCTCGCCGAACACGGCTATCTGACCTTCGCAATGGACTACCACGGCGGCCGGACCTTCTTCGGCGAGCCGCAAGCGATGCTGGATCGGGCCCTGCCGCTGATGGCCAACCCCGCCCGCATGTTGACCATCGGTCAGGCCGCGCTCGACGTGCTACTCGCTGAACCCGGCGCCGATCACAATCAACTTGCCACGCTCGGTTACGGTGCCGGCGGTCGAATCGTGCTGGAACTCGCCAGGACGGGAGTGCCCTTCAAAGCGCTCGCCGTAATCCACCCCGGCCTGCCAACCCCGCGCGCCGAGGACTGGACGAATGCCGGTGGCACCTTCCTGCTCTGTACGGGTTCTGAAGATCCGCTCTGTACTCCCGCTCAAATCTTGACGTTCGGCAGCGCCCTCCAGGACGCTGGCGTCGATTGGCGAGCACACATCTATGGCGGAGCCAAACATGCCTTCTGGGCCGCTCCGACTCAGCCTGACGGGACACCTACCGGCGGCGCTGACCACCTCAGCCCCACCGTGCCCGGCGTGGGCTACCACGCCGCCCACTCCGCGCGTGCGTGGCGGGCGGTTCTCGACTTGTACAGCGAAAGCATCGGGGCTGGGACGTCACGGCGGCCGAGAGCGTAGGCACGCTCACACGTCCACAGCGAATCCACGAACTCCGCACAGCTCCCTCATCGTGCCGGCGTCGATTGTTGGGTCAGCCGATAGGCCGGCTGGCGGTAGGCCCGGCGCCGTCACCCCTCAGCGGCCCTGCAGGCGCTTCACGTTGTCGCCGAAGGTCCACCCCTTCGACCCGTCCCAGTTCGCCGACCAGGTCATCAGGCCCTTGAGGCCGGGCACGGAGTTCCAGGCCTGCGTGACCAACGACGTGGACATGTGGCCGCCGCCCGCCCCGATCTGTGCGGGCAGGCCCGGGACCTGCTTGTCGTACGGGACGCGGATGGTGGTGCCCTGGATGGTGAGGCCGTTGTTCAGGCACTGCGTCTGCACGGTGAAGCCCTGCACGGTGCCCGCCGGGTACGAGTCGCCGGCGCAGCCGTACATGCTGCCGTTGTAGTACTGCATGTTCAGCCACCAGAGCCGGCCGTTGTCCACGTACTTCTTGATGATCGGCAGGTACGAGCCCCAGATCGAGCCGTAGACCACGCTCCCGCCGGTGACGTAGGCCGTCTCCGGTGCCATGGTCAGGCCGAAGTTCGACGGCATCCGGGCCAGCACGCCGTCGATGATCCGGATCAGGTTGGCCTGCGACGTCGACAGGGTGTTGATGTTGCCGCTGCCGGTCAGGCCGGTCTCGATGTCGATGTCGATGCCGTCGAAGTGGTAGGCGGTCAGGATCGGCACGATCGTCGCGATGAACCGGTCGGCGACCGCGCTGGAGCTCAGGTCGATGCCGGCGGCTGCCCCGCCGATCGACATCAGGATGGTGGCGCCGGCCGCTTTGGCCTGGCACATCTCGGCCGGGGTGGCCACCTTCACGCCGGCGTCCATGCCGTTCTCCCAGAGGACCGTGCCGTCCGAGCGGATCACCGGGAACGCCGCGTTGATCACGTTGTAGCCGTGCTGGTTGAGCCGGCTGTCGGTGATCGGGATCCAGCCGAGGCCGGGGTGTACGCCGTTGGAGGCGCCGTCCCAGTTCTCCCAGTAGCCCTGCAACACCTTGCCGGTGGGCCGCGACTTCACCGCGCAGGTCCCCCCGGTTGGCGGTGGCGTGGTGGGGGGAGGGGTGGTCGGTGGCGGGGTGGTGGGGGGAGGGGTCGTCGGTGGTGGCGTGGTGGGCGGCGGAGTGCTTCCCGAGCACGCGCCCAGGTCACGCCACAGCGAGGGGGTCGCGGCGGGGTTCCAGCCGGCGCCGGGGTGCGCGGTGTGGGTGACCAGTGCCTGGTAGAGCCGGCCGCCGTAGGTGACCTGGCCGCCCGCCTGGTAGGTGGTGCCCTCGGCCCAGGCCGGGGCGGTGCAGGCGACCATCGGGACGACGGCGGTCGAGGACACGGCCGCCATGCTGCTGGGTACGAAGGCGACGGCGGCCGTGAGGGTCATCGCCGCCCCGGCTACCACTGCGAAAATCCGACGGCTTCTCATGGCTCACTCCCCAGGCTTCGACGACCCGCGACCCCCACATATTGACGTTCGTGAAGTTTAATATCAAGGGTTGTTTACAGATCCTGGGAAGTTGGGGGGAGTGCTGATCTGCTACGAAGAGGACGTGTCCGACCCGACGAGTTCTGCTGGTGCCACGTCCCTGGAGACTCCGCGACTGCTTCTGCGCCGCTGGCGAAGCGATGATCTGGACGGGCTCGCCGCGGTCAACGCGCAACCCGAGGTGATGCGCTACATCCATGATGGCCACACGCTGGACCGGGCCGCGACCGCAAAGCGGCTGGCCAACTATCAGCGGCACTGGGACGAGCACGGCTTCGGCCTGTACGCGGTGGAGATCAAGGAGACCGGCGAGCTGGCCGGTTTCACCGGACTGGCGGTGCCGACCTTCCTACCCGAGATCATGCCGGCCGTGGAGATCGGCTGGCGGCTCGGCCGCGCGTACTGGGGCCGGGGCCTGGCCACCGAGGCGGCCCAGGCCGTTGTCGCCCAGACTCGGGCCGAGCTCGACCTGCGGCGGCTGGTCAGCATCCACATTGTCGGCAACGAGGCGTCCGCGCGGGTGATGGTCAAGCTGGGCATGTCGCTGGAGCGCGAGACCGTGCAGCCGGACACCGGCCGCCAGGTCCGGGTGTACGCCATGAACCTGTAGGACGGATCGCGTCGGTGGTGTCGGGCCTGCTGTGGCGGCAGCGGGTGCAGCGGTCGGGCCGCACTCTCCTTACACCGGTGTCACCGACGGCATCGCCGGGCCGGGGCACAAGGCGGCGTTCCTCCTCCACACAGCGCTGTTCACCGGGTCAGTCGTCCCATCCGAGGCGTCGGGCAGCCGCCCGCCACGCCGCGGTGTCGCCGCGTGGCTCGTACCGCACGATGTGTTGGGTCTCGCGCAGCACGGACCGCAGCGACGCCAGGTCACCGCCGATCACGCCGATGGCGCGGGCCTGCACCAGCGCGTTGCCCAGGGCGGTGGCCTCGACCGGTCCGGCGAATACCGGCAGGCCGCAGGCGTCGGCGGTGAGCTGACACAGCAGGTCGTTGCGGGCGCCACCGCCGACGACGTGCACGGCGTCGACGTGCCGACCCGAGAGCCGTTGCGCCTGCCCGACGGCGCGCCGGTGCGCCAGCGCGAGGCTGTCCAGGATGCACCGCACCGTGGCCGCCGGGCTGTCCGGCACGTGCTCACCGGCACGCGAACAGGCGCGGTTGATGCGTGCGGGCATGTCGCCGGGCGGCAGGAAGGTGGGGTCGTCCGGGTCAACCACGGAGCGGAAGGCCGGTTCCTCGGCCGCCTGCCGGAGCAGGGCGGGCAGGTCCGTGCTGCCCCAGGTACGCAGCGACTCCTGCAGCAGCCAGAGACCCATCACGTTACGCAGGTAGCGGACCGTGTTGTCGACGCCGGATTCGTTGGTGAAGTTGGCCCGCCGGCTGGGCTCGCTGAGCACCGGGGCGTCCAGCTCGACCCCGACCAGGGACCAGGTGCCGCAGGAGATGTAGGCGAAGTGCTCATCGACCGCCGGCACGCCCACCACCGCGGAGGCCGTGTCGTGCGATCCCACCGCCATGACGTCGGGCGATCCGGGTAGGTCGAGCGCGGGCAGGACCGGGCCGATCCGGGTGCCCGGCTCGCGCAGCGGCGGGAACAGCTCGCTGCGGATCCCGGCGTCGGCCATCAGGTCGGTCGCCCAGGCGCCGCGACGCAGGTCGTACAGCTGGGTGGTGGAGGCGTTGGTGACTTCGGCGCCGACCTCACCGGTGAGCCAGTACGCGACGAGGTCCGGGATCAGCAGCAGCGTGTGCGCGGCCTCCAGTTGGGGTGTGCCGGCGGCGGCGGCGAGCTGGTAGAGGGTGTTGAAGGGCAGGTGTTGCAGCCCGGTCGTGGCATAGAGCCGCTCCGGTCCGAGCTGCTGCGCCACCCGGTCGTCGACGCCGTCGGTTCGTTCGTCGCGGTAGTGCACCGGGTTGCCGAGCAGAGCGCCGGTGGCGTCGAGCAGCCCGTAGTCGACGGCCCAGGTGTCGATGCCGATGCCGGCGACCGGGCCGGCAGCCCTGAGCCCCTCCAGCACACCCCGGTAGAGCGCCAGGATGTCCCAGTGCAGGGTGCCCGCGACCCGCACCGGTTCGTTGCGGAACCGGTGCGCCTCCACGAGCTCCAACCTCCCCGGCCCGACGCGCGCGAGCATGACCCGACCGCTGGACGCGCCCACGTCCACGGCGGCCAGTCGCACGGCGGTCATCAGCGGAGGAAGGCCGCTGCGACACCGGCGTCCACCGGGACGTGCATGCCCGTGGTGTGCGACAGCTCGCCGCCGGTGAGCACGAAGACCGCGTTGGCGACGTGCTCGGGCAGCACCTCGCGCTTGAGCAGGGTGCGCTGGGCGTAGAACTCGCCCAGCTTCTCCTCCGGCACGCCGTAGACCGCCGCCCGCTGCGCACCCCATCCTCCGGCGAAGATCCCTGAGCCGCGGACCACCCCGTCCGGGTTGACACCGTTGACCCGGATACCGTGGCCGCCGAGTTCGGCGGCGAGCAACCGGACCTGGTGGGCCTGGTCGGCCTTCGCCGCACCGTAGGCCACGTTGTTCGGGCCGGCGAACAGGGAGTTCTTGCTGGAGATGTAGACGATGTCGCCGCCCATCCCCTGCGCCAGCAGCACGCGTGCGGCCTCCCGGGAGACGAGGAACGAGCCCTTCGCCATCACGTCGTGCTGGATGTCCCAGTCGGCCTCGGTCGTCTCCAGCAACGACTTGGACAGCGACAGCCCGGCATTGTTGACGACCAGGTCCACCCCGCCGAAGGCCAGCACCGCCTCGCGCAGGGCAGCGGCCACGGCGTCACCGTCGCTGACGTCAGCCGCGACGGCAACTGCCACGTCGGTGGTGCCAATCTCTGCGGCGACGGCGGTGGCCGCCTGTGCGTCCAGGTCGGCGACCACGACACAGGCGCCCTCCGCGGCGAGTCGGTGGGCGATCGCCCGGCCGATCCCGGAGCCACCGCCGGTGACGAACGCGACCCGCGTGGCGAGGGCCTTCGGCTTCGGCATCCGCTGAAGTTTCGCCTCCTCCAGGGCCCAGTACTCGATCCGGAACTTCTCAGCCTCGTCGATCGGCGCGTAGCGCGACACGGCTTCCGCGCCACGCATCACGTTGATCGCGTTGACGTAGAACTCGCCGGCGACGCGGGCGGTCTGCTTGTTGGCGCCGAAGCTGAACATCCCCACACCGGGCACCAGGACCACGGCCGGATCGGCGCCCCGCATCGGCGGGCTGTCCGCGTCGGCGTGTCGTTCGTAGTAGGCGCGGTAGTCGTCGCGGTAGGCAATGTGCAGCTCCCGAAGGCGGGCGATCACCTCCTCGACAGGCGCGGTGGGCGGCAGGTCGAGCACCATCGGGCGGACCTTGGTGCGCAGGAAGTGATCCGGGCAGGAGGTGCCGAGGGCGGCGAGGGCGGGGTGCTTCTCCCGCGCCACGAAGTCGAGCACCCCGTCACTGTCGGTGAAGTGGCCGACCTGCGACCGGTCGGTGGACGCCAGGCCCCGCAGCACCGGGAACAGCGCCGCCGCTCGACGTCGGCGTTCGTCGGTGGGCAGCGGCTCGTAGCCGGCGATGACCGACCCGAGAGGCTCGGCGTGACCCCGCTCGTCGAGGTAAGCCTGCGCGGACCGGATGATCTCCAGCGAGTTGTGCTCGCACTCGTCGCTGGTCGCGCCCCAGGCGGTGATGCCGTGACCGCCGAGGATCACGCCGATCGCCTGCGGGTTGGCCCGAGCCACCGCGGCGATGTCCAGGCCGAGCTGGAAGCCGGGCCGCCGCCAGGGCACCCACAGCACCCGGTCGCCGAAGATCTCCTTGGTCAGCTCCGGCCCGTCGGCGGCGGCGGCGATCGCGATACCGGCATCGGGGTGCAGGTGGTCGACGTGCGCGGCGTCGACGAGCCCGTGCATGGCGGTGTCGATGGACGGCGCGGCTCCGCCCCGGCCGTGCAGGCAGTAGTCGAACGCGGCGACCATCTCGTCCTCCCGCTTGATGCCCGGGTAGACGTCGACGAGCGCGCGGAGCCGGTCCAACCGCAGAGCGGCCAACCCGGACGGGGTGAGGGTGCCGAGGTCACCGCCGGAGCCCTTCACCCAGAGCAGGTCGACCGGGCCACCGGTGACCGGGTCGGTGGCCGCGCCCTTGGCGGAGGTGTTGCCCCCGGCGTAGTTCGTCGTGGTTGGGTCGCCGCCGAGCCGGTTGCTGCGCGCGATCAGCGCCTGAACCTCGGATTGCATGTCCTCACGTCCCCAGTCTGCGTTTCTCAAGCGTGGTCAGGCGCCCCAGCCGGCCTGCTGGCCGCCGGCGCGTTCGCCGCGGATCCTGTCGAAGTAGCCGGAGCGGGCGTACGCGGCCATCGGGTCCGGATCGAGCCCCAGGTCCGTACGGAGTTCGGCGAGCAGCGGTCGGACGTCGGTGTTGTACGCGTCCATCAGCACGGCGTTGGCGGCGAGCACGTCACCGCTGCGCTGCGCGGCAGCCAGCGCGTCCGCGTCGACGAGCAACGCCTTCGCCGTCGCCTCCTGCACGTTGAGCACCGAGCGGATGATGGCCGGGATCTTCGCCTCGATGTTGTGGCACTGGTCGAGCATGAACGCGATGCCGGCCTCCGGCGCCAACGCGTCGCCTCGGACGATCTCGTACATGATCCGGAACAGCTGGAACGGGTCGGCGGACCCGACCATCAGGTCGTCGTCGGCGTAGAAGCGCGAGTTGAAGTCGAACGCGCCGAGCTTCCCGGCGCGCAGCAGGAACGCCACGATGAACTCGATGTTCGTGCCCGGTGCGTGGTGCCCGGTGTCGATGACCACCTGCGCCTTCGGGCCGAGCTCCAGGCAGTGCGCGTACGCGGTGCCCCAGTCCGGCACGTCGGTGGCGTAGAAGGCCGGCTCGAACAGCTTGTATTCCAGTAGCAGCCGTTGGTCGTCGCCGAGCCGGTCGTAGGTTTCGCGTAGCGCCGTCGCGAGCCGGTCCTGCCGGGCGCGGATGTCGTCCTGCCCGGGGTAGTTGGTGCCGTCGGAGAACCAGAGCTTCAGGTCGCGGGAACCGGTGCGGTCCATGATGTCGACACACTCGAGCAGGTGGTCGATGGCCTTGCGGCGCACCCCCGGATCCGGGTTGGTGACGCTGCCCAGCTTGTAGTCGTTGTCCTGGAAGACGTTGGCGTTGATCGCGCCCAGACCGACGCCGTGATCCCCGGCGAACGCGGCCAGATCGGCGTAGTCGTCGACACGGTCCCACGGGATGTGCAACGCCACAGTGGGTGCGACGCCGGTGAGCTGGTGGACGATCCCCGCGTCGGCGACCTTCTCGTACGGGTTGCGCGGCACCCCCTCCTGCGGAAAGACCTTGAAGCGGGTCCCGGAGTTGGCGTACGCCCAGGATGGCGTCTCGATGCGCTGCGAGCGCAGAGCCAGCTTGACCCGTTCGAGGGTCCCCGCGTCGGGCTGCGTCATGATGTCTCTCCCGTCGGCTCCCCCGGTCGGTGCACGACGTGCCGGCACCGACCGGGAGGGCGATCAGAACTGGAACTGGTCGATGTTGTTCTTGTCGAAGACCGTGGGCGGGCCGAGGATGACCACACCCTCCTTGCCGACGGTGAACTCGCCGAGCTTGCCGGCCTTGAACTTGTCGCCCTCGGCGCCGGTGATCTGACCGGAGGCCAGTGCCGCGCCGGCGTACGCGGCGAGGTAGCCGAGGTCGGCCGGGCTCCACAGGGCGAACGCGTCGACGGTGCCGTCCTTGACGTACTGGCGCATCTGGTTCGGGGTGCCCAGACCGGTCAGCTTGACCTTGCCCTTGTACTGCGACCCGCTGAGGTAACGGCCGGCCGCCGCGACACCGACAGTGGTTGGCGAGATGATGCCCTTGAGGTTGGGGTACGACTGGAGCAGACCCTGGGTCTCCTGGAAGGACTTCTGGTCGTCGTCGTTGCCGTACGCCACGGTGACCAGCTTGATCTTGCTGTATTCGGGCTTTGCCAGCTCGGTCTTCATCAGCGCGATCCAGGCGTTCTGGTTGGTCGCGTTGGCGGTGGCGGAGAGGATGGCGATCTCACCCTCGCCGCCGATCTGCTGCGAGATGAGCTTGACCTGGTTCTCGGCGATGCCCTCGGCGGTCACCTGGTTGACGAAGATCTGGCGGCACTCCGGCTTGGTGTCGGAGTCGAAGGTGACGATCTTCGCTCCGGCCGCCTTCGCCTGGTTGAGCGCCCCGCAGATCGCGTTCGGGTCGTTGGCGGAGGTGACGATCACGTCCATGCCCTGCTGGGACAGGGTGTTGATGTAGCTGACCTGGGAGGAGGCGCTGGCCTCGGAGGGGCCGACCTCCTTGAACTCGCCCTTGAACTCGGTGACGGCGTCCTTGCCACCGTTGTCCGAGACGGTGAAGTAGGGGTTGTTCAGGGCCTTCGGTAGGAAGGCGATCTTCAACCCTGCCTTGATGGCGGCGTCCGGGTTGGCGGCGCCGCTCGCCTGGCTGCCGGCGCCGGCGTCGTCGTTGGAGTTGTCCCGGGTGGTGCCGCCACAGGCGGCGCTGAGCAGCAGTGCGGCGAGGGCGAGGCTGGTGGCCCCGACCCGGAGGCCTCTGCGGTATGCGGACATCGTCGACCTTTCCGGGGGGTGGGTGGTGGGTGTGCGGGGGAGCGTCACGAAGCGACGGGGTGCCGCTGTCGTCGGCGGTGCAGCCGGGCGCGGATGTCCGCGACGGCGTTGGGCAGCACGACGGATGCGATGAGCAGGCTGCCGGTGACGATCGTCAGCGCGTTGGCGTCGACGTCGGCGAGTTGCAGCGCGTTGCGCAGGACGCCGAGGAGCAGCACACCGGCCACCACACCGAGCAGAGCACCCCGGCCGCCGAAGATCGAGACACCGCCGAGCAGCACGGCGGTCACCACTGTCAGCTCCAGGCCGGTGGCGTTGTCACCGCGCGCGCTGGCGTACCGCAGCGTCCAGAAGATGCCGACCAGCCCGCACACCGCACCGGAGACCACGAAGAGCCAGAACTTCGTTCGGGCCACCGAGACGCCGGTGAACGTGGCGGCCTGGTCGTTGTTCCCCATGGCGTAGAGCGCGCGACCGGCGGCGGTGGCGTGCAGCACGACGCCGAAGACCACGGCGAGCAGCAGCAGCGGGACCACCACGACCGGGATCGACGTGCCGGGGATGGCGCGCACCGCGGCAGCGGTCCAGTCGGCCGGGAAGTCCGCGACCGCCTGGTCGCCGAGCACCACGAAGGACAACCCCCGGTAGAGGGCGAGCGTGCCGATGGTCACCGCCAGCGACGGCAGACCGAAGCCGGTGACGAAGAGACCGTTCACCGCGCCGAGCACGGCGCCCAGCAGCACCACGAGGACACAGATCAACTCCAGGGACAGCCCACTGGAGAGCCAGAGCTGCCCCATCAGCGTGCTGCACAGCCCGACCATGCTGGCCACCGAGAGGTCGATCTCACCGGTGATCACGATCAGGGTCATTGGCAGCGCGATGAGCGCCAGCGGCATCAGGTCCAACAGCAGGAACTGGGCGTTGCGGCCGGTGGCGAAGTTCTCCACGGTCAGGCTGGCGACCAGCACGGCCACCACGAGGGCAGGGACGATCACCGCGTCCCAGGAGCCGAACAGCCCGCGCAGGCCGGCGAGGCGGTCCGCTCCGGGCTCGGCCTCGGCGGTGGTCGGTGCGGCGTACAGGCTGTCATGCGCCATGCGCGCTTCTCCCTCGGAGCCGGGCCGCCACCCGCAGGGCCAGGAGCCGGTCCAGCCCGATGGCGGCGAGGATGAGTGCGCCGACCACGGCCTGCTGCCAGAACGGGTCGATGCGCAGGACGGCGAGCGAGCTGCCGATCGTGGTCAGCAGCACGGCACCGAGTGCCGCGCCGTAGGCGCTGCCGCTGCCTCCGAAGATCGCCACCCCGCCGACCACGGCGGCGGCCACGACCTGGAGTTCCAGGCCGCTGCCGGCGGCCGCGTCGAGGGTGCCGAACCGGGCCGCGTACAGCACGCCGGCGAGCCCGGCGAGGGCTCCGCTGGCCACGAAGACGGTGAACACCCGCCGCCCCACCGGGATGCCGGAGAGCCGGGCGGCGGCCGGTTCGGAGCCGATCGCGTACAGCTCCCGGCCGCTGCGGTAGGAGCGCAGGTAGAAGCCGACGGCGGCGACGACGACCAACGCGACGAGGAACAGCACGGGTACGCCGAGCACCGTCTGGTTGCCCAGCCGCAGGAACGACTGGGGCATGTCGGCGGCGTTGATCTGCCGGCCGGACGCCCAGTAGTAGTCGACGCCGCGGAAGGCGTAGAGGGTGCCGAGCGTGATGACCAGGGCGGGCACCCGGGCCACCGCGATCAGGCCGCCGTTGACCGCGCCGCACAGCGCGCCCAGTGCGACACCGACGACGAGCGCCACGGGCCACGGGGTGCCGGGTGCGGAGAGGAACAGCGAGCCGGTGGCGAAGGCGACCAGACCCAGGATCGAGCCGACGGAGAGGTCGACGTTGCGGGTGACGATGACCAGGGTCTGGCCGACCGCCAGGATCACCAGGATCGCGCAGCCCAGCAGCAGGTCCTTGATGCTCTGGCCGCTCAGGAACCTGTCGTTGCGAAGTGTGGTCACCAGGACCAGCAGGCCGAGCGCGATCAACAGGCTCAGCTCGCGTACGGCGAACAGCCGTTCGGTGAGGCTGCGGCGCTGCCGACCGGGGTAGGTCGGGGCGTTCCCGGCGGCCCGTTCAGGCGCACCGGCGTCGGTGAGGCTCATGCGGTCGCTCCTTGCCCGGTGGCGGCGAACATGATGGAGGCCTCGTCCGCCTCGGCCCGGGGCAGCTCGCGGACCAGTCGTCCCTCGTGCATGACGAGAACCCGGTCGGCCATGCCGAGCACCTCGGGCAGCTCGCTGCTGATCATGAGGATGGCCAGGCCCTCGCCGGCCAGCTCGGAGAGCAGTCGGTGCACCTCGGACTTGGTGCCGACGTCGATGCCGCGGGTCGGCTCGTCGATGATCAGGACACGTGGTTCGGTGGCCAGCCACTTGGCGAGTACGACCTTCTGCTGGTTGCCCCCGGAGAGGGTCGCCACGGGCGCGCCGAGCCGGGAGGCCTTCACCTGTAACCGCCGCGTCCAGCGGCGGGCCTCGGCGCGTTCCGCGCCGCCGAGCAGGAGGCCCAGCCGGCTCAGCGCCCGGCGGCGGGCAAGCGTGGCGTTGCGCTCCACCGACAGCTCCATGACCAGGCCCTGCTGCCGTCGGTCCTCGGGGACCAACGCCATGCCGGCCGCGATCGCCCGGCCCGGATTCCCCGCCGGGACGGCGCGACCGGCCACCAGCACCTCGCCCGTGTCGTAGCGGTCGACACCGAAGACGGCGCGGGCGACCTCGCTGCGCCCGGCACCGACCAGCCCGGCGAGCGCGACGATCTCCCCACCCCGGACGGAGAACGACACATCGGTGAAGACGCCGGCCCGGGTCAACCCACGGACCTCGAGCAGGGTGTCGCGCAGCTCGGCGGCCTGCTTCGGGTAGAGCGCGGAGACGTCCCGGCCGACCATGCGCCGCACCACCTCGTCGACGGTCAGGTCGGCGGCGTCGTCGCTGGAGACCCAGGCGCCGTCGCGCAGCACTGTGACGCGGTGGCACAGGTCGAACACCTCGTTGAAACGGTGCGAGATGAACAGCACTGCCGCCCCACCCTCGCAGAGCGACCGGGCGACCGCGAAGAGCCGTTCGACCTCCACACCGGAGAGCGCGGCGGTGGGCTCGTCCATGACCAGGACGCGGGCGTCGAACGAGATCGCCTTGGCGATCTCGACGAGCTGCTGGTCGGCGATGGAGAGGCCACGCGCGGGCCGGGTCGGGTCGATGCGCACACCCAGCCGCTGGAACAGCCGCTCGGCGTCGCGGTTCATCGCGGCGGTGTCGATGCGACGCAGACCGCGCAGCGGTTGCCGACCCATGAAGATGTTCTCCGCCACGGAGAGGTCCGGGAAGAGCGTCGGTTCCTGGTAGATGACCGCGATGCCGGCGGCTCGGGCGTCGGCGGGACCGCGCAGCCGCAGCGGATGCCCGTCCAGGGTCATCGAGCCGGAGTCCGGCGCGTGTGCGCCGGCCAGCACCTTCACCAGAGTGGACTTGCCCGCCCCGTTCTCGCCGACCAGGGCGTGTGCCTCACCGGGGTGCAGCGCCAGGTGCACCCCGCGCAGCGCGGCGACGGCCCCGAAGGACTTCGTCACGCCGTCGAGGACCAGCAGCGGAGCCGGGGTGGCCGGTGCGTCGGCGGTCATCCGAACCCCTCCTGAATCGTTTCATGCGTCGTTTGCATGGACGGTAGGGGTAGGTCTCCGAGAGCGTCAAGACTTTCGATGCTATTTCTTCGCCGTTGCTGACGCGGGCTCCGGTCCAGCTCGCAGCGCTGCTGGTGCGCTCGATGAAACGTTTTAGGCGCTATACACTGCCGAGCGACCCGGTCGGCACGGGCCGCGACCACCGTAGGGAGCATCTGGGGAGTCATGGCAACGGCGAACATCAAGGAGGTCGCCCGGCACGCCGGGGTTTCCCTCGGCACCGTGAGCAACGTGCTCAACCGACCCGACACGGTCGCCCCCGCCACCCGTCAGCGGGTGCTGGACGCCATTTCCACGCTCGGCTACGTCCGCAACGACTCCGCTCGCCAACTGCGCGCCGGGCGCAGTCGCACCGTCGCGATCGTCGTCCTGGACGTGGCCAACCCCTTCTTCACCGACGTGGTCCGGGGTGCCGAACAGGCGATCGAGGGGGCTGGCGCCATGCTCGTCGTCTGCAACAGCGGCGAGGACAGCGCCCGGGAGCGCCGCCACCTGGAGCTGCTGGAGGAGCAGCGGGTCCGTGGTGTGCTCATCACCCCGGTCGGCCATGGCCCGCAGCCCATCCTGGACAGGCTCATCGAGCGGGGCATCCCGGTGGTGCTGGTGGACCGGGGAGCGGGCCGGGCAAACCGATGCTCGGTGGCGGTCGACGACGTGCTCGGCGGCCGACTCGCCATGGACCACCTGCTGGACCAGGGCCACCAACGCATCGCCTACCTCGGTGGCCCGCTCACCATCGCCCAGGTTGCCGACCGGCACGCCGGGGCCGCCGCAGCTATGCGGGACCGCGGCAGCACCGCTGACCTCCGGGTGGCGATGACCACCAGCCTGACCGTCGCCGCTGGTCGGCGCGCCGCCGAGGAGCTGCTCGCGTTGCCGGTCCGCAAGCGCCCGACCGCCGTGTTCTGCGCCAACGACCTGATCGCGCTCGGTGTACTTCAGGAGCTGACCGCGCGCGGCGTGCGGGTGCCGATCGACGTGGCCATCGTCGGCTACGACGACATCGAGTTCGCCGGCGCCGCGGCGGTGCCACTGTCGTCGGTGCGCCAGCCCCGCGACCAGCTCGGCCGCGCCGCAGCCGAGCTGTTGCTCGAAGAGGCCGAGTCCGGCGACACCCACCGGCACCGACACGTGGTGTTCCAGCCCGAGCTGGTCGTACGCCGATCCAGCGACCAACCCCGACGCACCCGGCGCTGACCGGCCGCACCGACGACAGAGGAGCCGGGCGGATGCCCGCCCGGCTCCTCTCCGCAACACCCAGCCCGGTCAGGCCGCGGGCATCGCCCAGACGTCGGCGATCGACGGGTCGTAGCCGGTGCCGCTGTCCTGATACCGCACCCGCACCACTCCGTCGCGGGTCGCATCGGGCAGGTTGACGACGAACTGGTAGCTGACCGTGCCCGGCCCGCCAGCGGTGCGCTGCCACGAGCGGGTGTGCGCCACCACCCCGTCCACGATCACCTGATAGTCCTTGAGCTGCGCCCCGTCGTACGTCTCCACTGAGCGCAGCGCGAACGGCTCACCCGCTTTGACCGCGAGGTCGAACTCGAACCAACCGCCGGGGCGGGTCACGTCGGTGTACCGGCGGGTCAACCCGGCCTCGGTGCTGGTGGCCGAGTAGGTGGAGGCGGCGAGTCGGTGCGCCTGCTCGGACGCCGCGACGCCGAGGTCGACGTGGTCGTACGCGCCCGTCGGTGGGACGACAGCGAAGGAGTAGGAACCTGACCCGATCTCGTACACGGCGACCGCGCCGTCCATCCGGACGAACCGCACCCCGGCAGCCTGCTCCGCCGGCCGGCCGCCCTCGGTGACCGCCTCACGCCCGGGCGTCGGGAAACGCACCGTCGCCGTGGTGTTGGGCGGCACTGTGAGACGCAGCCGCATGTCGCCGCGTGCGTCGAGGTCCCAGTCACTGCCGATCGTTCCGTACGCCGAGCGGTACGACGCCTTGGCCGAGGTGAGCCCACCTCCCGGCTGAGGGGCGAACGTGACGTGCTCGTACCCGGGGTTGGCGGCGTCGGGCTGGATGCCCGCGACCGTCCGGTACATCCAGTCGCCCACCGCGCCGTACGCGTAGTGGTTGAAGGAGTTCATCCCCACGTCACCGAAGCTGCCGTCGGGTTTGATCGAGTCCCAGCGCTCCCAGATCGTGGTCGCGCCCTTGCCGATCTCGTAGCCCCACGACGGGTAGGTGTCGTTGAGCAACAGCCGGTAGGCGACATCCAGGTGCCCGGTGGCGGTCAGCGCCGGCAGCAGATCCGGGGTGCCGAGGAAGCCGGTGGAGAGGTGCCAGTCGTGCCGTTGCACGTTGGCGACCAGCCGGTCGGCGGCCCTGGCCCGCAGCGGATCGGTCAGCAGGCCCATGCCGATGGCCAGCACATAACCGGTCTGGCTGTCGCCCTGCACCGTGCCGTCGGCCGCGACGTAGGCGTTGACGAACGCCTGGGTGATGGTCCTGGACAGCGCCGCGTAGCGGGTCGCGTCGGCGTCGCGCCCGATGGCGGCAGCCAACTCTCCCAGCAGCCGGATGCTGTACGCGTAGTAGGCGGTGCCGACCACGCCGGCCGGCGTCGGGTCCTCAAGGTTGAGCCAGTCGAGGTACGGGCCGGCGTTGGTCCGCAGGTTGCCGGAGCTGGTGCTCTCCAACCAGGACGCGTACCGCACCATCGACGCGTAGTGCTCCTCGACGACCCGGGTGTCGCCGTAGCGCTGCCACAGCGCGTACGGGACGGTGATCCCGGCGTCGGCCCAGCCGGTCGCGCCGTCCCCGCAGCAGGCGCGCGGCGCGACGTCGGGGTACGCGCCGTTGGCCGACTGCGCGTCGCGCAGGTCCTGCAACCACTTGCTGAGGAACGTCAGGCTGTCCATGTTGAACGTCGCGGTGTTGGCGAAGACGTTGATGTCACCGGTCCAGCCGAGCCGCTCGTCGCGCGCCGGCGTGTCGGTCGGGATGGAGAGGAAGTTGCCGCGCTGCCCCCAGATGATGTTGCTCTGCAGTTGGTTCACCATGGCGTTGGAGGTCTGGAACTCGCTGGTGAGGTCCCCGTCGGTGTGCATCACCAGCCCGGTGACCGAGGACAGGTCGGGGGTGCCCGGATAGCCGGTCAGCTCGACGTAACGGAAGCCGTGGAAGGTGAACGTCGGCTGGTAGACCTCGGCCCCGCCACCCCGCAGCGTGTACTGGTCGGTGGCCCGCGCCGAGCGCAGGTTGGCGGTGTAGGCGGTGCCGTTCGGGTTGAGCACCTCGGCGTGCCGGATGCGCACCGTCGTGCCGGCCGGGCCGTTGAGCTTCAGCCGCACCTTGCCCACCATGTTCTGGCCGAGGTCGAAGATCCAGGTGCCGGGGGTGGGCTGGGTCAGCGTCCGGGCCGGCAGCTCCTGCGTGACCCGCACGGGTGGGTCGACCTGGGCGACGATCTTGTCGGTGGCGTCGACGTCGTCGACGGTGGCGGGCTTCCAGCCGGCGTCGTTGAACCCGGGCCGGTCCCAGCCGGCCGGCAACCGCCGCGCGTCGTAGGTCTCGCCGTGAATGAGGTCGCTCTGCAGGAACGGCCCGCCCGTGACGCGCCACGAGCCATCGGTGCCGACCGTCGCGCTGCGTCCGTCGGTGTAGTCGATGACCAGTTGGGCGCTCAGGTGCGGGCGGGATCCGTAGTTGTCGGTGCCGAACCAGGCGATGCTGCCGGCGTACCACCCGTCGCCGAGCAGGGCGCCGAGGGCGTTGTCGCCCGGTTGGAGCTGGCGGGTCACGTCGTACGTCTGGTACTGCACCCGCTTGTGGTAGTCGGTCCAGCCGGGCGCCAACTCGTGGTCGCCGACGCGCTGGCCGTTGAGGGAGAGCTGGTAGACCCCGAGCGCGGTGGCGTAGACCCGGGCCCGCGCGACAGTGCCGTCGACGCGGAAGCCCCGACGCAGCAGTGGGTTCGCGTCCAACGCGGTGAGCATGGCCTCGGTGTCCCCGCCGACCCGCAGGCCGGCCGAGGTGGGAGTGCCCGCCCCGAACGGGTTCACCCCGTCGGTGAGCGGGGCCGCGAAGAGCGTCTGGCCGCCGCTGGTCACCGAGAAGTTGGAGAAGACCCCGGACTCCAACCCGTTCGTACGCAGGCCGACCGAGCCGGCCTGGTGCGCGGTGCTGGTGGTGACGTCGACCTGGGTGCCGTCAACCCAGGTGGTGATGGTGTTCCCGGCTGCGGTGATGCGAAGCGTGTGCGGCGTGGTCAGCCTGTCGGCCGGGATGACTCCACCGAGCGGCACCTCCTTGAGCACGGTCCAGGCGCCGTTGACCCGGACGTGCGGGCGCAGTTTGGCACTGCCGTTGGTGATGGAGAACTGCCACATGTACGCGTTCGCCGCGCCCCGGGCACGAAGGTAGATCCCGGCCGCGTCGCGTTCCAGCCGTACCGTCGTCTGCACCGTGTAGTCGGTCCAGGCTTCGGTCACCGACGGCATGCCGATCCAGTCGGCCTGCCAGCCAGCGCCACCGCGTACGCCGGTCTCCCAGGACGCGGGCGCGCTCCAGCCGGAGGCGTTGCCGGCGGTGTCCCAGACCTGGACCTGCCAGGCGTACCGGGTGCGGGGTCGCAGTTGCGGGCCGGCGTACGGGACGAGGACGCTCTGCCGCGATCGGACCCGGCCGCTGTCCCAGACATCGGGGGCGTTGAGGCGCTCCGCGCTGGTGGCGACGCGCACCTGGTACGACTCCTGGAGCACGCCCCGGGCGGTGGCGTCGATCCGCCAGCCGAGTCGGGGCTGCGCCACGTCCAGGCCGATCGGTTCGGTGGCGCGTTCGGTGGTCAGGTCGGTCGCGGTCAGCGTCGCGGCTGCCGGCGCTGCGGTGGCCGGGCCGGGAGCCACCAACGGCGTCAGGCCGAGCAGCAGCACGAGAAGCGCGGAGGTTGCGGCGCGACGGCGCGTTCTGCGCATCATTCCAGGGCCTCATCCTTCTGGGCGGCGGTCTCCCGGCACGGGCGCAGGCGGGTGGTTGGCCCGGAACGGGGGAGGGGCGGTGGGCTGGGATGAATCGTTTCAGTATGTGTTTCACGAAGATTACGCGCTCACGTTGGTCAAGTGAAGACGTTCACGGCAATCAATATGAGCTGGCGCGAACCGACGTCGGCGGGCGGCGAAACGTCGGCATTGGCAGCTGGTGCACGAGAACTATCCCGAAGGCTCGTCCTGTGCCGATCATTGTCGAGATCGACGTGAGTCTTTCTCGCCTCCGGGTAGGACGCCCGGGCACGGATGGCGACAGGTCGGCAGCGGCAGCCGGGCGTACCCGAACGGCCCGACTCCGCGTCCCCGGAGGACCGTCATGCCCAGACCCGCCCTGCGCGCCCGCCTCGCGGCGCTCACCACCGCCGTCCTGACTGCGAGCGTCCTGACGGCCATCCCGCCGTCACCGGCGCTCGCCGCCACCTTCACCCCCGACGACTACTGCCTCGGCCAGTGCGCGGACATCCTGCCCCCCGGGCAGAACGGCAACGCCACGCTGGCCGCCATCCTGGCCCACCAGGCGCTCGGCACCCGCCCGGCGCATTCCAGCGACCAACTCGACGAGTACGCGAACCTGGTCTACAACTACGCCGGGCTGACCGACGAGCAGATCGCCCACTTCTACAACGACGCCTCGTTCGGCGTCCCCGCCGGGCAGGTCGAGAGCACCGTGTCGCCGCGCTCGGACGTCACCATCGTGCGGGACAAGGCCACCGGCGTCCCGCACGTCACCGGCACCACCCGCGGCGGCACCATGTTCGGCGCCGGCTACGCCGGGGCTCAGGACCGGCTCTGGGTGATGGACCTGCTGCGGCACGTCGGCCGCGGCAACGTCACCTCGTTCGCTGGCGGCGCGCCTGGCAACCGGGAGCTGGAGCAGAGCGTCTGGGCCAACTCGCCCTACACGGAGGCGGACCTCCAGGCCCAGGTGGACGCGCTGCGCACCAAGGGCGCCCGGGGCCAGCAGCTCTACACCGACGTCGTCGACTACATCGCCGGCATCAACGCCTACATCGACAAGTCGATCGCCGACGACAACTACCCCGGCGAGTACGTGCTGACCGGTGCCGGCAAGCCGACGCACTTCACCATGACCGACCTGATCGCCACCGCCGGCGTGGTCGGCGGGCTCTTCGGCGGAGGCGGCGGCAGCGAGATCCAGTCCGCGCTGGTCCGGGTCGCGGCCCGGGCCAAGTACGGTGCCACCGAGGGCGACCGGATCTGGCAGGGATTCCGCTCGCAGAACGACCCGGAGACCGTGCTGACGCTGCACGACGGGCAGAGCTTCCCGTACGGCGCCACGCCGAGCGGCGCGACCAGCGCGGTGCTGCCCGACGCCGGCACGGTGACGCCCGAACCGCTCGCCTACGACGCCAGCGGCGGCGCCGCCGCCCGCACCGGCGCCAGCACCGCCACCAAGGACCTGCTCGGCGGGCTGTCCAACCTGCGCGCGCACGGCATGTCCAACGCGGTGGTGGTCTCCGGCCGGCACAGCACCACCGGTAACCCGGTGGCCGTGTTCGGCCCGCAGACCGGCTACTTCGCCCCGCAACTCCTGATGCTCCAGGAACTCCAGGGGCCGGGGATCAGCGCGCGCGGTGCCGCGTTCGCCGGGCTCAACCTCTACGTGCTGCTCGGTCGTGGCCAGGACTACGCCTGGAGCGCCACCTCCGCCTCCCAGGATCTGACCGACACGTACGCGGTGCCGTTGTGCACCACCGACGGCAGCGCCCCGACGCTGCGCAGCAACCGCTACCTCTACCACGGGCAGTGCCTCGCCATGGAGACGCTGGAGCAGCGGAACTCCTGGAAACCGACGCTCGCCGACTCCACCCCGGCCGGCTCCTACACACTGCGCGCGCTGCGCACGAAGTACGGGCTGGTGGCCTACCGGGGCCTGGTCAACGGGCAGCCGACCGCGTTCACCAAGCTGCGGTCCACCTACCGGCACGAGGCCGACTCGGCGATCGGCTTCCAGGCCTTCAACGACCCGTCGGCGATGGGCAGCGCGGCGGCGTTCCAGGCATCCGCGGCGAACGTCGGGTACGCGTTCAACTGGTTCTACGTCAACTCGACCCAGGCGGCGTACTACAACTCCGGCTCGAACCCGCTCCGGCCCACCACCGCCGACCCGAACCTGCCGACGAAGGCCGAGCAGGCCTACGAGTGGGTGGGCTGGAACCCGGACACCAACGACGCGACCTACGCCGCAGCGTCGACCCACCCCCAGTCGGTCAACCAGGACTACTACGTCAGCTGGAACAACAAGCAGGCGCGTGACTTCGGCGCGGCCGACGGCAACTTCAGCTACGGCTCCGTACACCGTGGTCAGTTGCTCGACGGTCCGGTGCGCGCCGCGATCGCCCAGCGCAAGCTCGGCCGCGCGGACGTCGTGAAGATCATGGCCGACGCGGCGGTGACCGACCTGCGCGGCCAGCAGGTCCTCGGCGAACTGCTGCGGGTGCTCGACAGCACGGCGGTCACCGATCCGGCGCTGGCCGCCGCGGTGACCAAACTGCGGGCCTGGCAGCAGGCCGGCACCCGCCGGGTGGAGACGGCACCCGGCTCCAAGGTCTACCAGCACGCCGAGGCCATCCGGATCTTCGACGCGTGGTGGCCGCTGCTGGCCGCAGCCCAGTTCCGCCCCGGCCTCGGGCCCGACCTGTACGCCGCCCTGGTCGACGCGATCGAGGTGAACGAGGCGCCGTCCGGTGGCCAGAACGGCGGGCGTGACGGCACCGTGAGCTGGGCGCCGCAGGGGCAGGCGCACAAGGGCTCGTCGTTCCAGTACGGCTGGTGGGGCTACGTCGACAAGGACCTGCGCACCGTGCTCGGCGACCCCGTCGCAGGCGGGCCGGGGCGCGCGTACTGCGGCAACGGCAACCTCGGCGCGTGCCGGCAGGCCCTGCTCGACGCGCTCGGCCAGGCCGCCGCGGTGCCGACCGCCACGGTCTACCCGGGTGACGCGTCCTGCGGAGCCGGCGACCAGTGGTGCGCCGACTCCATCGCCCAGTCCGGGCTGGGCGGCATCACCCAGCCGCTGATCGCCTGGCAGAACCGCCCCACCTACCAGCAGGTCGTCTCGTTCCCGGCGCGACGTGGCGACAACCTCACGAACCTGGCGCAGGGCCGTCCGGCCACCGCGTCGAGCACCCAGTTCCTGACCGGCAACACCCCCAACAAGGCGGTCGACGGCAGCCTCGGCAGCCGGTGGTCCAGCAGCTACAACGACAACCAGTGGCTCCGGGTGGACCTCGGCTCGACGCGGACCGTCAGTCGGGCGGTGCTGCGCTGGGAGGCCGCGTACGGCAGCGAGTATCGGATCGAGGTCTCCAGCGACGGCACCTCCTGGCAGCCGGTGTTCAGCACCACCACCGGCAACGGCGGCGTCGACATCGCCACCTTCGCCCCGGTCAATGCCCGTTACGTGCGGGTGTACGGAGTCAAGCGGGCCACCTCGTACGGGTTCTCGCTCTACGAATTCGAGCTCTACGGACGGTGACCACAGCCGGAGGGGCCGGCGGAAACCACCCGCCGGCCCTTTCGGGGCGTGCGCAGCGCCATGGAGTGCGACCGTGTCCGACCACCACCTCGATCACCTCACCTACGAGGATGCCGACAAGTCGATCGCCGACATCGGCACCTGCTCCACCTGACGAAAGAGCAGCCTCCGGACGGGCGCGGTTAGAAGTCTCCCGAGGTCCGCGCGTACACCCATTTCTGCTCGGCTCATTCGTCGGGAGCTGTCGCCCGCGGCGGCGTGGAGGGCCAGCAGTCGGTAGTAGTCGAAACGGGGCTTGCCGGGGGTGATCACGACGTGGAAGTCGGCATCCTGGCCGTCGGCGGGGGCGAAGGCGTGCGGAATGTTCGGCGGGACGAAGAGCGCGTCTCCCTTGTGCAGAGTGTGCACCTCGATGCAGGTGTGGCGGCGCACCGTCGGTGCCGTGCTTGAGCAGGGTGCGGTTGCTGGTCAGGGCGGAGGAGCTGTTCCAGTGCGACCAGATCCTCAGCAAGGGGCCGGGCGAGCACGCGGGCGTCGACTATCGACGGTCCTGGGCGTTCACCCAGGCCATGCGAGGTGCCGACCTGGCGTGACGGCGGGAACTGGCCGGAAGGACCGTGGCTGACGTCCGGGCCAACCGCGTGGCGGCGGCGAACATCACCGCGAAGCCGGTGGCCAACTCGCCGCCGTTGATCGAGCCGCCAGGCTGGCGGCGGCCACCTTGGCCACCACGAAGAACGAACCGATCACGGCATCCCGGCCGGAGCCCCAGCGGAACAGCGCGGAGACCAGGAGGACCAGGAAGCTCGCCGTGAACATCTGACAGGCATCGCCGGGCCGCACGAATGGGCCGACCGTCGTGAGGCCGAACGCTATCGCCACCATCGCGAGCGGCTTCGTACGCCGCGAAGGAGCGTCGGCAGCAGCGCGAGCGCGACGACGACGCAGCCCACCCGCCACGGCAGATCGGGCCGGAGTATTCCTTCCAACATGATCGCCGGCGCGATGACTGCGATCAACGCCCAGTCGCGCCACACATGGGACCGAACGTGTGGGACGCGCGGCTCGCCAACACAGTGCGTCACCTGATGATTGGTGCACCGGGCGGCGCGCTGGCGGAAACCTCCGGCGGTCAGATCGCGACACGTAGACATCTTTCAAGACCATCGATGATCCGCTATATTTAGCGCATCGTTGATCTCTTCGGTTTCCCTTGAGAGGTGCACATGTTCGACGACTTGGCGCTGCGGCGGCGTACCCTCCTGGCGGCCCTCGCTGGTGCTGCGGCCGTCCCCATTCTCGGAAGCCCCGCGCGGGCCGCGTCGCCCAAGGTCTACATCGACCCCGGCCACGGCGGCACCGACTCTGGGGCGGTCGGCAACGGGTTGCAGGAGAAGGCCCTGACGCTCGACATCTCCCTGCAACTGCGCAGTATTCTGCTGGCCAACTGGAACGTCGACGTCCGCATGTCCCGAACGACCGACATCACTCGCAGCCTGGCCTACCGCACCGATGACGCCAATGCCTGGGGCGCTGACCTCTTCGTCAGTGTGCACATCAACTCCGGGGGCGGCACCGGCTTCGAGAGCTACCGGTACCTGACGGCGGACGCCGCCACCACCAACCTGCACAACGCGTTGCATCCGAGAGTGATCGCCGGTATGCGGTCGGTCGGTGCAGTCACCGACCGAGGGCTGAAGAGCGCCAACTTCCATGTGCTGCGCGAGACGACCATGCCCGCGGTGCTCACCGAGAACCTCTTCATCGACACCGTGGCGGACGCGAACCTGCTCAAACGGGCCGACTTCATCACTGCCACCGCCCGCGCGCACGCCCAGGGCATCGCCAGCTATCTGGGACTGGGCAGTACCACCCCGCCCACCTTCAGCGTCATCGTGGACAACGCCACCGCAGGACGGTTCACGGCGAGCGCCAACTGGGGGAGCTCGGCCTACTCCAGCCAGCGCTACGGCGCTGACTACCGCTTCGCCAGCCCCACCCCCGCCAGCGACGCCGCCTGGTTCAAGGTCGACATCCCGGCGGCCGGGAACTATCGGATCGAGGTACGGCACCCGGCCGACCCGGGTTACAACAGCACCACCCCGCACGTCATCGTCACCGCCTCCGGCAACCAGACACTCAACGTGGACCAGCGCTCCAACGGTGGCGTCTGGCGTTCGCTCGGCACCTTTGCGCTCGCTGCCGGTGACCGCAACCTGGTTGCGGTGAGTCGGTGGACCAGCGCAGCCGGCTACGTCGTGGCCGACGCCGTCCGGGTTGCCCGAGTCTGAGGCGTGTTTCGTAAGTCAGGCCGGCAGCGTCGAGGTCACGGCGTGGCAGTGATCGATAACAGAAGATGTCTCCGGTATTTGTTCTGCAACCAAGCAGGAACTTCGCACTCGAGTCGATATCCCCGCGTCTGAGCGCCGCCCGTGTGGGAGGCTCGTCGCCGTGGGGCAGTTGATCAATGTGCGGGACGGGTCCGTCTGGGCCGAAGACACCGGGGGCGGCCTGCCGCCGGTCGTGCTCCTGCACCCAGGGCGAGGGCGATTCTCGCATCTGGGACCCCGTCTGGGAGCGACTCGCCGGGCAGCACCGGCTGATCCGGTACGAGGTGCGGGGCTTCGGCCGCTCCGCGCCGCCGTCCGGGCCATTCTCCCGGTTGGACGATCTGCGTCGGGTGCTTGACCGGCTCGGCGTCGGGCCGGCATTGTTCGTCGGTTGCAGCATGGGCGGCGGCACCGCGCTCGACCTCGCCCTCGCCGAGCCGGATCGAGTTCGCGGGATGGTGCTGGCGTGCCCCGGCATTTCCGGTGCCCCGCCCGCCCACGATCCCGACGACGAGCCGGACAGCGTCGACCCAGATCGATGATTGACGATAGGGGGTCGGGGCGCGCACCACGACCGATGCTCGCCGACCCAGGCTCAGCCGTCGCCGGGGCGGACCAGCCCGCTCTCGTACGCGATGACCACGAGCTGGGCGCGGTCGCGGGCGTTCAGCTTGTGCAGCAGGCGACTCACGTACGTGCGGGCGGTGTCCGGGCTGAGATGCAGGGCCGCCCCGATCTCCACATTCGACCGTCCGGTGCCGACCTGTGCCAGGACGTCGCGTTCCCGCCCGGTGAGCCCGGTAAGCCGGGCTGGATCCGCGACGGGGGAGCGGGCCGCCGCGGCGATCACCCGCCGGGTCACCGCCGGTGACAGCAGCGCGTCCCCGCCGGCCACCACACGGACAGCGTCCCGCAGGGCGTCGGGCGGGGTGTCCTTGAGCAGGAAGCCGGCGGCGCCGGCGCGGATGGCCTCGAAGAGGTACTCGTCGTCGTCGAAGGTGGTCAGCATGACCACCCGAACGTCGGCCAGCGTCGGGTCGGTGAGGATGCGGCGCGTTGCCTCGATGCCGTCGCCACCAGGCATCCGGACATCCATCAGGACGACGTCGGGCCGCTGCTCGCGGGCGACTGCCACGGCGGCCCGGCCGTCGCCGGCCTCGCCGACCACTGTGATGTCCGAGGCGCGTTCCAGCAACGCGCGGAGTCCGGTGCGCACCAGGTGCTGGTCGTCGACGAGGACGACGCGTACGTCGCTCATGCGGCGATCCCGGCCAGCGGTAGGTGGACCGAGACCCGGAAACCGCCGTCAGCGGCCTCGCCGGCATCGAGGGTGCCGCCGAGCAGGGCAACCCGCTCCGACATGCCGCGCAGCCCCTGACCCGTCTCACCTGCCGCGCCGCCGGCAGATCCCCGACCATCGTCGACGACCTCCACCGACAACCCGGACGGGGTCGCCCGGATCGTCACCGTGGCGCGGGTGGCGTGGGCGTGGCGCAGCACATTGGTCAGTGCCTCCTGCACGATCCGGTAGACGGTGCTGCCGACCACCGTGGGCAGGGCGTCGACCGAGCCGTCGAGACGCAGCTCGACCGGCAGCCCGCCTCGGCGGACGCCCTCGACGAGCGTGCGCAGCTGGGTGAAACCGGGCGCCGGCTCGCGTGGCCCGGGCTCGCGACGCAGGGTGCCCAACGTTGCGCGCAGCTCGGCCATGGCGCTGCCGCTCACCGAGTGGATCGCGGCCAGGGCGGCCTCGGCCTGCCCGGGCTCGGCATCGGCAAGTGCCTCCCGCGCCACAGCCGACTGGAGGGTGATCACCGAGATGGTGTGTCCGAGCGTGTCGTGCACCTCCCGGGCGATGCGCAGCCGCTCGGCCTCGACCTGCCGGGCGGCCTCCCGGCGGCGTTCCTCGGCCGCGAAGGCGGCCTGCCGGGCCAGCGCGGCCCGAAGCGAACGCCGGCTGCGGACGGCGTCACCCAGAGCGATGACGGCGAGTATCAGGGCTGCCTCGGAGCCCAGACCGGCACCGATCACGACAGAGATGTCGTCTCCCTCGACGAGCCGGGCGGCCACCGAGACGATCAGCAGACTTCCGCCGACGGCGGCGGCCGAGACCACCCGGCCCCTCTGCGCGGCCGCGTAGAGGATGGGGGCGGCCGGGGCGGCCACGCCGACCGGCGGCAGCTCCAGGGCGTAGTAGCCGAGGATGCCAGCGGCCGTCGCCAGCAGCGCGGGAACCGTCCAACGACGGGCCACCAGCAGCAGTACGGCCAGTCCGACCCCGAATCCGCCGGCCAACGCCGCCTGGGAGGTTGACGCGCCCTCGGTCACGACCGCCGCCGTGACCAGGCCCAGGATGGCCACGGCGAGCAGCGCCTCGGTTCGGGTGGGTGAGGTGGCCTGCACGTTCGTGAGCCTAAGTCGGTGCGGGCCCGCGCCGCTGCCGTCCGCAGGCATCATCCCCGCCCCGGCACGTACGTCGAGAAGCGATGCCAGCTCGCGCGTCTGCGCGGCAGACGGTCCCGAGTTGGCGACCTAGCGTCGACGACGACCTCACAGATCGTGCCCGCAGGGCCCGAAAACCAAGGAGAAGTGCTGCTGTGTCCCGTATCAAGCTGACCTGGATCGTGCTCATCGTGCTCGTCTGGGCGGCGATGATGTCATTTGGCGGGGTCGCGGCCGAGACCGTGATGCTCTACCCGAACATCTTCGGGGACGCCCCCGCCTCGCTGGACCGGGCCCGTGAGTTCCTGGTCGCCGGCGGCCCGAGCGACTACTTCCCGCCGCTGGGCGCCTCGGTCGTCCTGACGAGCGTCGCCGCGACCGCCCTCACGTGGCGCAATCGGCGGCTGCGGTGGTACGTCGCCGCCGCCGCGGTGGTCTTCATCGCCTGCGAGTTCCTGTTCTCGGTGGTGTTCTTCTGGCCGCGCAACGAGATCATGTTCGTCGACCCGGTCGGCACGCACTCCCCGGAGTATCTGCGCCAGGTCGCCGAGGAGTTCGTCGCCGGCCACTGGGTACGCCTCGCCGGTGGAGCGGTGACGTCCGCGCTGGCATTCACCGCCCTGCTGCGCTTCGCCCGGGAGACCGCGCCGGTACGGGTCGAGCGATGAGCGCCGGACGTCGTACTCTCGGGTCTCCTGGCCGGCCCTGGTCGGTCAGAGCATCTCGGTGCGGTACTCGGGTGCCAGATCGGTTGCGCGTTGCCGGCGCTCCGCCATCTCGTCGTCGGTGAGCTGCGGCGGCGGTGCGTCCTTGCCGGCGACCTCGTCGCCGACGCGGAGGAAGTATTCGTCCTGGCCTGCCGGGGTGCAGACGCACAGCATGCGGGCGGGTGCGCCGGAGGTGTTGCGGAAATTGTGCGGCGCGTTGGCCGGGATGTTGACTGTGGAACCGGCTCGGACGAGGTGCTTCTCCCCGCGGAAGGTGAACTCGATCTCGCCTTCGAGAATGGTGAACATTTCCTCGAAGTCGTGCCGGTGTGGCGGCGGTCCTCCGCCGTCGGGGATGCGCATGTCGATGAGGCAGTACTGACCGTTGGTCTGCTCACCGGTGATCAGCATGGCGTAGGTGCCACCGGCGAGAGAGATGTAGGTGGTTGCGGGGTCGTCGGGGTTGGCCACGGTCAGGGTTCGGCTCGGATCGTCGTCCGGGATGGCCGGGGTGGCGCGCTCGCGGTCGGTCATGCCGCTGTCCTTCCTGCCGTGGTTCTTCCGAGTAGGCGCGCAGCCGTCGCCCGAGGTGATCCTTGGTCTCCGGGCTGCGCGGCCCTGCCCGAATCCTAGAATCACCGCCACCTCTGAGGTACGCGGACAGCGCCGGCCGCGCCGAATTCCGACGTGTCGAGAGGACGTGGGCCGCGTCGTTACCGCTGGAGATGGAGCCCGGCGGCGATACGGTCCACCGCCTGCTTCGCCTCGACCAGGCTCGCGCCGGTCTGCTGGCGGTACACGCGTACAGCCTGGATCACGCGGCCGCTCTCCAGGTGCCGGACCACTTCCGACTCCACGGGCGCGACGATGCCGAGGTGATCCATAACCAGGTCGAGCTTGTGCTGCACGGCCGCGAGCTGGGTCGCCGAGCTGCGCTTGTCCTGGAACCAGGCTCCGACCGCTGCCCCGACCGACCCGATCGTGGCGATGACGAGCAATGTTGCTTCCCACGGACCCATCAGCACATCTAATCAGCGGTGCGCAACCGGGACACTGCGCGCCCCTGGCGGCACAGCGGCCGTGCGCCGCCCAGGACAGGACCCGGGCGGCGCACGGCCGACCTGGCAGACGATGCGCGATGCGGCGCTAGTTGCGCGTGCTCCACTGCTGGTTGGCGCCGCCGTGGCAGGCCCAGAGGTGTAGTTGCGTCCCATTGGCCGTGCCGGAACCGACGGCGTCGAGGCAGAGCCCTGACTGGACGCCGGTGATGGTGCCGTTGGAGTTCACGTTCCACTGCTGGTTCGGTTGACCGTTGCAGTCCCAGATGAGGACAGCGGTGCCGTTGCTGCTGCCTGCCCCGCTGGCATCCAGGCACTTGTTGCCGTAGACGGTCAGGGTGCGGTTGGCGGTATGGGTCCAGCGCTGGTTGGTGCCACCGTGACAGTCCCAGAGTTGCGGACGGGCGCCGTTGCTGGTGCTGGAGTTGGGTATGTCGATGCATCGACCGGACTGGCTACCCGCGATCAGCACGTTCTGCTGGCCCGGCGGCGGGGTCGATGGTGGCGGAGTGGTGGGCGGCACGGTGGAGCCGAACTGGGTGAAGAACCGCCACACCTCCTGCTTGACCCAGCTCCGCGCGCCGCTCTCACAGCCGGCGCACCCGTCCACCGGACCTTGCTGGTGGCCGCCGTCGAACGCGGCCCAGACCACCGGGTATCCGGCCTGGCAGGAGTATGCGGTGGTGATGTGGGTCCGGCTGCCCGCCGCTGGTTCGGGCGGGTTCTGCGCGGCGCAACCGTTGTTGCGGACGAACCTGTCGCGCAGCGACCGCCCGCTCGGGATGTTGTCGTTGATGCCGTGAATCCCCAGGTACGCCACCGGCTGGGTGCCGCCGCTGCATCCGCTGATCGCCCCCGGGGCCGCGATTGCCGCGACCGCGCGGAACACTGTCGGTCGGGAACACGCCAACGAGTAGCTCATCGCGCCGCCGTAGCTGAACCCGACCGAGAAACGTTGCGTGGTGTCGACGCAGAGAGCGTTCTCGATGACGCGGATCATGTCGTCGGTGAAGGTCACGTCCTCGCCGTTGGAGTTGCCCCAGCCGTTGTTGAGGCCCTGCGGGGCGACGAAGATGGTGCTGTTGTTCGCCTGGGAGAGCATGCCGTAGTAGGCCCAGGCGGCTCCGTCGGTTCCACCCGACGCAACCTGGTTGGCGGTGCCGCCAAGCCAGTGGAACCCGAAGGCCAGCCGGTGGGCATAGGTGTTGTCGTAGCTGTCGGGCAGCCGAAGGATGAAGCTGCGGCTCTTCCCGCTGCTCTGGATGGTGTGGGTGCCGCTGTTCAGTCCGGGCGCCTTGCCGCACCCGGCAGTCGTGGCTGCGGCCGCTGGTGTGACGGTCGTGACGACGTACGCTCCGACGGCGATCAGGACCATGACGGCCAGGGCTGCCCCCAGCCAGGGGGCGGAGAGTTTGCGAAATGGCACAGCTGAGCCTCCTTGTGCGTGCCTGAACATCCATTGGGTCGGTGCCGGGTTGCGCGGCGGGTTCAGCTCCGGCTCCATCGTTGGTTGGCAGCGCCGGTGCAGTCCCAGATCTGGATGCGCGTGCCGTTGGCCGTCCCGTTGCCGACCGTGTCCAGGCACCGGCCCGAACCAACTCCGGTGATCGAGCCGTCGCTGTTGAGCCGCCACCGCTGGTTGGACTGGCCGTTGCAGTCCCAGATGATCACCGAGCTGCCGTTCGCGGTGCCGGCGCCGCTGACGTCGAGACACTTGCCGCCGAAGACGCGCAGCTCGCCGGCGGCGGTCGAGGTCCAGCTCTGGTTGCTCTGGCCGTGGCAGTCCCAGATGATCGCCGCCGTGCCGTTGGCCTGCGAGGCACCGTTGACGTCCAGGCACCGTCCGGAGGACGTGCTGCGCAGGGCAGACGTGGCGTTCGGTGGCGGGGTGGTCGGATCCGGTGTGGGGTCGGTGCTACCGAACTGGGTGAAGAAACTCCACACCTCGCCCTTGGTCCAGGTCCTGGCTCCGCTGTCCCCGCCGCCGTCCACCGGGCCGGGGGTGTGCCCACCGTCGAAGGCGGCCCACACCACCGGATAGCCGGACCGGCACCCGGAGTATGTGGTGGTGATGTGGGTCAGGCTGCCCGCCCTCGGCTCGGGCGGGTTCTGTGCGGTGCACCCGTTGTTCCGCACGAACGTGTCACGCAGGGACCGTCCGGCGGAGACGTTGAGCACCGGGTCGCCGATGCCATGGATTCCCATGTACGCGATCGGTTGGGTGCCGCCGCCGCACCCGCTGAGCTGCCCGCCGGAGTAGACGGCGACAGCGCGGAAGACACCTGCCCGGGAACAGGCCAGCGAATAGCTCATGCCTCCGCCGTAGCTGAAGCCGAGCGCGAAGAGCTGCGTGGTGTCGACGCAGAGGTCGGCCTCGATCACCCTGATCATGTCGTCGACGAAGGTGACGTCCTGGCCCCCGGGGTTGGCCCAGCCGTTGCCGTTGCCCTGGGGGGCGACGAAAATGGTGCTGTTGTTCGCCTGCTGCCGCAGCCCGTAATAGGACCAGGCCGCCCCGTCCGACCCACCGCCGTCGACGTCGTTGGCGGTGCCGCCGTTCCAGTGGAATCCGAAGATCAACCGGTAGGGGTGGCTCCTGTCGTAGTTGTCAGGAATCCTCAGGATGAAACTACGGTTCTGCCCGCCGCTCTGGATGGACCGTTGGCCGCTGGCCAAAGTGGGCGCCTTGCCGCACCCGGCGGTCGCTGCGGCGGCTGCGACGTTCGCGGCGGACGCAGTGGTGCTCAAGCCACCGGCCAGCGCCGCCGCGCCCACGGCCACGACGACTGCCGCCGTCGCAAGAAAACCAAGAATGGGTCTGCGTTTTGTCATGATGGGGCTCCTGCCACTCGGCACGAAATGGTTGGACGAGGTCCGCGGCACCCGGCCGGCTCATGGACACAGGTCCCCGCCACTGGTCCCGCCGCCCACGCGGGACCAGTCGGTCATCGAATCGATGTTGCCCACACCGCGCGCCCGAGCACCACATGACCGATCGTCAGCGGCGCCGCAGCACCTGGCTCGACGTCGAATCGATTCGCTCCGACGCTAGATTGCACAGTGAAAGATGTCAATGCCATGTCCGGCGGGTTGCGGCCTGATCAGGTGCTCGTGAGGTCGGCCGCGCCGAAGGAGACCGCGAACCGCTTGCACCAGATGGAGACGCTGCGGAAGTCGCGCGGGTCGACCGAGGCTGGTAGCTCGTACACCTGGTTGCCCTTGTTGCCTTTGAGCTTTGCCAGCTCGACCCATTCGCCGTCGTCGAACACCCGCCAGCCGGCCGTGCCCCGGGTGACCGGTTGGTCGGTCAGCCACACCCGCAGGTCCGGCCCGTTCGACGTCTTCAGGTCCTTCACGACGAGCTGGTGGCGCCCGTTGGCGAGCCGGACGATCTCGGCGCTGCCGGTCGTCTCGTGCTCGTGGGTGACGAACTCGCCCGCGGCCAGGATCTCGTTGACCGCAGGGGCGGTGGCCGATGCCGTGGGGGACGGGGGCGTGGACATCGGCGTCGTGGCGGCCGGTGTCACCCCGGCGGGAGGAAGCGCTTCGTCGACGTACGTGTCGGTGAACAGCTTCCACGGCTGGAACCAGTAGGCGGCCAGGACCGCCACGACCACAACGGTCGCGAGACCAGCCAACGCCACCGGCGACCGGAAGATCGATGCCCTCATTCCCGGAGCGTACGACCGCCGCGACCGTCGAACTGGCCGCGAACCCTTTCGGATCTCTTACGACTCTTCACGGTCGAGGGCGCAGTCGTCGTCTGAACCCGGCCAGGAGTAGGTCATCTGTCGGGGGATCCCGTGATTACGGCCGCTGGCGGAAGCTGATGCGCATCAGCCGACTGTCGGCCCAATCTTCGAGCCGAGTCGGCCGGATGGTCCCGGGGTCGTGGGGCTGATTGAGATCCGCGACGATCTCCGCCAGTACGGCCTGACGTTCGGCTGGGTCGGTGACCGGCGTGGCCCGTGCGGGCAGATCTGCGCGGATCCCCTGCTTGAGGTGGAAAGTGAAGGTCGGATTGGCGAGAAGGTTCGCATGCCAGTCGGTAGCGGCCCCGCCAGCGCCGCTACACAGGTAGGTGGTGCCCGCAGCACGGTAGAAGAAGATCTCGATGCGGCGTGGTCGGCCGGTGCGGCGCCCCAGCGTCGTGATGTCGATGATCCGTTCGCTGGTGCCCGCGGCGGGTGTGATCTGAATGGCTCTCCGGATGGGAGCGGGCAGGTGGGACAGAGACGCGTCCCCTGCGGAGTCGTTCCATCCGGTCGTGTCCGGAGTGCTCATGCGGTCTCGTTCTGGAGGGCGGGGCCGAGGAGGAGTCCACCGTCGATGACGTACTCCGAACCGGTGATGAACGAGGCGTCCGATGACGTGAGGAACAGGAGAAGCCGGGTGACGTCGGTCGGTTCTCCAAGCCGGGGGATGGCGAACGGCTCGGGTGAGTAGAAGTCGGCGATTGCCATGGTGGCGCCAGCTGCTGGTTCCTGGATGAAGGGGGTCGCGATCACGCCGGGGTGGATGGTGTTCACACGGATGTGGTCGCGGCCGAGCTCGAGCGCCGCCGTTCGTGTGAGACCACGCACGGCCCATTTGCTGGCGACGTACGGCGCGTAGTGCGCCGTGCCGCCCAGGCCCATCGTCGAGGCGATGTTGACGATGGTTCCCCCTGCCGCTCGGCGCAGAGCGGGGGCGGCGACCTTGATGCCGAGGAAGGTCCCTGTGAGGTTGATGTCGAGGATGCGCGACCACGTGGCCTGGTCCGTGTTCTCGATCGGCGCCGGCGGGTTCTGGACGCCTGCGTTGTTGACGAGCACGTTCAGGGCGCCGAAGGTGCTTTCGGCGGCCTGCACAGCGGCGGACCACGAGCTTTCGTCGGTGACGTCGAGGCGGGTGAAGCGAGCACGGGTCCCGAGCTCGTCGGCGAGAGCGGCGCCGCGTTCGGCGTCGATGTCGCCGATCACCACGTTCGCTCCCTCCGCGTGAAAGGCGCGTACGTGGCTGGAGCCCTGGCCGCCGGTCCCACCGGTCACGAGCACGGTCTGGTTCTCGAAGCGGTTCATCAGATGTTCCTTCGGTACAGGGGTGACCGACCGGGAGCGCCGGTCGATGGTGAGTCGAGCGACTCACCACTGCTCTGACACTAGGTCGGCGGCAGTGGTGAGTCAAGCCACTCACCTCGTATGCTCGGTCCATGAGCAGGGTCGTGACGACGTATCACCAGCGTGTAGCCCAGGAGAAACGCGCGCTGATCGTGACGGCCGCGACGGCACTGTTCCTCGAGTTGGGCTACGACCGGACGTCGCTGGCGCAGATCGCAGAGCGCTCGGGCGTTTCGCGGGCCACCTTGTTCAAGCAGTTTCCGAGCAAGGCTGCCCTGTTCGACGCCATCGTCACCGAGTCCTGGGCAACAGCTGACGAAGAGGAGCCTCCGCCGGCGGGCAACCTCGTCGACGGGCTCAGGACCATCGGTCGCCGCTACGCCGAGCTGTTGAGCCAGCCCCGGATGACCGACCTGTTCCGAATCGTCATCGCCGAGCTGCCGCGATTCCCCGAACTGGCCCACGCGCAGTTCTCGCACGGGAAGATGCCCTACTTCGAGTCCGTACGCGGCTACCTCCTGGCCGAGCACGAGGCGGGAACGGCGCGGGTCGAGGACGTGGAGCTCGCAGCCACCCAGTTCCTGGGCATGATCTCCAACTACGTCTTCTGGCCGACACTCCTCGTGCCGGGCTGGGAGGTGAGCGCCGAACGCGTCGCTCAAGTGGTCGACGAGGCCGTCCGCACCATCGCCGCCCGGTATGCCGCGACTGGACCAGACACGTCCACCACCGACTGACCCCGCCACCCGCAGGCCCAGGCGCGCGACCACACCCTCGTCTGTGAAGAGGCCGACTACCGCGTGATTATCAGCTGCCCTAGTTCCTGGGTGCATCGGGTGAGCGCGACGTAGAGCCCGTTCCAGCCGCGCGGTTCGGCGGCGATGCCCTGGGGATCGATCAGGAGCGTCGCGTCCCATTCCAGTCCCTTGGACTGGGTCGCGGTGAGCACTGGCACATCACTCAGCACGGCCCGGAGTTCGGCGACGCGGTCGGCGGGGGCGATGACGCCGACCATGCCGCCCTGCCATCGTTGCTGGAGCTGTCGCACTGCCTGGGCGGCGGCGCCGGCAAGCTCGGCGGGGGTGATCGTGAGCTCCCAGGGGGCGATGCCGGAGGATCGCACCGCTCGTGGTGGCGTGTTGTGGCTGCCAGCCCTCTTCAGGACCGGTTCGGTGAGGTCCATGACCTCACGCGGGGTCCGGTAGCAGATGGTCAGTTCCGCGGCGGTCCAGCGGTCTCCGAAAGCAGCCTGCACCGCCTGCGCCCAGCTGGTGTGCCGGTGCGCTGCCTCGGCCTGGTCGATGTCGCCCACGGCCGTGATGGAGCGACTGGGGCAGCGCCGTAGGACCATCTGCCACTGCATCTCGGACAGCTCCTGCGCCTCGTCGACGACGACGTGGCCGTACACCCAGCCGCGCTGCCGGCGAGCGTGGTCGGCGACGAACTCGCCCTGTGGTTGCGGGGCGTCGACGTCGCCGAGCAGGTCGGCGAGGGCGTCGAGCAGGGGAATGTCGCTCGATGCCCATGGGGCCGGCTCGGCCGCGACGGCGGTGAGCTCCTCCGGCGACAGTTGCGGGGCGATCCGGGCCAGCAGGGCGCGGTCGCTCAGGAGGTCACCCAGCAGGGTTTCGGCGTCGAGGGTGGGCCACAATGCCTCGACGAACCGGGCGATGGTGGCGTTCTCGGCGATACGGGTGTGCAGGTGTTCGATCTCTGCCTCGGAGAGCAGCCCGTCGACGTCGCTGCCCGTGGACGTCCGGAGGGGACGGTGGTCATGTTCCATCCCCTTGTCGACGCGGGCGAGGATGTCCTCGAAGCCCTCCTCCATCTCGTTCATCAACGTCTCGCGCTGCTCGGCGACGGCGTCGGCGAGGAGGTGGTGCAACTGCTCGGCGAACGCCGCGCGAGCCCGGTGGTAGGGGCGTCCCTGCACCGCCGAGGCGAGCGCCTGCGCCACCGTTGCGGCGTCGATGACGTAGAAATCGCCCTCCCAGCGCAGCTTCAGCTCACGGGGTCGGGGGAGCAGCGACGCGACGTAGCCCTCGAGCGCGGGCTGCCAGAGGGCGCGGCCCTTGATTTCGGCGAGAAGCCGGCTCTCGTCGCGGCCCACGCGGATGTCGGCCAGCAGGGTGTCGCAGGTCGCCGAGACGACGGCGGTCTCTCCGAGGGCGGGTAGCACCTGGCCGATGTACTGGAGGAAACGCGGCGAGGGGCCGAGGACCAGGACCGCCTGCTCGGCCATCTTTCGGTAGGTGAACAGCAGGTAGGCGACGCGGTGCAGCGCAACCACGGTCTTGCCGGTGCCGGGACCGCCCTGAACGACCAGCGGGCCGGTCGCCCTGGCCCGGACGATGTCGTCCTGTTCGCGTTGCAGCGTGGAGATCGCCGTCGACATGACACCGGTGCGCCGCTGGTCGAGGGCGGCCAGGAGGGCGCCCTCACCGACGAGTTCGGCCGTCATGCTCCCGTCCAGCGGCTCGTCGTCCACCCCGACGACGGTCGACCCGTTCGTGCGTACGTGACGCCGTCGTGCCTGACCCTGGGGGTCGACGGCCGTCGCGGTGTAGAACGGCCGGGCTGCGGGAGCGCGCCAATCCACCAGCAGTGGCTCACTGTCCTCGACGTCGTCGCGGAGACCGACACGGCCCACGTGTCGCACCGTGCCATCAAGGCCGTCGAGGCGACCGAAGACCAGCCCCTCCCGAGCTCGCTGCAGCTCTTCGTACTGCTGGCGGAGCATGCGCTGCCGGGCATGTTCCAACGCGTCCAGGGCCTCCGACGAGAGCTCGACCTCCAGGTGCTCGGTCAGCCTGTCGCTCCGGGCCGTGGCCATGTCGAGGAACGCCTGTTCCTCGGCGATGGCAGATTGGCGGGCGACGCCCTCCGGGGTGGAGGACGGCGGTTCGCCGCCCGGTGCTACTCCGCTGGCATCAGCAGTGCCGTTGTTCAGGGCAGAATTCCGGCGCATTCGCAAATCCTCGTATGGGTGTTCCCCTCGGCCCCGGATGAGCCGCAGTGCATTCCGCCGGCAAGCATAGGGAGCGTTTCTCTCGTCGGCCAGGAACTCCGCCGACCGAGATGGGAGTCTCAACGCCTTGCAGTTCCGGGCCGCTTGTGGCCTCACCCAATCGTGATTTTCTTATTGACAGCTCCGGCAATATCTGATCTGCGGCTGCATTTCCACCAGCCACGGTCTCCGTGGTGATGGTCCGGACCCAGAAGCGGACCGTCAGGTCGCAGCCGGCCGGCACCGTGACGGTGCTGCGCAGCAGGTCCGTGCGCGTCAAGCCCATCCCAGCGTCGGGTAGCACGGCCGACCGGAGCGTGCCCGTGCTACCGGCGACGCCGGGCGTTGGCCTCGGCGTCGAGCAGATCGTTGAGTGTCAGCGCTGAGTTGATCAAAGAAAGATGGCTGAACGCCTGAGGATAGTTGCCAATCTGCTCCCCGGTCGCGGCGATCTCCTCGGCATAGAGGCCGAGGTGGTTGCTGAAAGTGAACATCTTCTCGAACGTGAGTCGGGCGTCGTCCAGGCGGCCGGAACGGGCCAACGCCTCCACGTACCAGAAGGTGCACATGTTGAAGGTGCCCTCGTGGCCGGGGAGACCGTCGGGGGAGTGGACCGGGTCGTACCGGTGCACCAGGCTGTCGGAGACCAGTTCGCGCTCGATCGCGTGCAGGGTCGACTGCCACAGCGGGTCGCTCGGCGTGACGAAACCGACTGACGGCATGGCGAGCAGCGCCGCGTCCAGCACGGACTCGTCGTACGCCTGCACGAAGGTGCCGCGCTCCCGGTTGTATCCGCGGGCCATGACCTGGTCGTAGATGCGGTTGCGTTGCTCCGTCCAGCAGGTCATGTCCCCCGGGCGGCCGGTGCGCGTGGCCAACCGGATGGCCCGGTCCAGCGCGACCCAGGACATCACCCGACCGAAGGTGTAGTTGCGGGGGTGGTGGCGGCTCTCCCAGATGCCGGCGTCCGGCTGGTCCCAATTGTGGCAGAGCCAGTCGACGAGCCGGACGGTGCTCTTCCACACCTGGTGCGAGACGCGGATGCCCTGCTCGTCGGCGAGGTGCATGGCGTAGAGCGCCTCGCCGTGGATGTCGAGCTGGATCTGGTCGGCGGCGCCGTTGCCGATCCGCACCGGCCGCGAGCCCCGGTAGCCCTCCAGATGGTCCAGCACCTCCTCGTGCAGGTCGGAGGAGCCGTCCACCCGGTACATGATCTTCAGGGGATCCTGGTGCTCGCCGGCCTCGCGGATCCGCTCGTCCAGCCAGTTCATGTACCGGCTGACCTCCTCGGTGAAGCCGAGGCCGAGCAGCGCGTGCACCGAGAACGACGTGTCACGTACCCAGGTGTAGCGGTAGTCCCAGTTGCGGGTTCCGCCGACCAGTTCGGGTAGCGCGGCGGTGGGGGCGGCGATCATCGCGCCGGTCGGCGCGTACGTCATGAGTTTCAGCGTGATGGCGGAGCGCTCGACCATCTCTCGCCAGCGGCCGGTGTAGCTGGAGCGCTCAAGCCAGCGCCGCCAGTAGTCCTGGGTCCACTCGAACATGCCCTGGACCTCTTCCGGCGAGAAGATGCGCGGCTCGGTGCCGGCCGTCTCCAGGACCACGCCGCCGGTGTCACCCTCGTTGAGCGTGCCGTACGCGATCAGGTCGCCGCCCTCGAGGCGGACGTCGCCGTGTTCGGCGAGCAGCCGCCGCACCGGGTCGACCGGGTTGAACGTCATCGTCATCGACCGGCTGCGGAAGACATAGCCATTGGGGTGGCGTTCCAGCTGGTGCTCTTCGCGGGCGTAGTCGAACCGCGGCCGGCACTCCACCCGGAAGCGCATGCTCCCCCGGACCATGTTGACGATGCGGACCAGGCGGTGCGCGTCGGTGGCCCGCTCCCCGGTGACCGGCATGAAGTCCATCACCTCGGCCACCCCGTCGGCGCTGATGAACCGGGTGATCAGGATGGGCGTGCCGGGCAGATAGAGCTGCTTGGTCACGTACCGCGTGTCGTGCGGCGCGATCTGGAAGTAGCCGCCCTTCTCCTTGTCCAGCAGCCCGGCGAAGACGCTCGGCGAGTCGAAGCGCGGCGCGCAGAACCAGTCGACCGTCCCGTCGCACGTCACCAGCGCGGCGGTCTGCAGGTCGCCGATGAGTCCGTGATCCTCGATCGCCGGATAGCTGTCCACGTCTCTCCCCGGGTCGGCTGCGTCCTGCGCATCGAATCTAGGGGGAGAATTGCCGAGTTAGGTGCGATTCGCGTTCAGCCACCCTGTCGCGTACCCCGCGGTGCCTCGACAGCCCGGCCGGCACCTCGCCCAGCCCACCCGGTCGCGTGGATTGCCGGCATCACCGCCAGCCGAGCTCGCGCCCGCCGTCGGACAACCTTCTGAAGGCGGAGGCCCGCCGTACCCCCCAAGGTCAACGTCGACCTGGCTGCTGCGGAACGATGGCACCGTGTCCATGGAACGCGTAGAAGCTCCAGCCACCCTGTTGACCTGGCTCGCAGACCGTCCCAAGTGGGAGGCGGCAACCGGCTACCACCCGGCTCGTTGGGAATCCTCGACCTGGATTCTCCATGCGATGTACGAGAACCCGCGCTTCGCGGGTCTGGGCACCCACGACGAGCTGCATCGACACGGGCGCGAATCTGGCGACCTCGCGCCGCTGATCGTCGGAGACATCAACCTCGACGAGGGAACCACAGAAACCGGCATACCCCTGGGCTTCGTTGTCCGACCGGGGAACCCCTGGCGGCGGGTGCTCTGGTCGCAGCATCTGACCGGGGAGCGGGGGCAGGCACCAGATCGACGCTACCCTCCATGCCACCGCTGGTTTCCCCATAACAGTTGGCCCGTTGCCGTCCAGCCGCCGCCCGAAGGTTCCCTCGACGAGGAGAGCCTGGATGCCTTGCTGGATGCCCTGTGCCGACACTCGGCCGCCGGCCCGAGCACTGACTGCGTCGCTTTCTACGCCTCCTTGCCGGCCAACGACTTCGACAACCTCCACGTGTGGCGCGGCCCGTTGTCAGCAGTCCCCGGACTGCTCGAAGAACGCGGAGGGCCCTACCCGTTCTCACCGACGAATCTGTGGCCCACGGATCGGTCCTGGTTGATCTGGACCGACTACGACCTGCAGGGCACCAGGATCAGCGGATCCAGGTCCCTGATCGAGGCGGTCAGGAGCCACCCCGCTCTCGAGACGGTGGACTGGTCAGGCCAACTCGGCTGATTCTCTGCGACCCCCGGGCACTGTCAGTTGAAAGGCAGATCTGGCGAAAGGGATCGATACCAGAGACAGGGGGCACAGCAGAGGAGTACGACGAGTGCCATGATGGCGATCAGAGCAATCCCGCTGAGGCTGCCGATGGCGAACAGGCGCCCGAGCAATCGACTCCCGCCGCCCGCTTCGTCCGTGTCTGCGGCCATGACGCTCCCATGATCAGCAGTGCTGGCGGATCAATCTACCTTTCGAGGCACACGGTGACCTTCTGGCGGCTGCACCGTCTGAGCCTAGAGGCGACAATCCACCACTTCGCCCCTGCGGTGGAGATCGTCGACCTGGGCTGAAGGCTCTGGCGTACGCGCCTGAGGGCTGGGTTCGATCGGGCTGGAGACGCGACGGTCAGGTCTGCTCGGCCGTGGTCGGTAGCACCGCGATCAGGTCGAGCACCTGGGTGGCCTGGGTTGGCCCGAAGGCGTCGGTGAGGATGGCCGTGAATGCCTCGTCACCGAGCCCGGCCCGCAGTTCACGCAGCGCGTTCAGGTCGAGCGCCGCGTTCCTCGACCCGATCTGCCGGTCGATGGCCAGTGCCTCGACGATCAGGGGGATGCCCTCCGCGGGGTGGCCCTGCTTGACCCGCAGCTGCCCGATCGCCACCTGGTCCAGCGCCACCTCCTCCCAGTTGCCCTGCTCGCGGTCGATCCGCAGACAGGTCCGGTAGCACCGCTCGGCCAGGGCCTGGTCGCCGCGCAGGCCGGCCACCCGGCCGAGGTGGAAGGTGCTGTTGGAGACGCCCGACTGGTTTCCCAGCCGTTCCTTGATCGCGATGGAGCGGCGGTAGAACCTGTCCGCGCCGGCGAGGTCCTCCTGCTCCTCGCAGACCCGGCCGAGCTGGTGCAGGACAATGGCCTGGTTGGGCTCATGGCGCAGCGCGCGGTAGACCTCCAGCGCCTGCTCGTAGCGGGGCCGGGCCTCGGCCAGCTGGCGGGTTTCCAGTGCCACCATGCCGAGGTCCTCGTGGCATTTGGCGATCCCCGCCCGGTAGCCGGCGGCGGCGCAGATCGGCAATGCCCGGAGAAGGCACATCCGGGCGGTGCCGAACTCGCCCGCCTGGGCGGCGGCGATGGCGAGCAGGACGTATCCGCTGCCGAGCGGGGTCGGGTGGTCATCGGGAAACCGGAACCGAAGGTACGCCTCGACCCGCTCGGCCCGGTGGGCCGCCTGCGCCGGGTCGAGGTGCCGGGCCAGCAGGTCGGCGAAGGCCGCCGCGCCCAGTTCCAGGCGCTGCACGGCCAGCCACTCCAGGGCCGACGGGTGCGGTGGCCCGTCGTTCCCGCCCATCACGCTCAGGGTGTGCGGCACCGCCTCGACGGCCCGCCCGAGGACCGTCCGCACCTGGCCGAGCAGTTCGTCGCAGCGGCGCAGCAGCGGGTCCTCGCCGAGCGCCGCGACGATCGTCCGGGCGCGGGCGAAGCAGCTCTCGGCGAATTCGAGGTCGCCGAGGTCCCGGGAGAGGTGACCGAGCAGCAAGGTGCACTCCGCGATGCGGCCGTTGCTGCCGACCTCTTCGAAGATCTCCAGGGCGGCCCGGACCCGGGACTCGGCGATGTCGTACGCGAAGCGGGCGAGGGCGATCCGCCCGAGCATCACCAGCCCGCTGCCCTGCTCGACCCGGACGCCCATCCGCGCGTAGGTGGTTATCGACACCTGGATGCACTGCTCCGCCTTCACGAGGTCCCGGGCTTCGAAGGCGAGCATGCCGATCTGGTGGTGGCTCGCGGCGATCCCGTCCAGGTCGTCGAGTTCCTGGGCGATCGCCAACTCTTCCAGGTAACGCGCCATGGCCAACTCGACGTCGCCGTTGCCCCGGGCGATGCCGGCGAGCTGGTGCAGGGTTCGGGAGACAGCCCCGCGGTCGCCGAGCCGACTCAGGATCGTCAACGCCTCCTGGTACAGCCGGTCCGCTGTCGCCCGGTCGCCCCGGTTGTCGGCGACCAGGCCCAACTGGTGCAGGAGCTTGCCGACCCCGCTGTCGTCGCCGAGGTCCCGATAGACGGCCAGCGCCGCCTGGTAGCGCTCCGTCGCCTGCGGGTACTCGCCCCGGTTGAGGTGCACGTCGCCCAGTCCCTTGAGGAAGCTCGCCGCGAGCGCCGAGCCGGGCGGCGCCATCGGCAGGAGCTCCCGCCAGATCTTCTCCTCCCAGGCCCAGTGCCCGGCCGCGTGCAGCACCTGGCAGGCCAGCTCGGAGTAGGTGATGGCCTTGTCGGTGTCACCCGCCGCCAGGTGGTGGTACCGCGCCTCGACGACCTGCCGGATGAAGTCGCGCTGGTCTGCGGCGGTCCGGGCCCGCCAGCCCCAGTAACGGCCCGCCCGGCGGTGTGACTCGGTGACCGTGTCGCGGCCGGCGATTCGCAGCAGGCTCGTCGCCGTCCACCGGTGCACCAGGTGACCACCGGTCAGCGGGGCGAGCAGCCCCAGGTGCGACAGGGTCTCGACCGCTTCGTCCAGCCCCGCCGACTCCGGCGGCGGGTCGTCGCCGTTCGCCGGGTCGGCGAGTTGCCAGGAGAGCCCGGTCCGGTCCACCGGGGTGCGGTACACCGCCGCGCCGAGCAGCAACCGGCGGGCCGCCGGGACGGCCTCCAGGTGGGCGAGCAGCCGGGGCAGCAGCACGTCCTCGGCGGCCAGTGCGCCGGCCTCGGCCAGCGGCGCGCCGATGCCGGTCGGCCTGGCGTCGTCGCTGCCGCCGACTGCCGCCAGTCGCCCGGTCACCTCGCCGGCTCGGGCGCTGCCGTCGCGCAACAGACCGTCGAGGTATTCCAGCGCGCGCGGGTGGCCGCCCAGCCGGTGCCACATCCGCTGCTGTTCCGCCGGAGCCAGCCGGCCGACGCCCGGTAGCCGCCAGAGCAGCTTGCGGGTTTCCTGCCAGGAGAGCGGACCAAGGTGGTGGGGCTCGATGCCGGCGACCGGGAACGGGTGTCGGCTGGTCACGACCAGCTCGTGCCGGGTCGCCCAGTCGGCGAGGAACGCGGCCAGGTCCGCGTCGGCCAGCTGGTGCTCGGCGTCCAGGGCGTCCTCGGCGTTGTCGAGGACGAGTAGCAGCGGCGTGCCGCCGGTGCCACTCGCCGCGAGCCGTCGACGCCAGTCCTGGCCCGGCTCGGCGAGGGCGACGAGGAGTTGTCGCAGCGGGTCGTCCGGTGCGGTCGCCGGTCGGGCGCATCGGATCTCCACCTGACGGCGAAGCTCGTCGAGGATCCCGTCGACAGTGGCGTCGCCGCTGATCGCCACGACGATGCCGCCCGCGTCGGCAAACCGCTGCGCGAGTTCGGCGGCGAGGCTCGTCTTGCCGATCCCGCCGATACCGTGCACGAGGACCCGTAGCCTGCCCCGGGACAGCCGGCGCAGGATCTCCCGCCGGCCCACGAAGTCCGTCGGCGCGCGTACCACGCCGTCCCCGACGACCGACTGGCCCGGCGGCGCGGCGACGGCCCCGCCGACCCGCCCGCCGGCCAACCGCAGCGCGGGGTCGGCCAGGAACAGCGTCGGCATCCACCACTCGGCGGAGGTCGGCGCCAGCTCTCGGCGGACGACGGAGACCTCCGCCAGGAGTTCCGGCTCGCCCCGGGCGGCCAACCGCTCGTAGAGCCGGGCGCAGAACTCGATGGTGTACGCGTCGCTGACTGTTCCGTTCATCGCCAGGACCGCCGGCGCGCCCCGGGCCAGCAACGCGCCGGCCAGCCCGGGCAGCTCCCGCTGACCCTGGCGGGCGGTCGAGCAGCCGGCGAGCACGATCAACGGTACGGTCCGGCCCGGCGGCAGCACCTCGGTCAGGAACCGCGCGGCGTCCACCCGGTCCTCCGCGCCGGTGGGGGTTTCCAGCAGCAGTGCGCCGGGACGCGCGTGGCAGGAGACGTGCAGGACGTGGAACGGCTCCTCGGCGAGAGCGGCGCGGATCGCGGCGGCGCTGCCCCACTCCAGGACTCGCACCCGCACTCCGTGGCGGTGCCCGGGTTCCACCGCGCCGAGGATCCGGCCTAGCTCCCGCTCGTGGTCGAGCAGCGGCTGGTTGGAGTCGTCCGGGCTCGCGATCGCCGCCAGCATCCGCAGCGGGCCGTCCACCCGGGCCGCAGACACCGCTGCCCGGGGGCCGGTCCGGCACACGTCGACGTCGGGGCGCAGCGCCAGCGGCAGGTCCTCGCCCGGCGGCACCAGGGTTTCCCACGGCAGGTCGGCCAGCGCCGGATCGGTGACCTCGATGCCGAGGCGGTGCCGGCCGGGCCGGGCCAGCTCCGCGCGTAGGGCCGCGCCGGGAGCGCCGAGGAAGCGGTGGCCGAGCGCGGCGCCGACCTCGTACGACAGCTCCACAGAGGGGTCGCCGCGTAGCCGCCAGAGCAGGTCGGCGGTGCGTTGGTCGGCCCGGCCCACCGGGTGTCGCCAGCGTTCACCCCGCGCAGCCATGACCACGTCGGTCGCGCTGACGGTCAACCGGATCACAGACGCTCCCCGCGGTCGCCGGTAGACGACCCGATGCCGGGGCGCATTGCCGGACTGACCGATACTGTATCCATGGCTGACGATTCTGAGGAGCTCGCGCAGGTCAACGCCGTGCGGATCAACGATGTCGGCGAGATGGAGTTCTTCGACGGCCAGCGTTGGGTGCCGTACACCGATCTGCCCGACGACGAGACCGGCCCGCTGGGTGTCGTCTTCCGCCGCGACAACAACCAATGATCGGGGAGCCGCCGACGGGCGGCGGAGGGCTGGACGCGCTCCCGTCCCCGTTGGACTCGGTCGCGGACAGCCGGGCGGCGGCGCGCTGGATCATCTCCTCGGCCGGGGCGGTGGGCGCGCTGCTGCTCGGCGCTGGCCCGCTCATCGCCGCCGGCAAGGTCACCGACTGGGTCCACGCGACGTGGGCGGGCGGCGGTCTGCTGGTGTCGCTGCTCGGTGTGGCCTGGGCGATCTGGCGAACCAGCGAGGTGCTCGTCCCGCCGATGACCACCCCGGGGTCACTCACCGGGCCGGAGCTGCGCGGGCTGCGCGAGCGGCTGCAGGCCGAGCCCTGGTACCACTTCGGGGGGTACGCCGACGACATCGACGGCCTGCTGCGGCACCGCCGGATTGCTGCCGCGATCACCGGCCGCCTGCCGACGGCCCCGCCGGAGGAGCGGGCGGCACTGCGAGAAGGCCTCGCCGTCGCGCGTCGCAACATCGTTCGGACCGACCCGTACCTGCGGTGGCTGCTCACCACCGCGCACGCCTGGCAGGTCCGGGAGATGTTGCGCCAGGCCCGCCGACAGACCTTCCTGGCCTCCGCGCTGGTGGTGGTCGGTGCGGTGGTGTTCATCGCCGCGACCGCCGGATAGCGCGATTTCCGTGATGTCCGAATGCATCCACTTGGTGCAGCCGTGAGACCGTGCTGGCGACGAGGCGGTCAGCCGCCGGGTTGGCGGGAGTGGTGAAGCTGGAGACCGTCGATCGGAGGGTGCCGGCGTTGCGCTACCGTCAGGGTGCCCACACCGGCGTCGAGTAGCCCGCGTCCGTCGGCTGTCGATGATCCGCACTGCCCAAGAACCCAGGGAGATACCGATGCCGGAGCCTGAGCCCGTCGAAGACGCCCACGCGGCGGACGCCGACACCTCAACCACGGACGAGACCGACCAGCCTGCCGTTCCCTCGAATCGGGCTGCCCGTCGCGCGAAGGGCAAGGCCGTCTCGCCTCAACCGCACGGAAAGGGCCAGCACCTCGGCGGCCGGGGCTCGGTCCAGAGCCCGCGCCAGTACGGTAACCGCCGAAGCGGCTGATCGCCGTCCCAGGTCCCGCGCGTATCAGTCGGCGGGCTGTAGGAGGGCAACCTCGCGCGGCGGTGGTGGGCGTGTGCGACGGTAGCCGCCGCGCCGACGTACTGGTCTAGGTCTGGCGCGCGCTGTGGCATGAGCAGGCCGTCGAGGACTTCACCGACGCCCTGACCGGCTACACCATCGTGGAAGCGGACTCGCACGACGAGGCAGTTCAGATCTTCTCTGGGCACCCGCACCTGGGGCTGTTCGCGGGAAACTCGATCGCCGTCCTGGAGTGTCCCTCTCCGCCCAGCTGATGCCCCGGCTGACGAGTTGTCTGTGAGCGGACTGGCGCTGTTTTCCAGGCCGGTGGCTCGGAGCCGTGATTGTCCGGTCTGAGCCGTGAAGAGACGTTTCGTGTCGCAGGCCGTGGCCAACATGGGGGCCCTCCGCAGGCGTTGGCTTTAGCGCAGGAGTCCCCCTATGGTGGAGGCATGCCGTCGGTGACTTTCTGCTCGTCTGTCGTCACTGCGCTGGCAGCGCTTGGCGCTGTTCGCGCAGCGACGCAGCGACGCCTGACGGTTGGGATGCGCGTGCCGGTTGTCCGCGCGCTGCACATCGCGCCCTCGCACAAGCTGTCGAGCCCGCCGCCAATCGGCCGAGACCCTCCCGCGGAATCGTTGCATCCCAGAACGACCGCAGGGCGAAGCCATTTGAGCTTCGGCCCTTTTTCTTTTTCCCTGGAGAGGTAGACCATGAGCGTCGATCATCGTGCTGTTGATCAGAGCTGGCTGGCTGATCTGCGAGCGTCCCTGGCGGACGACTTCGCCGCACAAACGGCTCGGCTGCGGGAACTGACCGAGCTCAACGCGGACACCGGCGACCCCAGCGAGGCGCACAACCAGGCTGCGCTGCTGCTGGCCACCCGCCGCAACATCGAGCAGATCACCGGTGCTCTGGGCCGGATCAGCGAAGGCACCTACGGTGCCTGCCAGAAGTGCGGCCAGAACATCCCGGCCGAGCGGCTCGAGGTTCTCCCGCACGCGCGCTTCTGCGTGCCGTGCCAGGAGAAGCACAACAAGTGACGCCTCGTGTGGCTGCCGCGCCGCTGCACGGCAGCCACACACCGGCGATCAGAGCCTGACCTTCGCAGGGTACGGGCGGAGCCCAGCACAACCGACGGAGGCGTCACACGTGCGCGTTTACGCGGTCGGGTCCCAGTCTGCGAGCTGCTCCATCGGCTCGGTGTCGCCGCTGGTCTCCAAGCCGTTGAGCGGGAGGCGTTCGTAGAAGTAGAGGATCATCTCGCTCGCTGTGCCTCGCATCGCCATGTCGCCCGGCTCCGCGTCGGCGGCGAGGTCGTCGCAGCGGACGCCGTCGGCGTTGAGGGTCAGGCGCCAGGAGCGGCCCTCGGTCGCGTGCAGGTCGATGGTCGCCGGCTTGAAGGGCCAGGGGACGGTCGTCGCCGAGACGGTCGTCAGGAACTCGTCGACGCCCTCGACCGCGACGTCCGTCGGCAGCGGCTGTGCGGCCCCCTGGGTGAGCTGGGCGTCGTAGGTGTGGACCGCCATCTCCTGGATCTGGTGCCGGGCCACGGCTCCGCTGGTCTGCGGGGCCTGCGAGCGGCCCCACCAGGTCCAGCAGCCGCGGTCCGGGCCGGCCTCGCGCATCGCGGCGAGCATGAGCTCGGTCGACTCGGCGAGCCAGGCGTCCAGGGCTTCGCGGTCGCGGGGTGCGGTCGGGGCGCCCTTCGGGTCCGTCCTCGCCGGGGGCTCAGCGCCCGGGCCCGCCGCGATGATGGCGGCCTGGCGGCGGCGGCCGTCGCCGATGTGCTGCGCCAGTTCGCGCAGCGTCCAGTCCGGGCAGGTCGGGACCTGGACGTCAAGGTCGGGGGCGGATGCGATCGCGGCGCGGAACGCGGCCGAGCGGTCGTCGATCAACCGCAGGACCTCGGGGAACTCCACAGTGTTCTGCACCTCGGTTGTGTATCACTGCGCTCCAGCCGCCGGATAGCGAATTTGTCGGACGAACGCGTCGACACCCGGGCGGGGCGCCGGCGCCGAACGCGGGCGCGAACGTCGACCATGTCGTGCGTCACGTCGATCTCATGTCACGGACACGTCGGCAGCTTGCGTCTGGTGGTCGTCGGCGCGAGGAAAGAGGCGGAACGATGAGCACAGAGCACGAGGTCGGGACGGCGGCTGAGCACCGGGTGGTGATTCTGGGGGCGGGGTACGCGGGGATGGCCGCGACGATCCAGCTCGCGGCGCGGGTCAGGCGCCGCGACGGTGTGCGGGTGACCCTGGTGAACGCGCAGGAGCGGTTCACCGAGCGCCTGCGGCTGCACATGACGGCGACCGGGCAGCGGCTCGCCGAGATGAGCATCCCGGAGCTGCTGGAGGGTACGGGCGCGCAGTTCGTGCGCGGCTGGGTGACGGCGCTGGACGCGGATGCGAAGACCGTGCGGCTCGACGACGACCGGGTGCTGCACTACGACACGCTGGTGTACGGGTTGGGCAGTGTGGCCGACACGGCGGGGGTGCCGGGTGTCGAGGACTACGCGTACACGCTGAACAGCGTCCAGGACGCCGAGTTGCTGGCTGACCGGCTGGCGCGGCTCGGCAGCGGCACGGTGGTGGTCGGTGGCAGTGGGTTGACCGGCGTCGAGTCGGCTGCGGAGATCGCCGAGCGGCACCCGGAGCTGAACGTCGTGCTCCTGGGTCGGCAGGAACCCGGCGCGACCATGATCCCGAAAGTCAGGGCGCACCTGCGGTCCGCGCTTGAGCGCCTGGGCGTCCGGGTGCGCAGCGGGGTCGAGGTGGTGAAGGTGCTGCCCGGTTCGGTCGAGTTGGCCGGCGGGGAGACCATGGCCGCCGACGTCGTGGTGTGGACGAGTGGCACGCGCGTGTCGCCGCTGGCTGCGGCAGCCGGTCTGGCCGTCGAGGAGCGCGGCCGGATCGTCACCGACCCCGCGCTGCGGTCGGTGTCGCACCCCGACGTGTACGCGGTGGGCGACGCCGCCGCGATCCGTCAGAGTTACGGCGTCATGCACGGCACCTGCCAGGGTGGCATGCCGACCGGGGTGCACGCCGCGGTGGCGATCGTCCGCGCGCTCAAGGGTAAGAAGGCGAAGCCTTTCCGCTTCGGCTACTACCACACGCCGGTGAGTCTGGGACGGCACGATGCGGTCGTCCAGTTCACCCACCCCGACGACAGTCCTCGACGGATGTATCTGACCGGCCGCAGAGCGGCCTGGTACAAGGAGACGGTGAGTGCTTCGCCCTGGCCGACGTACGGCCGCATGAAGAGGATGCCCGCCGCGGGCGCGTTCTGGCCCCGCGGTGGCCGCTTCACCCGGGTCCGGGGCGCGCGGTGACCCATCCGTTCCGGGAGCTCGACCAACGGGTCTACAACGAGCATCGCAACCTGCTGTTCTCGGTGGCCTACCGCATTCTCGGCACGGCGGCCGACGCCGAGGACGCGGTGCAGGACGCCTGGATCAAGTGGTCGGCCGCCGACCGCGCGCAGGTGGCCGACCCCAGGGCCTATCTGACGCGGATCGTGTCGAACCTGGCGATGGACCGGCTGCGCTCCACCCGGCACAAGCGCGAGACGTACGTCGGGCCGTGGCTCCCGGAGCCGATCCTCACCGCCGGGGACACCGCCGACGCCGTCACGACCGCCGAGTCCGTCTCGATGGCCATGCTGGTTGTGCTGGAAACACTGAGTCCGTTGGAGCGGGCGGTGTTCGTACTGAAGGAGGTCTTCGACCTCAGCCACGCCGAGATCGCGGAGGCGGTGGACCGTTCCGAGGCCGCGGTGCGCCAGGCCGCGCACCGCGCTCGCGAGCACGTTCGGGCCCGGCGGCCACGCTTCGTCGCGGACCGCTCGCGGCAGCACGAGGTCACCCGACGGTTCTTCGCCGCCGCGACCGGCGGTGACATCAACGCCCTCATGGAGCTGCTGTCACCGGACGTCACACTGTGGACCGACGGTGGCGGCAAGGTCCGCCAGGCCATGCGTCCGGTGGTGGGGGCACAGACGGTGGCCGCCTGGTTCGCGGCCATCGGCACCGTCACCTACCAGGGCGTCGAGCCCGCCGACATGAGCGCCGAGCTGGTCGAGATCAATGGCGGGCTGGGCATGGTGTTCCGCGGTCCGGGTCGTGTGGTCGCCACCGTCACCGTCGAGGTCGACGCCGGCGGCCGCATCATCGCCATCCACAACGTCGCCAACCCGGACAAACTCCGGGCCATCGCCGAAGGCGCCAGGCGCGACGTCCGTACACGCTGAGCTTTTCCCAAGGTGACGCGGGTGACGGCCCTCGCGGCCGGGACCGGGTCGATGCGACCAGACGGTACGTGGGCGCAGGTTTGCGGGGCGGGCGGCTCGGATACTCGTCGCGCATGTTTGACGGTTTCGCCGACGAGAGGGTCGACGTCGGGGAGGTGGAACTCCGTGTCCGGCACGCCGGGCAGGGGCCCCCGGTGCTCCTCATCCACGGGCATCCGCGCACCGGGTCGACGTGGCACCGGGTGGCACCGCGGTTGGTGGACCGCGGCTTCACCGTCGTCTGCCCTGACATGCGCGGCTACGGGAGGTCCGGCAAGGCGAAGCTCCTCCCGGACCACTCGCAGCAGTCCAAACGGGCGGTCGCGGGGGACATGGTCCGTCTGATGGACGTCCTGGGTCATCCGACGTTCGCCGCGGTCGGCCACGACCGTGGTTGCTACGTGGCGTTGCGCCTGGCACTGGACCACCCGGACGTGGTCAGCCGGCTCGTGGTTCTCGATGGCGTGCCCATCAGTGAGGCCCTCGCCAGGTGCGACGCGCGATTTGCCCACGACTGGTACCACTGGTTCTTCTTCGCGCAGCCCGACAAGCCGGAGCGGGCCATCGCCGTCGACCCCGATGCCTGGTACGGCAACAAGGCCCAGCCGCAGAGCATGGGGGCCGAGAATTACGAGGAGTTCCGGGAGGCCATCCACGACCCGGCCACGGTCCGGGCGATGCTGGAGGACTACCGCGCCGGCCTGGGTGTCGATCGGGAGCACGAGGAAGCCGACCGGCGTGCCGGTCGCACAGTCCGCTGTCCGACGCTGTTTCTCTGGTCGACCCGTGACGACATGGAGGACCTGTACGGTGATCCGCTCGCTGTCTGGCGGCCCTGGGCCGACGATCTGCGCGGTCACCCGATCGAGTCCGGGCATCACGTCGCCGAGGAGAACCCCGACGACCTCACGGCGGCGCTGCACGGCTTCCTCGCGTGACCATCTCCTCGGCCCGTAGGCCCGAGTGCTGATCCTGTACGGGGCCGACCGAGTTCGACGGGGCACGCGGGGCGATGGGTATCGCCCCGCGTGCCACCGACGTCAGCCGGCGACGGAGCGGAAGACCGGGTAGTAGCCGCTGGACTGGCCGGCCGCGGTCGGGTGGTAGGAGATGCCGAGGTTGACGAAGTTCAGGGCGTGCAACCACTTGTCGCCGTAGCTGCACAGTTGGTGCCCGACGAACTGCGACCGGACGTCGGCGAAGGTGAAGCCGGCGGCCTGGGCGGCGCTGCGGGTGAGGTCGTTCACCAGGTTGATACCTTCGTTGATCTTCGCTCGCGAGGTGGCGCTGAGCCCGACACACGTCGTGCCCAGTTGGTAGAAGACCGGGTAGCCGACGACCACCACCCGGGCCGACGGCGCACGGGTGCGGATTCCGTTGTAGACGGTGCGCAGCAGGTTGGTGAGGTCGGCCCGCGCCTTGTCCTCGGCGGTCTGCACGGCGGCCACGCAGTCGTTGGTCCCGTAGAGCACGCAGGTGGTCATGATGTTGGCGAACCCGACATCGTTGCCGCCGACCGTGACGCTGACCAGGGTCGTGGTGGTGCTGAGCGCGCTGAGCTGCGTGTTGTTCACGCTGGCGGTCGTGGCACCGGAGCAGGCAACCGAACGGTACGACGCGGGTCGCACGTTGGTGGCGTACAACGCAGGGTAGGCGTTGGTGCTGCGCTGGCAGGAGCCACTCTCGGCGGTGTAGCTGCCGGCACCCACCCCCGAAGAGTAGGAGTCGCCAAGGGCGACGTAATGGTCGCTGGGAGCGGCCTCGGCGGGCGCTGCCAGGGTGAGGGTGGCGGCCAGGGCCGTCGCCAGGCTCAGGGTGAGGGTTGCCAGACGGGATTTCCGCACGTCGCGCTCCAGTGGGGGTGGGAGATTCGGTGTGACATAGATATCACTGGATATCGACGTTGGGAAGATCCCTAAAAAGGGTCCTGGGGTGTTACGCGGCCGTCAGGGGTTCGGGGGCCGCGCTGGCACACTGGCGGACATGGTGGACTGGCATACGCAGGCCGAGGTGGGTGACGACGTCATCCGGATCTCGGAGCCGCACGTCAACGAGCTGCTGTCCGCGAACTTCTGGTGGCTGCGCGGCACTGATCGAGACCTGGTGATCGACGCCGGGCTCGGTGTCGTCCCCCTGCGCGAGGCGATCCCGCGCCTGTTCCACCGCGATCCGATGGTCCTGCTCACCCACGCGCACCTGGATCATGTCGGTGGAGCAGCCGAGTTCGCCGACCGGGCCGCCCACCCCGCCGAGGCCGAGGTCCTCGTGGCGGGCGTACCGGCGAGCCTGTACGGCGCGGAGCTCTACGACAAACTCGGGATCGACCCGGCGGGAGAGCCCGTCCCGGAGCTCATGCTCGACGCCCTGCCCAGTCCCGGCTACGACCCGGCCAGCTACCGCATCGCACCCATGGCCCTGAACCGGATGGTCGACGACGGCGACCGGATCGACCTGGGCGGGCGGGTGCTGACCGTGCTGCACCTTCCCGGTCACACACCGGGCAGCATCGCCCTGCTGGAGGAGCGCACCGGGACCCTGTATTCCGGCGACATCATCTACGACGGTGCCTTGATCGACGATCTGCCGAACTCGGACGTGGCTGCCTACCGGCGAAGCATGCAGATGCTCGCCGACCTCGACGTGTCCGTCGTCCATCCCGGCCACGGGCACAGCTTCGACAGGGCACGGCTTCGCCAGTTGGCCGACACGTACCTGCGCAGGAGTGCCTCAGGTTGATCCGTGCCCGGTGCTCAGCAGGCGGCGCGGTCTCTTCAGGCGTCACGCTGCGACCGCTACCGCCTCTGGTTCATCCGGAGGTGGAGAAGGTGAGGAAGGTGTCGGGAGGCCGGCTTTCGGGAGTGGGACCGTCGTGGGTCTTCCACGTGTCCCCGACGACCTGGGTCGCTACCTGCGACCAGAACGCTTCGACGCCGGGGTTGTAGCGCTGGAAGCCGATGCTCCACCGCCCCGGGAACAGGGCGATGATTCGAACGGCAGCGGCGCGACCGACGCCTGTGCGACGCAGCGCGCGGACGATGAAGAAACTCGTGATGGACGTGCCGCCGTCCTCAGTTGGGGTCGTCATCGCAAAGCCCGCTGTCCGGCCGGCCGCAGCGATCAACCACGCGCGGCGCTGCGGGTCGACACCGGCGAGGAACCGGTCCAGCGGCCGGTCGTTGAACGTGCCGTCGTCGTTCGGGAGGTGACCGTAAGCCTCTGACAGATCATGACGGTACAACTGACCCAGATTGCCGAGCACCGCCCGATGTGAACGGTCGACCGGAATGAGGGCGACGGGATGCGACGGCGGGCGGGGCGGAATCGCGGCTTCCCAGGGCACCCGGCCAGTCTTCCATGCCGGGCAGCGCACCCCGGGTCGCGCCGGCGGCGTCAGGGGATGAGTCGGTCGACAAGTTCGAACCGGTCGTAGGGCTGGTTGTAGTCGCCGAAGTGCCCATCGTCGCGCACGATCTGGGTGCCGCCGAGCCGCTCGAACATGGCGCGCCCCTGTCGGTCGTCGCAGCCGTACGGATCCTTGCGTGAGTTGATGAAGTAGATGTCCCGCACGTGCGACCGGATCGCGGCCCAGTCGTAGCTCTGCTGGAGGACCGGCTCTTCCTCAGTGTTGGGGCGGGTGCAGTAGCCCGCGACCAGGATCGCCTGGGCGACTGTCACATCGACATGCTCCAGGAGCGCCAGCAGCAGGGCCGCGCCCCCCGAGTGGCCCACCAGGACCGTGTCCTCGTCGAAGCTGTGCCCGTCGAGCACCTTCGGCAGGAACGTCGCGATCGGCTCGACGTTGATGCCCGGGTGGTGCGGCACCTCGACGGTGTAGCCCCGGGCCCGGAGTCGCTCCGCCAGCCAGGGATACCAGCACACGTCCGGGTTGCCGCCGGTCCCGTGAAAGATGATCGCTCTGCGCCCCACCAGGCCCCCTCGTATCGACGTCTTGATCAAAGCACGTGATCCGAGAAGTGGGCACGACGAGTGGCCGGTACGCGGATCTGCCGATGAGCCGATCCGCGCCCGATGCGAGCCGGAGATGCGGTAGCTGGTCGAACGTCAGGGCGTGACGTCCACCAGTACCTTGCCAACCACGCCGGCCTCCACGGCTCGGTGAGCGTCGGCGGTGCGGTGCAGTGGGAAGCGGAGCAGTGGCAGGCCGTGCTCCTCGCCAACCGGCAGGGCGCCGTCACGGATCGCGGCGACGACGTCCTCGACGGCTGCGGCGCGCGCCTGCGGGCCAGCCGTGTAGAGCACCAGGAACTGCAGGCGGGTGTTCAACACCATGTTCTTGCCCACGTTCAGCTCGACCGCCCGTCCGCCCTCGTTGGCGTACGTCGCGATCGTGCCGCGGGCACGCAGCACGGCCAGGTCCAGGGTGAGGTTAGCGCCGAGCGCCACCTCGGCGACGATGTCGACGCCGTCGGGGGCGATCGCGCGGATGGCGGCGGCCGGGTCACCCTCGCGATAGTTGATCGTGTGGTGGGCTCCAGCCGCAGCGGCCAGCTTCGCCTTCTCCGGGCCGCTGACCGTGCCGATCACGGTGGCGCCTGCCCATCGGGCGAGTTGGATCACCGCGTGCCCGACCGCGCCGGCTCCGCCGGCGGCGAGCACCACCTTGCCATCGAGTGCACCGGGGTGCAGGCGGCGTGGTCCGTCCTCGGCGACGGTGAGGGCACGGTGTGCGGTCAGCGCGGGGACGCCGAGTGAGGCGCCGACGTCGAAACTGACCCCGTCGGGCAGTGGCACAGCCTGATCGGCGGGTACGACGGTGAACTCGGCTGCGGTGCCGGTGGGCCGACCGGCGGCGGCCATGAACAGCCAAACCCGCTGACCGACCCGGCCCGGATCAACCCCGTCACCGACGGCGTCGATCACGCCGGCGCCGTCGAGGTGTGGGGTGATCTCGGAGAACAGCTTGCGGTGGGCGATGCCGGAGCGGGCCTGCCAGTCGGTCGGGTTGACCCCGGACACGGCGACCCGGACTCGGACTTCGCCGGCGTCGGGTGCGGTCAGGTGACGCTCGACGAGTTGGAGCACGTCGGGGCCGCCGTTGTCGCGGTAGACGATCGCTTTCATGACACATCCTATGTTCGATCTGCATCGTACTGTTCGAGCTGCGTCGAACAGTACGACGAGGGTCGTACTTTCCGCAACATCTGGCTAGGCTTCGTCTCGTGACCGAGGTGATCGAACCTTCCATCGAAACCGTGACGATCGACGTCGTGCTCAGCGCGCTCGCCGACCCGGTGCGGCTCACGCTGGTGCGTGCCCTCGACGCCGCTGGGGACTGGACGTGCGGCAGCGACGTCCTCAAGGGCAGCCGCTTCACCATCGGCAAGTCGACGCTGTCGCACCACATCAAGGTTCTGCGCGATGCCGGACTGATCCGCACTCGCGTCGACGGCATTCGCCGGCTGGTCACGCTGCGCTACGACGACGTGGAACAACGCTTTCCCGGGCTGCTGAGCATGCTCCGCGAACATGACGCCGAAGAGGCGCCCGCCTCAACCGCATGACGCAGACGAGCGAAAACAGAATCTCCGGCAGGAGTGATCCCGTTCGTCGCGATGCGTGCGTTGACGCCCCCGCGCCTCGCTCCTCTGCGGGAGTGAGACCCACCCAGGGAGGGAGGCGTCAGGGTGCTGCCGAGGCGATGGTGCTGGTATGCCCGCTCTCACCGATCGTCGCTGGGCGTACGGCGCCTTCGCATGGTTGATCTTCTTTGTGGTGTCGCACGTGATCCTGGTGTTCTTTCCCGGCGACGATCCGACCGGTGACGGCCCCTGGGACATGAGGGCCTACGTGATCTTCAACGTTGTGCTCATCTCGATGTCGGCCATCGGGGCAGCCGTCGTCCTGGCCACCGTCCGCCCGCCGGCTCGACATCTCCCTCGGTGGTTACTGCTGGCGCCGCTGTTGGGCGGCAGCGTGCTGCTCGTCATCCGGGGTGTTCCGGGGATGGCCGAGAATCTGCTGATGGTCACGGGCGTCCGTCGCGGTGGCTTCATGGGGGCCGCAGACATCTCCACGGGCGAGTTCTGGACCGGCATCGGAATCAACACCTACTTTTTCACCGGCGCGGTGTTGCTGGTGGGGACAACTGTTTCGTACAGCCGCCGATCAGCGGGAAGCGGTCCGAGGAGATCAGCCGACCAGGTTCGGTGAGGCGGACGGCTCTGTCGCTCACAGTGGAAGGCCGAAGTGGTGGGCGAGCGAGGCGCGCAGGGTGTCGGCGTTTCCGGCGGACCAGGCGACGAAGCAGTCGGGGCGTACCAGCAACGCGGTCGCGGTCGTGCCCTCCAGCGCGCCGGTGACCACGTCGACCCGGTCTCGCCACGGCGCGGCGACTCCGGCGTAGGCACCCGTGGAGTCCAACAGCAGCGGCCGGGCGGCGCGGGTCAGCTCGGCGAGGCGTAGCGCGCCGTGCTCGCTGTGCACGACCACGTCGGGGGCGAAGCGGCCCGCCAACGGGTCGGCCGGATCGGCGGGATAGTGGATGTCCGCGCCGGACATCAGCGCCGCGATGTGCCCTGTCACCTCCGGCTTGCGCAGCAGCTCGGCGAAGAGTTGCCGAAGGCCGGTGATCTCGTCGCCGGGGCCGATGAGCGCCGACTGTGCCTGGGTGGACATGACGACCCGTTCGGCGACGGGGCGGCGCTCGGTCTCGTACGTGTCGAGCAGACCCTGCGGTGCCCAGCCGCGCACCGTGGCGGCAAGCTTCCAACCCAGGTTGACGGCGTCCTGGAGGCCCAGGTTGAGGCCGGGGCCACCGATCGCGGGGTGCACGTGCGCGGCGTCGCCGACCAGCAGCACCCGGTCGGCGCGGTAGCGGTCGGCGATGCGGGTGTTGCCGCCGGTCAGCCGCCGCAACAGTCCGGGGCCCTCTGGCGCGCCGAAGGGGATGTCCACGCCGAGCACCCGGGCGACGCTGGCGCGCAGCTCCGCCAGGTCCATCGGGGTATCGTCGCTGGTCGGCGCGTCGGGCCACTCCGTCGTGCTCAGGATCGCCGGACGGCCGGGGAACGGGGCCCAGGCGATCAGGCCGCGCGCGGTGCGGGTGTGTTGGAACGGTGGGACGACGCCGTAACCGGGCGCACGAAGGCCACCGGTCTCGGGGTCGAGGGACGACGCAGGGACGCTCACCGTGGCGGTACGGGAGATGGACCGGTCGAAGGTGGCGCCGGGAAAGCCGATGCCGGCGAGGCGGCGCACCGCGCTGCGGCCCCCGTCCGCACCGACGAGGAAGCGGGAGGTGAGCTGCGTACCGTCGGCAAGGCAGACCTCGACCGCGTCGGGCCGTTGGCGGAGGTCGACGACCTCGTGGCCGCGGCGCAGGTCGACTCCGAGCTCGACGGCCCGATCGGCGAGGGCGGCCTCGAGCTGGGCTTGCGGCACGCCGAGCACGTAGTGCGGGTTCTCCGCGACCATCGTGAGATCCAGTGGGAACGCGCCGAAGACGAAGGCCGGCTGGGGCGACGGTGGGGTGCTCTCGCCGCTGAGCCGCCCGTAGAGCCCGCGCCGGTCGAGCAGGCGGACGACCTGGCCGACGAGGCCGTTGGCGCGGGGCTCGCCGGTGGGCGCGGCGTGGCGTTCGAGGACGACGGGGTGTACGCCGGCGAGGGCCAGCTCGCAGGCGAGCATGAGGCCGTTGGGGCCGGCTCCGACGATGAGGACATCGATCATGATGGTGATCCCTTCGGGGTGTGCGTCATCGCCACGGCAGGCGCGGCACGCGGCCGGCCCGCCGCGGAGGTACGACGCGGCTGAAAGGCGTGGATGAGGTTGTGCGGTGAGTGCGGGCCGGGGCTTCAGCGGGGCGGCGGGAGCCCGGCGGCGACCTGGGCGAAGGCGTCGGTGATCAGGCGCTCGATCGGGGTGGGCGGGTCGGTGCTGTCGAGATAGTGCTGCATGGCGACGGTGACGGCGGCGCTGGCGGCGGCCGCGACGAGCCTCGGATACATGTCGGTGGCGAGGTCGGTGCCGGTGCGCTCGGCGACCGCGGCGGCAAGCTCGGCCTCGGCGACCGCGACGGCGCGCAGCCGCTCGCCCTGCAGCGCGGGCTCGGCGAGCATGGTGCGCACACCGGCCACCCACTGGGCGTGTGCGGGGGAGGGCATCGCCTCGACCTCGGGGCCGGGCGTGAACTGCTCCAGCGCTGCCTGGGTGAGCGCCGCCCAGAGCGGCTCGTCGGCGGGGCGTTCGCGCAGCGCGGCGGCGGTGCGCAGGCTGCGGTCGAGGTGGCGGGAGGCGATCGCCTCCGCCTTGCTGGAGAAGTAGTTGTTGAAGGTGCGCGGGGAGACACCGGCCGCCTCGGCGATGTCCTCGACGCGGACGTTGTCGTAGCCGCGCTCGACGGCGAGGTGGATGGCGGCCCAGCCGAGCGCCGCCCGCGTCTCGGCCTTCTTGCGCTCCCGAAGCCCCGTCATGCCACCACGCTAGCACTTCTTGCGTGACACGCAAACATGCGGGCCACGCAGAAATGCCGATAGGAACTGCCGTTCATGCTGCGGGAACGCCCGTGGTCCCGGGTGTCCGGTCCACGTGAAGGTGGCACTAATCGTCGCGCGTGAGCAGTTGCGGTGCCAACTAGGTGCGGACGGCGGAAGCGTTTCCGTCCAGGTTTAGTTGGCACCTTCTTGCCGGCGGTGTGCAAAGAGGACCGCTCCTGGAAGGCTCTCGTCGAGGCCGAGCAGCATCTGGGCCTTGACCGTGAATCCGGCATCGCGCAGCCAGGTCGCCATCCGGTCCGGCTGACGGCGGTGCACGTAGACCTTCATCGGATGACCGCCGTAGCCTTCCGTCTTCAGCCGTGACTCATCTCCGACGTGAAAGCCGAGCAACAGAGGTCCATCGGGACGCAGCACCCGCCGAAAGTGGCTAAGAACCGCCGGGATCTCGTCGTCGGGGATGTGGATCAACGACCAGAAGGCGAGCAGGGCAGTGATCGATGCGTCAGCGAGTTGTAGGTCCGTCATCGAACCCACCTCGAACCGCAGGTCGGGGTGCTCCCGCCGAGCGATGTCGATCATCGCGGGTGACAAATCGACGCCGAAGGCATCGACGCCCAGCTTATGCAGGTGGGCAGTGACATGGCCTGGTCCGCAGCCCACGTCCGCCACCGGGCCACCGCCGGCGGCGTGGACCAGATCGGCGAACAACGCCAAGGCCGCGAGCAGATAGGGCTCCCCAGCCAAAGCCACCCGTGTGTAGTCGGAGTAACTGTCGGCGACCGTGTCGTAGGAGATCCGGATGTCTGCCAACCAGTCGTCCGCTCGCCTGCTCCGTGACCCAGAAGTGCCGCCGCCTTCCAACCGCGTTCCGGTATCCGTCATCGTTCGGCTCCTCCTCGTGAACTGGTGCGGACGCGTAGGTCTCGGAAGCCGCGCACGCTACCAGTTTCCAAGCCAACTTCGGTGAACCGAGCACCCACCTTCGAGGTTTGACACCGCCCTGGCCGTCACCAGCTACAGCGAGACAGACGCCAGATGTCGGAGACCGGAGACCAGTGCCAACATAATCCGGACGGCGCCACCACTGGTGCCAACAACCGTGGACGGTGCCAGCTTCAAGTGGACCGGACACCGGGCACCCTGATCGTGGCCGGCCCTTCGCGGACTGACCACGACCCGGATACCGAGCTGGTCGTGGCCCCGCCAACCAGCCCTTAGTGCTCCAACGTCACTTGGTTCGTGGGCAGTCGAAGCCGCATAGCTGGATAGGTGGTGCGGCCGAAGCCAAGCGAGCGATAGAGCGGTTCGCCACTCGGGGACGCGCGCAGGTCCACAGTCCGGATTCCGCGGTCGCGGTACCAGTCGAGCAGTGCCGTCACACACAGTCGGGAGTAGCCGCGTCGCCGCTGGTCCGGATCAGTCACCACGTTGAAGATGTATCCGCTCTCGCTCGTTGGATCGTCTGGCCCGCCGAGCCGGCAGTCGACAGCACCAACCGCGCACGCAGCCAATGCGCCGGACCGGTCAGCACGGTCGACAACGAAGGCAACCATTGTCGGGTCCGGAGCGGCGAGCCGGATCTGAAGAACCTCGAACGCCACTCGCCGCCATTCGTCAGTGGCCGGCTCGGGAGAGGCGCCATCCTCGAGGAACACCCCACGTAGGCGAACCAGCTCCGCTGCATCTGCCACCGTCGCCCTGCGTACCTCACCCATGGCCTGGGAGGTTAGTCACCACTCGTCCCAGCGATGTGCCGCACCTGCTGTCGAGACGGGGGACAGTAACCAACCTCGGCTTGACCGTCGGCCACACTTACGGCGTGACGACGACGATCGTGCCCATCGGCTGCACCCATCCGGCCTTCGATCAGGTAGCTGCTCTGTTTGACGACTATCGCGTGCACTACGGCCAACCGTCATCCCCTGAGATCACCCGCACCTGGCTGCACGACCAGCTCGCGCAACACCGGCTCTCCGCCGCTGCCGCCATCCGAGCCGATGACGTCTGCGGCTTCATCACGGCCATGATCATGCCGGCGTCGCTCACGCTGGGCACCGCATGGTCGATCCGCGACCTCTACGTGGCCCCGCGCCATCGCCGTAGCGGCATCGCGAACGCCCTCCTGGAGCACACCATCCACAACGCGCGTTCCGCTGGCGCGCGTCGTGTGTCACTCCAGACCGAGACCGACAACGCCCCGGCTCTGAGGCTCTATACCGAGGTCGGCTTCCAGCCCGTTACCGGCCTGGAACTGCTCAACCGCAGCTTCGATCCCACCGACCAGGATCCAGGAGACACGGCCTAGCGGGCATTCTCGAACCTTCCAGCACGCTCCTGCCGCTGACCGCGGTCGTGCTGCGATGCGCGAGCACCGGCCCGTATGGTGGCGCGATGATCACTTGCGTCGTGCACTACACCATCGACCCCGCGCAGATCGAGGCATTCGAGCGCTTCGCTCGTGAGTGGATGCGGCTGGTGGCCGCGCACGGTGGCGTGCACCACGGCTATTTCCTGCCCGCCGAGGGAGCCAGCGACAAGGCGGAGGCGCTGTTCAGTTTCGAGAGCCTGGCAGCCTACGAGCGGTACCGTGCTCGGTTCGGTAATGACCCGGAGTTCGTCGCGGCGGACAGCATCCGCGACGACTCGGGTTGTGTCGTGCGGTACGAGCGGACCTTCATGCGACCGCTCCTGCCGACCGACTGAGCCCGGCCGGTCCTACTGCTGCGCGTCGAGGTCGCGTGTCGCGTAGCGAAGGTGCTCCCACTCCTCGTCGAAGATCACGTGGAGGCAGTGCAGGACCGGCCGCTCGTGCGCGGGTGACCACGGGGTCGGCCGAGGCTCGGCGAGCAGCCCCGGTGTGACGGTCGCGAGGAAGCCGCGCACCATGGCCTGCCGCTCGGCACGCAGGTCGAGCACCTCGGCGAAGCTCGGATGCCGCGTGGCAAAGACCGACATGTCGAATCCATCCGTCTCGTACTCGGTGTATGGCTGCCCGAGCGGATGGAAGGGTTGCGGCAGGCGCAGGATCGCCTTGCCGAGCCATGCGTCCGTGGCGAACGCGAGGTGGCGCAGGGTCTGCGCGAACGACCACTCGCCACCGATCGAGGCCTCGGCGGTGCTCTGCGGCATGGACTCCACCCGGTCGACGGCCGCCGACCAGGCTCGTTCGAGTGCCGCCCACGCCACGCGCAGGCCCTCGGGATCGCCGGCATCCTTCAGCTCGCGGCCGGGAAACCGTCGGTTGAGCTCGGCCTCGACGAGCGGCACCACGTCGACACCGTTGATCAGCAGCGTGCCGTCCGCCAGCCACGGCGCATCGATGTCGAGCCCGCTGACATCGACGCCGCGCATGACCGCGCCGGCCAACGTCGACCTGTTGAACCGCGCGCCTCGTAGGTCCCTGTCGACGAACGTGGTGGTGTCGCCCTGGGTCATGACAGCCTCCGTCTCGATGGCGTTCGCGGCGATGCTAGCGGGCCGGTCCGACAGAGCCCGCCGCCCGATGTCCGGCGACGCGGGCGCACGTGCGGCGCCGGCGGGCGCCGACCCAGGGGGCGCGGAGCGCGGGAACATGCTCGCGGCGATGGCGACCGGTGCCGCTGGCGAGGATTGCCGTGACCACGTGGACCGCCATGGGAACCCCCTCACGCGCTCCGCTCACCGTTCACGCGCGTCCGCGGCAGCCGCCCGGCGCGGGACTCGCCGGAGAGGGCGTCGCCGTGAACGATGACGTCGTACGCCAGGTTGAGGCGCAGCGGTCTGGTGATGCTCTGCCGCCAGGTGACGCGCTGCCCGGTCGGGTCCTCGTGGACCACGATGTCGGTGAGGGGCGTGGTCTCGCCAGCGCCGGTCGCGCTGCCGTGGATCACGCCATCCTCTTCCTCGAAGTGGTAGGCGGCCTCGATGGTGCCGACGGGTGTCTTCATGCGGAGCAGCCAGGTGCCGACAATGGTGTTCATCTGCTTGGTGACTTTCCTTCTTCGAGGGGCGGGGCAGGTCAGGCCGCGTGTTGACCTGTGGTCTTCCAGGTGGTGCCGCGACGCTCGTACTCGAACAGCTCCTCGACCGCGTGCGCGGCCTGCGAACCGAAGTCCCGTTCGAGCAGGTAGAGGGCTACGTCGAGACCCGACGTCACGCCGCCGCCGCTGACCAGGCCGCCGTCGTCGACCACGCGCGCGCGGACGGCGTGCACGCCGGTGGCGTCGAGCATGTCGATGCCGAGCACATGCGTGGTCGCGGTGCGACCTTCGAGGAGACCGGCCATCGCGAGGGCGAGTGATCCCCCGCAGAAGGCCGCGACGGTGATCTTCGGGTTGTCGAGCGCGTGGCGGATGAGGGGCATCGCGTCGCTCTGCGCGAACCGACCCAGGAGTACGGGGATCGTCTCGTCTCCGGCGTCCGGGTCCCCGCCGACGGGGCCGACCGCACCCGGGACGACCACGTAGCCGGGTACGTCCGGATCGAGCCTGGCGGTGGCCGTCAGGGTGATCTGGGAGTTGCCGGCTCGTACGACGCCGGGACCGCTCGCGCTGACGAACTCCACGGCGAGCGCGCCACCGAGGAACTGACTGCCGGCGGTGAGCACCTCGAACGGGGCGATGACATCAAGGGGATCGAAGCCGTCGAAGAGCACGATCTGGACGTGGACCTGTGTCATTGAGGATCTCTTCCGGTGAGCGTTTCCTCCTATGTTTGCGCCGCGCCGGACCGCGTTGCCATGGCTATCAAGACAGATAGCTCCTGGATCTGGCCAATCGCGAAGTGCCCTATCCTGCGGGGGTGTACACCGTCGTCGTGCTTGCGCTCCCCGATGTGATTGCCTTCGATCTGGCCACCCCGATCGAAACCTTCGGACGCGTGCGCCTACCGGACGGCCGCCCGGGATACCGGGTCGTCGTCGCCGGTCACGAACCGTCCGTCCAGGCCGGTCCGGTGCGCCTGGCCGTCGATGAGGGGCTGGACGCGATCGAGCGGGCCGACCTCGTCGTGGTGCCAGGGAGGAACGACCCGTTGCAACCGTCGCCGCCCGCTGTTCTCGCGGCACTGCGGGCCGGAGCCCACCGTGGGACGCGAATCGCCTCGATCTGTGTCGGCGCGTTCACGCTGGCCGAAGCGGGCCTGCTCGACGGCCGAGACGCGACGACCCACTGGCTCGCCGCTGACGAACTCGCACGAAGGCATCCCGCTGTCCGGCTGAACCCGGATGTGCTCTACACGGACAACGGAAGCATCCTGACGTCCGCTGGCGCCTCGTCCGGTCTCGACCTGTGCCTGCACATCGTCCAGCGCGACTACGGGGTGGCCGTCGCGGCGGACGCCGCCCGCCTCGCCGTCGCGCCGCTGCACCGCCCCGGAGGGCAGGCGCAGTACATCGTTCGGAACCGGGCAACGCACCGGACGTCGACGCTGCAACGAGCGCTCTCGTGGATCGAGGCGAACGCGTACCGTGACCTGACCCTCGCGGACATCGCCGCCGCTGCCGGCATGAGCGTGCGCACGCTGACCCGCCGATTCAAGGACGAGACCGGGCAGAGCCCCATGCAGTGGGTGTCGGGGGTGCGCATCCGCCACGCGCAGGACCTGCTGGAGACCACCGACCACACCGTCGACCGGATCGCTGCCCAGACCGGCTTTCCGACGACCAGCAACTTCCGGTTCCAGTTCGGACAACTCCTCGGCGTCACGCCCGGGGCGTACCGGAGGGTCTTCCGTCCGCAACCGTCACCGGGTGCTGCTGTTGCCAGGGATCTCCCGAGCCGCCGGCGGTGAGGTGCTGCTCGTAGCTGGCCACCTTGACGTCGACGAGCTCGAGGCAGTCGCTCAGCCGCGCCAACTGCTCGGTGATGTGGCGCCGGTGTTCGCGGAGCAGATCGAGCCGTTCGGCCTCGTTGCCGCTGCCCTCGCGGACGAGCTGGGCCAGGCGGCTGATCGTCGTGAGCGGCATGCCGGAAGCGCGGAACTTCACGCAGTTCGCCAGCCACTCGACATCCCAGGCGCTGTAGACACGCCTGCCGGACCCGTCCCGCCGCACGTCACCGGCCAACAGGCCCGCACGCTCGTAGAGCCGCAGAGTGTGCACGCTCAAGCCGGTGCGCTGCGCCACCTGCCCGATACTCAGGTCCCCGTCTGCCATGGCGTCGACCGTAGCCATTGACCTAGACCTCGGTCTAGCACCTAGCGTCCGCGACATGACAAGCCACACGACCCACACCATGTTCGGCGCCCACAGCACCACCGCGGATGTCCTCGCCGGCATCGACCTGACCGGCAGGACCGCCGTCGTCACGGGTGGCTACTCCGGCCTCGGACTCGCCACGACCCGGGCGTTCGCCCAAGCCGGGGCTCGGGTCGTCGTCCCCGCCCTCCGGCCGGACGCGGCGCAACGTGCGCTCGCCGGCGTACCCGGGGTCGAGGTCGATCAACTCGACCTTGCCGACCTCGGCTCCGTCCGCGCGTTCGCCGAACGGTTCCTTCGCAGCCATTCCGCCCTCGACATCCTGATCGCGAACGCCGGGATCATGGCCTGCCCGGAGACACGGACAGGACACGGCTGGGAAGCGCACCTCGCGATCAACCACCTCGGCCACTACGCGTTGGTGAACCTCCTGTGGCCCGCGCTCACCGCCGCCGGCACGGCTCGTGTCGTCTCGGTCGCCTCCGGGCGCAACCCGACGTGGCGTATCCGGTGGGATGACGTGCAGTTCGAGCGCGGCTACGACAAGTGGGAGGCGTACACCCAGTCCAAACTCGCGAATGTGCTGTTCGCCCGTCACCTCGACCTGCTCGGCAGAGGGCAGCGCGTCCGCGCCTTCTCGGTCAACCCCGGCTGGGTCCGCACGCCCCTGCAACGACACCTCGCGGTCGAGGAGATGGTCGCCGCCGGCTGGATCGACGCGGACGGAACTCCGACGCCGGGGCTGTTCAAGACCGTCGAGCAAGGCGCGGCGACCCAGGTCTGGGCCGCCACGTCACCTCAACTCGACGCGAACGGCGGCGACTACTGCCTGGACTGCCAGCGCACCGACGGCAGCCCCACAGACGACAGTGAGGCGGCCCGCCTCTGGGCGCTGTCGGCCGACCTGACCGGCCTCGACGTCATCGGATAACCCTCACGCTCGCGCTCGTCCGCCGTCCTCGGCAATGTCAGGCGTGGGCAGCGGCCGGCGGCGTAGCTCGCGCAACACGCCGTGCCGGTGCGCGGCCCACGCGAGGCGTCGGACGCTCGGGTGTCTGACGAACAGCACCGCCGCCCGACGGATCAAGCCGAACCGGTTGTCGCTGACCTGGTTGTCGATCGCCTGCCAGATCAGCTCGCGCGCCTTGGCGCTGTCGAGGACCGCCCGCACCTCACGTCGCACCGCGGGATCCTCGGCCGCCGAGGCGATGGCAGCGGCCTGACCCGGCCGGTCCGCGAGCGGCTCCACCACCGCCGCGACGAGCGGCCTGCGCACCTCGTCCCGCTCCAGCAGCAGCAACACCGCTTCCCGGATCTCGACAGTGTCCAAGCTGGACCGCAGCAGGCTCAACAGGCTGCTCTCCACCTCGCGATCCTGATCCGCGACGGACAGCGTGGCCAGCAGCACCGACACCTCGTCGAGATCGATGAGGTGTCGCAGCCCGCTGCGGAACTCCGGCAGCCCCCACGCGACCTGCAGAGCCTTCACGAGATTGCGGTTCATGACCCACCCGCTACCCGGAAGCGACAGCCGGCGAAACCCCGAGGCCGGCCGGGATTGACCAGCTGAGGCTTCTACAGCGTGGATGCCTGCTGCTCGGACATCGTCACCTCACCGGGTTGCCGGCGCGGTAGACGGCGAGCGGGCGGCGCAGTGCGCTGATGTCGCTCGTCGGGTCGCCGTCCACGACCAGCAGGTCAGCCTCGAACCCGGGGCGGACGCGGCCCTTGCGCCGCCCCAGGCCACACACCTCGGCACCAACCGAGGTGGCCGCGGTGAGGGCGGCGGTGGCGGGAATGCCGCAGGCGACGTACTCGACCAGCGTCTCTGGCAGGATCCCGTGCGGCTTCGCGGGGCCGAGACCCGCGTCCGAACCGGCCACCAGGCGGACCCCGGCCCGGTGCAGGGTGGCGGCGCCGTCGCGCAGCGTTGCCGCACTGAGCCCGGCCCGCGCCGCCATCGCCACCACCTCCGGCGGCGTGACCACGGCCGGGTCGGTGCCGAGCGTGGCACAGACCGCCACCCCGGACGCGGCCAGGCGGTCCGCGACCTCGTCGGGGACGTGGGCGCCGGCCGCGGTCACGCACGTGCAGTGCTCGATGCCGTCGACACCGACGCGCAGCGCCTGCTCGACGGCGTTGAGCGCGTGCGCGTGCACTGTCACCGGCAGGTCCAGATCGTGCGCCCGGGTCAGCGCGGCGGTCAGCTCCTGGTCGGTGAACTGCGGCCGGGTGGTGTCCGTGCCGGGGGTGAACACGCCGCCGCTGGCCATGACCTTCACCAGGTCGGCCCCGGCTGCCGCCTTCAGGCGTACGGCCTCGCGGATCCCGTCGACGCCGCTCACCTCGCCCCCCATCGACCAGCAGTGCCCGCCGACGGTGGTGACGGGGGCACCCGAGGCCACCACCGTGGGCAGGTCGTCGCGCACCTCCCGGGCCCGCCACCGGAGCACGGCACCGCGCCGGTCGCCCAGGTCCCGAACGGTCGTGACGCCAGCCGCCAGATGCGCGCGCAGTGACGCCTCGACAACCGCGTCGAGGTCCGTCTCGGGACGCTCGGCGAGCCGGCCGAGCGCGTCGGGACCGGCATCGGCGCACAGGTGTACGTGAGCGTCCACCAGACCGGGCAGCACGGTGCCGTTCGGCTCCTCGCGCACCGGCCAGCCCTCCGGCGCCTCGGCCCGGCCCCGCTGCACGTCGACGATGCGCCCACCGTCCAGCAGGACCAGCACCCCGCCGTCCACGAGTCGCTCGCCGTCGAACATCCGCGCCACCCGGATCGCACGCTTCGTCATCGACCCTCCCCGTTGATGTGAACCGCTCCGGTCAGGCTCTCATTCGGCGGCGACGGAATCCTGCTCGAACTCTGGCCCCTGCGACGGCGGCGGCAACCAGGGACGGTCACGGTCCTTCATCGCCGGCCCATCCAACGACGTCGGCGGGGCCCAGACGAAGCGGAATAGGCTTCAGCGATGACTGGTGTGCTCAGTGGTGCCCGAAGCCCGGTGAACCCCCTTCGCCAGCTCACGCTCGACCAGCTCCGGCAACGGACGAGCCTCAAGTGGCGGGAGTACCCCGACGACGTGCTGCCGCTCTGGGTGGCGGAGATGGACGTGCCGCTGGCCGAGCCGGTCGCGCGGGCGATCACCGACGCCGTCGCGCGCGGCGACACCGGCTACACCTCCGGTACGGCGTACCCGCAGGCGCTGGCGGAGTTCGCCCGGCGTCGGTGGGGTTGGGACGGGCTGGCAGTGGAACGCACCGCGCTGGTGCCCGACGTCATGCACGGCATCGTCGAAGTGCTGCGGCTGGTCACCGAGCCGGGGGACGCGGTGGTGGTCAACTGCCCGGTCTACCCACCGTTCTACGAGTTCGTGGCGCACGCCGACCGCCGGATCGTCGAGGCGCCGCTCGGCCAGGACCTGCGGATCGACCTCGACACGCTGGAGGAGGCGTTTCGGCAGGCTCGGGCCGGTGGGCAGCCGGCCGCGTACCTGCTGTGCAGCCCGCACAACCCGACCGGCGTCCTGCACACCGTGGACGAGTTGACCGCCGTCGCCCGTCTGGCCGAGCGGCACGGGGTGCGGGTGGTCGCCGACGAGATCCACGCGCCGGTGGTGGGTGGGGGAGCGCGCTTCGTGCCGTACCTCTCGGTGCCCGGCGCGGAGAACGGCATGTCACTGATGTCCGCCTCCAAGGGGTGGAACCTGGCCGGTCTGCGCGGCGGTCTCCTGGTCGCCGGCCCGGCGGCGGCCGGTGACCTCGCCCGGGTTCCGTTCGAGGCCAGCGTCAGCACCAGCCACCTTGGCGTGATCGCCCACACCGCCGCCTTCACCGACGGCGGCGAGTGGCTCGACGCCCTGCTGGCCGGCCTGGACGACAACCGTCGTCTGCTCTCCGCGCTGCTCGCCGAGCACCTGCCGGCCATCCGTTACCAGCCCGGTCAGGCCACCTATCTCGCCTGGCTCGACTGCCGTGCCCTGGGTCTCGGCGACGACCCCGCCGCGGTGTTCCTCGACCGGGGCCGGGTGGCGCTCAACTCCGGTCTGGCCTTCGGCACCGGCGGCAGCGGGCATGTCCGGTTGAATCTGGCCACCGCGCCGGAGCTGATCACCGAGGCGGTACGCCGGATGGCCGCCGCCGTCGCTCGCCCCTAGGGGGACTCCGCGTGGTGCGGCCGGGCCGGGCTCAGCGACCCTCGACCGCGGAAGCGACAGTGGCCGGGGCGTTCAGGGGCGCGAGCTGGTCCGCACCGAGCCCGTAGCGCTGGGCGAGGTACGCGGGGTCCTGCCAGGTGATCAGCGAGCCGGGTTGCCCGTCGTCGCGCACCATGAGCCGCATCGGCAGGTCGATGGCGATCTCGGGACGGGCCAGCATGAGCGGCGTGCCCGCCTGCGGGTTCCCAAAGATGATCACCTGCGTGTCGGGCATGCTCAGTCCGACCTTTCGGGCGGCCGCCGCATGGTCGACCACCGCCACCACCGCAGCACCGACCCGTTGCGCCTCAGCCCGCAACGCGGAGATTGTCTCTCCGACATCGTGGGCGCTCCGCCTGGTCATCAGTCCGTCGTTCACGGTCGAACCCCCGCTCACCGTGTCGCTGGGCGAATCCATCTCATCCTGCTCGCAACCGGGGCCGGTTCGCGGGGGTTTGCCGCCAACCCGCCGTCGGCACCGCGTCCGGCTCCGGTAACACCCGCACTCCGCCGTACGAATAAGGGGTGTAACGGCTACGAGAGGACGGCCTGTGAATGACCCCAGCCCAGCGGACGATGACATCTCCGGCATCGGAGTCGACCCGGTGGCCTTCGCGGTCTTCTACCGGCGGCACGTGGAGGCGGTGGGCCGGTTCGTGGCACGGCGGGTCGACGATCCGCACCTCGCCGCCGACCTGACCGCCGACGTGTTCCTCGCGGTGATCGAGTCGGCAGCGGGTTACCGGCCGGACCGGGGCAGCCAGATCGGCTGGCTGTACGGGGTGGCTCGCAATGTCATCGGCGACGAGCGAAGGCGGGCGGCCCAACGGCTGCGGGTGACCGGCCGGCTGGCCGGACGACGGGACCTGGGCCCCGACGACATCGCTCGCATCGAGGAGCGCATCGATGCCGAGTCGGCGGCCCGCCGTACCCATCGCGCGCTGAGCGAGTTGCCCGAGGACACCCGGACGCTTGTCGAACTGGTCGCCGTGGACGGCCTCACCGTCGCGGACGCGGCGACCGCCCTCGGGATCTCGCCGGTCGCCGCCCGGGTCCGTCTGCATCGTGCCCGTCGCGTCGTCCGCGCTGTGCTCGCCCGCCCAGTCACCACCCTCGCCTGATGGAAGGAGATGGCGTCATGAACAAGACCGATCAGTCGTCGCACGGTTTCGAGGAGCAGCTCCTCACGGACCTGACCGCACACGTCGCCCGGCGGGCCGAACTGATCTCGGCGGCCCGTCCCGCTGGACGTCGTGCCTGGTTCCTGCGCGGTTGGCGCCTCGCCGGGGCGTTCGGCCTGGCAGTCGCACTGACCGCCGGTGCGCTGGCGGTCCAGACGATGAGAGTGGGCGACAAGCCGCCGCCCACTGCCAGCGCCGCGGAGATCTTCCGGAGGGCGGCCGACGCCGCCCGGCAGCAGCCCGAGCTCACCGCTCGACCCGATCAGTACGTCTTCACGGAGCGCCTGGCGACGACGCGGGAGATGCCGGACAGCGGCCCGTACATCACCATTCGCGTGCAGAGGTGGGAGTCGGCTGGGGGAGTCGCCCACGCGCAGACACGTTTTCGACCGGAGGCCGACCCGAACGGGTGGAGCGAGCTGAGGGTGCACCGCATGGACGATCCCGGCGATCCCGACAAGGAGCTCGACGCGTTCCCGCCGCCCGCGTACCACGACGATCTGCCCACCGACCCGGACGAGCTGCTTCGACACCTTCGGGAACACCCGGTCGACCTGCATCTTCCCGAGGGTGCCGACGAAGAGGCCGTCTACGGGGACGTGAGCATGGCGTACACCACCGCGCGGTCGATGCTCGACGGTTACGTGCCGCCCCGAGCGCTGGCGGCGCTGTACGAGCTGCTGGCCCGGGAGCCCGGAGCGGTCGTCATCTCGGGCGACGTGGTGGACGCCGCCGGCCGGCACGGGGTGGCGATTCGGATGCCCGGCGTGATCGGTGGCCACGAGGACTTCATCTTCGACCGGGACAGCCACGTCTTCCTCGGCAGACGTGGGTCGGTGGTGCGCAACGGCAAGGAGTCGCTGTACTCGACTGCCGCGTTCATCCGGCTCGCCATCGTGGACCGACCGGGGCAACTGCCCTGACCGGTGCTGGGATCGCCTGTGCGCGGCTCACCGCGCCGATCTCCTACCCGGTTGGTCGGTCCTCACCCAGCCAGGAGAGGTCGCGTAGTGAGCCTTCCAGGTGCGCGATCGCGATGGTCGCGACGGTGTCCACGCCGACCCCGGTGTGGGCGACGATGCGACGAGCCACAGTAATCGCCTCCTGCGGGGTGGTCGCCTCGAACAGCAGTGGCACCAGCGCGCGTACCGCGGCGCACCTGCCGTCGATATCCTCCAGCAACCGGGGGTGTCGCTCGACGAGCCGGGTGAGGCGGTGGTCGACCACCGCGTCGAGCATGGGCTGCGCCCGTCGCCGCAGCGTCGCCCGCAGTGCGGCCCTGCCGTGCGGGGCGCGCAGCAGGTCTGCCGGGTCGGCGCCGGCGCGGAACTCGGCCGCCAGCAGCGGGCCGGGACAGCGCGCCTGTCGGAGCAGGTGCCACGCGCGGTCCACCGCCGCGCGGCCCGCCGGGTCCGCGTCGAAGGCCGTGACCAGGCCCCGCGCGGCACCGGGCAGCTCCCGCAGGATGGTGGCCTGGGTGTCACTGAGGGTGGTGCCGCAGGGCGCGAAAGCCACCGCTCCGGTCCGGCCGGACCGGGAGTAGGACAGCCACACCGCGAGGACGTCGGCGGGCCCTTCGACGAGGACCGGGGTCCATCGGGCGGTGATGCGGTCCTGCTGCTCGGCGAGACCGAACAGCAGGTGGCTCTTGTTGTAGATCGCTGTCCGCGGGTTGTTGAGGTACTTCGGTACGTCTCCGGCATGTGGGCCGGCGCGGCCGAGGAATGCCACTGTGTGCCCGGCCGGGTCGCGTACCGGGAACATGACCCGGTCGCGGAACACGTCGATGAGGCGGTCCGGGCCGGTCCGGGTGCGGGTCGACAGGCCGGCGCCGATCAACTCCTCCGGTGTGAAGCCGGCGGCGCGCAGGTGGGTGGTCAGCGCACTCCAGCCCTGTGGGGCGTACCCGACCCGCCACGGCCACTCCCGCTGCACGAGGACGCCGAGGCCGCGCTCGGCGAGGTAGGCGCGCGGCGCGTCGGCGTGCGCGAGCTGCGCGCGGTAGTACGACACCGCGGCGTCGACGGCCGCCAGCAGACGCCCGGGCTCAAGCCCGGCGCCGCGTACCGCTGGCGTCGGCTGACGGAGTCGGGGTGCGCCCATCGGCTACCTCCGGGATCCACGCTAGCTGCCGCCGGCCCGTCACCGCCAGGATCGGGGTACGCCCCTGCGTTCAGTACGGGTAGCCGGGAATGTTGAGTCGCACGCTGTAGAGGCCGGAGTCGTTCCGCGGGCCCGAGGTGACGTAGAGGGTCTGCCGGTCGGTGCCGCCGAACGCCACGTTGGTCGTACCGGAGGTGCCAGCCCGGATCGTGCCGAGTTGTGTGCCCGTGGGGGAGTAGACGTGCACCAGGGAGTCCGAGCCCGACGCCCAGTACACGTTGCCCGCGCAGTCGATCGTCGCGCCGTCCGGACCACCGATGTAGTTCACGAAGACGCTGCGAGCGCCGGTGCTGCCGTCGGGCTGGACGGCGTACTTGTAGATCTTGTTCTCGGAGTAGGCACCCACGTACAGTGCGGTCCCGTCCGGCGAGAGCGCGATGCCGTTGGGTTGGCGCAGCCGGTCGTCCACCAGTGACACCTGGCCGCCGGAGACGCGGAAGACGCTGGTACGCCCGCTCATCTGGTCGGCGCGGTTGCCGCGCTGGAAGTTCGGGTCGGTGAAGTAGACGACGCCATCCGAACGGACCGCGACGTCGTTGGGCGAGTTGAACGCCCGGCCCTGGTAGTTCGCCGCGACGGTGCTGCGGGTCCGGTCGCTCAGCCGGTACGCGGACACGCTCCGCTGGTCGTGGGTCGCCGCGACGACCTGCTGGGCGTCGGCGCTGAGCGCCAGGCCGTTGCTGCCCGCGTTGGCGATGAACGTGTCGAAGGTCGCCGGCGGGGTGAACCGACGGATCGTGGACGGCTGGACGTTGTACGGCCCGGTGCCCGCGGCCATGTCGGACATCAGGAGGTAGCCACCGTCGGCGACCCAGACCGGCCCTTCGAGGAACGAGAATCCACCCTGGATCCTGGGCGCTGTCACGGAACTGGCCGGCAGCGGCGGGCCGTATCCGGTCCCCGCCGGGCATGCGCCTGCTGGCGTGCCGGGCGGATTGGCGAGCGCGCCACCGGCTGCGGAGTGAGCGCTAACATGAGCGGCACGCAGAGTGTCCGGGGGAGCGGCGGTGGCCCCGCTGGTGAGGGGTGCGGTGCTGAGCGCGAGGCACAGACCGCCCAGCGCGGCGATGGTGGGACGCCAGTTCATCGAAGACTCCTGTCGACGTCGGCGGGCGCGAAGCCCGGCGATCGACGGCGGGCGTGGTCGCGGGGGCGGCACGGCGCGCGCGGGCCGTCAACGTGGGTACGACGCAGCATATGCGACAAGCCAGTGATTAACGTCAATGCATGGTCTGTTGTTTGCCAGATTTCCGGCGCAGTGGCCACTGCCTCAGGCGGTCGTGGACGGTCGCTGTGCCCTGATCCCCACGATGCTGGCCACCAGGAGCACCGCCACCGGCAGGAACGCGCCACCGATGCCCAACCCGAGCAGCAGCCCCCACGCGGTGATGATCAGCGCGGCCACCACGTCGGCGACCACTGTCAGCCGACCGATCCGCTGCGCGAGCACCGGCAGCGTCGCGGCCACCACTGGCACGCCGAGCAGGTAGCTGGCCGCAGCCCCGGAATCGTCCACGGTGTAGGGAGTCAGCGCGGCGGCCACCAGCACCGTGATCACCAGAGCCGACCACCGGACCACCCGTCGAGCGTCGACCGGCTTGCGGACCGGGACCACGACACCGACGAGCAGGACGCCGACGATCGCCCCGACGGTCACCAGATCAATCATCGTGCCCTCCCGACCGCAGGTATGGTGCCGCCATGGCATCCCCAGTCTGGGCCGACGGTACGGCCTACGAGGCCTACGTGGGTCGGTGGAGCCGGCTCGTCGCGGTGGAATTCCTGCGCTGGCTCGACCTGCCGCGCGGGCTGCGCTGGCTCGATGTGGGTAGCGGCACCGGCGTGCTGACCTCGGCCGTGCTGACGACCGCGCAACCGCGCCAGATCACCGGCGTGGACCCCTCCGAGGGGTTCGTGACGCAGGCCCGCGCCCAGGTCACCGACCCGAGGGCCGACTTCGCGGTCGGCGATGCCAGGGTGCTGCCCCTGCCGGACGACGCCGTCGACGTGGTGGTGAGTGGTCTGGTGCTGAACTTCGTACCCGAGCCGGCGCGGGCGGTGGCGGACTTCGCCCGCGTGGTCAACCCCGGTGGGGCGGTGGCCGCGTACGTCTGGGACTACGCCGAGGGAATGGAGATGATGCGGCACTTCTGGGACGCGGCCAGCGCGCTCGACCCCGCCGCTGCTGCCCGGGACGACGGCCGCGGCTTCTCGCTGTGCCGGCCGGATGTGCTCGAGGCGCTGTGGCGCGACGGCGGGCTCACGGACATCTCGGTACGGGCGATCGAGGTGCCGACCGTCTTCGCCAGCTTCGCCGACTACTGGACACCGTTCCTCGGCGGGCAGGGCTCCGCCCCGGCGTACCTGGCCTCGTTGGCGGAGCCCGAGCAGGCCGCCCTGCGGGATCTGCTCGCCGCCCGGCTGCCGCCCGGACCCGACGGGTCGATCGGGCTCACGGCCCGCGCCTGGGCGGTCCGTGGCACCCGGCCGACGACTGGCGCGTCGCCGATGTAGCAGCCCCGCCGGTGACTGTGAGACAAGGCTGCCAGCACCGTCAGCGCAGGTACGCGGACAACCGGTCGGCGAGCTGCTGCGGATGGCTGAACGACACCGCGTGGCAGCCGTCGATCTCATCCGGGGTGACGCCGAATCGGTCGGCGGCCACCCGGCGCTGGAAGTCCGCCGGAAAGAACTGGTCCTCGCGGGCGATGAGCACCTTCGTCGGCACGTCCGGCCAGGCGTTCAGAGGCCACGGCTCGTTGCCCTCCGCGCTGACCTGGTCCCGGTTGTGCGCCGCAGCCTGCGCGATCAGCTCGGCCGGCACCCCGTTGTAGAACTGCTCCTCCTCGGTCAGCCCTTCCGCGCCGCGATAACCGGTGTTGCCCCACCAGTCCCCGGGCTTTTCACCGGGCTGGGGGATCATCGGTGTGAGCAGGACGATCAGCCGCACCGGCAGACGGTCGGCGATCAGCGGCGCGGTGAACGCGCCATACGAGTGGCCGACGACCACAAGATCGCGCCGGTCGCCGATCGCGCTGAGGACCGTGTCGCAGAACTCGGCGAACCCCGCCGACCTGTCCTCGATCGGCAGCTCCGGCACCACCACGTCGTGGCCGCGGCTGGTCAGCTCGGGGACCACGAGATGCCAGTCCCAGGCGCTGCCCCCACCGCCGTGGATCAGAACGAAAGTCGCCATGACCCGAAGCCTCGCACCCGGGTACGACATGCGCGTTGGCAAGCGATGGAGCCGCCCAGCGGCGACAATGGCAAGAGTGGCGCCAGCCTTCGTCCTGCACGATCACCGCAAACCACGGCCGCACTTCGACCTGCGGCTCGAGGAGGGCGGTGTGCTGCGCTCCTGGGCAGTGCCGCGGGGCCTGCCGGACAGCCCCCGCGACAACCGGCTCGCCATCGCCGTGCCCGACCACCACCTCGATCACCTCACCTACGAGGACGCCGACAAGTCGATCGCCGACATCGGCACCTGGGAGGAGCACGACCGCACCGACCGTCGGATGCTGTTCACGTTGCACGGCCGCACCGGCAGTCGGCGGTACGCGCTGATTCGCACCGGTGAGGGGTGGCTGCTCCACCTGACGAAGGAACAGCCCTCCGACGATCTCGGATAGTTGCTGTCGTCGACCTCTGGACTTCACGTCTGCGCGGGCCGGGCGGTGCCGTCGGATCACCGCATCGCCTCTGCGAGGTCGGCGGCGGTGTCGAACCCTCCGGCGATCAGCACTCCGGCAGGAGCCTCGTCACCGCATAATCAGGGCGTGCGGTCCAAGAGCGACAATCCTCGTCTGGTGCGTCAACCCGGTCGGTTGATCTCCTTCAGCGACGCTGTGTTCGCCATCGCCGTGACGCTGCTCGTGCTGGAGATCCAACCCCCGCAGGACTTCGGGCATCTCCTGCGGGGCCTCGGCGCGCTGTGGCCGTCGTACCTGGCATACGCGCTGAGCTTCCTGCTCATCGGGCAGGTGTGGGTCAACCACCACGTCATGTTCGACCGGGTCCGGCACGTCGACCGGGAGGTCCTGTTCCTCAACACCCTGCTGTTGATGGTCATCGCCTTCCTGCCGTTCTCCACGTCGTTGCTCGCCGACGCGTTGCGCGCGGAACAGGGTCTGCGCGTCGCGGTCGTCGTCTACGGCGCCACACTGTGGACGGCGGCGGCCCTGTTCAACGTCATTTGGGCCCATCTCCGCCGCGCCAAACTGCTGGACCCCGACCTCGGCCCCTTCGGCATCCGGGCCATCGGCCGCAGGTTCGCGCTCGCGTTGGTCTGGATCGGCTCCGGCATCCTCGTCGGCGCGTTCGTGCCGATCGCGGGCGTCGTCATCATCGCCGGCTTCCTGCCCGCCTACTACCTCCCCATCCGCGGCGAGTACGGCGAGGACACGGCCACCGACCGGCCCGGCTAGCCCCCCACGACCCCGACGTTCGCGGATCGCCGGACCGCTGGGTGTCCCGGTGTGGACGCGGTCGGCGGCGGGTTAGCCTGCTGTCGTGGCGGGAGCTGAACTGGATGAGTTGATCGTCGCGGACGGCGACGGGCTGCGTGCGTGGTTGTTGGCCAACCACGCCACGTCACCGGGCATCTGGCTCGCACTGGCCAGGAAGGGCGGCAGCGTCACCACGCTGACCTGGCAACAGGCGGTTGACGAGGGGCTGTGCTTCGGCTGGATCGACGGGCAGGCCCGTAAGCGGGATCAGGAGAGCTCCTGGATCCGGTTCACCCCACGCAGGCCCCGCAGCTCGTGGTCGCAGCGCAACGTCGCCAACGTGGCTCGGCTGGAGGAGCAGGGTCGGATGCTGCCTCCGGGCCGCGCAGCGGTGGACGCCGCGAAGGCGGACGGGAGGTGGGCGGCCGCCTACGCTCCTCCCTCGGAGGCCGAGGTGCCGGCCGACCTTCTCGCCGCGATCGCCGCCGACCCCGCTGCCCAGGCCATGCTCGACGTCCTCACCAAGGCCAATCGATTCGCTCTCATCCACCGCGTCAACGGCGTCAAGCGGGCTGAGACGCGGGAGCGGAAGATCCGCGAATTCGTCGCGATGCTGGCCCGCCACGAGACGTTCTATCCGCAGAAGGCCAGACCAGCGGATCCGCCGCCATCGGCATAGCGCATCCGTCCGAGGGCGGCGGCAGAGGCGCAACGGCTGTACCGGATGACTGGTGGGCCGACGACGGGGATCCGCCGTGTCAGGAGTTAGGGGTGGGCCGACGCCGGCCGGGTCCGTAGATTCAGCTTCGGTTGCGTTTGTGCGGCCGCGAGGGGGCTGGCCATGCTGTTGCCGTCGTTGTCCGGAGACGTGCCCGATCGTGCGGACGCCGTACGCGTCGACGGCGACGCCATCTCCCGGGAGGCGTTGCGGGCCGCTGCGGGCGCGGTGGCCGCCGACATCGCCGGAGCCGGGACGGTGGCGGTGCTCGCCACCCCGAGCGTGGCAACGGTCGCCGCCATCGTCGGTGGCCTGTTGTCCGGGGTGGCGGTGGTTCCGGTGCCGCCGGACACCGGCGCCGCCGAACTCGCCCACGTGCTCACCGACTCGGGGGCCCAGCTGCTGCTGGCCGGTGAACCGGACGCGCCGGTGCTGGCGGACTGTCCGATACCCGTGGTGCCGGTCGACCCGGGCCGGCGTGGCGAGGTGCCGACGAGCGGCCCCGCCCCGTCCACGACCGGGTTGATCCTCTACACCAGTGGCACCACCGGCCCGCCGAAGGGCGTGCTGTTGAGTCACGCGGCGATCCGGGCCGGTATCGACGCGGTCGCGCACGCCTGGGACTGGACCGACGAGGACGTCCTCGTGCAGGGTCTGCCGCTCTATCACGTACACGGTCTCATCCTGGGTCTGCTGGGGCCGCTGCGCGTCGGTTCGCCGCTGGTGCACACGCGGCGGCCGACCCCGGGCCGGTACGCGGCCGCCGGCGGTTCGCTGTACTTCGGGGTGCCCACGGTGTGGAGCCGGATCTGTGCCGAGCCGACGGCCGCCCGTGCGCTGTCCGCGGCCCGGCTGCTGGTCTCCGGCAGCGCGCCACTACCCGCGCCGGTCTTCGCCAAGCTGGAGGGGCTGACCGGGCACCGGCCCGTCGAGCGGTACGGCATGACCGAAACCCTGATAACGCTCAGTACGCGCGCCGACGGCCCTCGTCGAGTCGGGTCGGTCGGCCGTCCGGTACGCGGGGTGCAGGCCCGGCTCGTGGACGACGCGGGTGCGCCGGTGCCGGCCGACGGGCAGACCTTCGGGGCGTTGCAGATCCGTGGCGAGACGCTTTTCGACGGCTACCTGCACCTGCCCGACAAGACCGCCGAGACGTTCACCGCCGACGGCTGGTTCCGCACGGGCGACGTGGCGACGGTCAGCGAGGCGGGGGAATACCGCATCGTCGGGCGGGCCAGCGCCGACATCATCAAGAGTGGCGGGTATCGGATCGGTGCCGGTGAGATCGAGGACTGCCTGCTCACCCATCCGCAGGTGCGCGAGGTGGCGGTGGTCGGCGCCCCGCACGACGACCTGGGCCAGGAGGTGGTGGCGTTCATCGTCGGCGAGCAGTCACTGGCAGCTCGTACGCTGGTGACCTATGTGGAAAAGCGGCTGGCCCGGCACAAAAGGCCGCGCCGTGTCCACCTGGTGGAATCGTTACCGCGTAACGCCCTCGGCAAGGTGCAAAAGACAACTTTACTGTCGCTGATGGAATCGGGGACGTTGCCGGGCGGTAACTGACACATGGCATTTCGATGACCTGCCTGGCCGAAAGGTCGAGTTTGGCTGGGACCTTCGGTCAGCTAACCGGCTCTCATATTTTCGACCCGTGGTGACTGCTCGTAGTCTCTAGGCGAACACGGGGGGTGAGTCGTGTATCTAGATGTCTCTATCTCCAGGCCGGGCTCGCTACGGTTGCAGGGCTGGATCGCCAGCCGACCGAAAGTACGGCGCCGAGCGACTCCGACGTCGCGTCACCGCGGGGGAGGTGCTCGTGGAGGTACGGGTTCTGGGGCCGCTTGAGGTTCTGATCGACGGCAATCGGTTGGACCTGGGCGGACACCGGCAGCAGATCGTGTTCGCCAGCCTGGCGCTGGAGGCCAACCGGGTCGTCCCGGTGGGGCGCCTGATGGAGGCCATCTACGGCGACGACCTGCCCAGCACCTCGCGGGCCCAGGTGCAGATCTGCGTCTCGGCGCTCCGACGCCTGTTCAACACCCACGACCATCCGGACACCATCGTCACCCGGTCCCAGGGCTATCTGCTCCGGGTCACCGATGGCGACCTGGACCTCGACCGGTTCGTCAGTCTCGTCGAGGGCGGTCGCCGGGCCCGTTCCAGCCAGAACTTCGACGAGGCGGTCCGACACATTCGCGCCGCCCTTGCTCTGTGGCGTGGCCGTGCCCTCTACGGGCTGGAAAGCCGGCTGGTCCAGTCGGCGGCCAACCGCCTCGACGAACGGCGGATCAACCTCCACGAGGACTGCGTCGAACTCGAACTCGAACTCGGCCGGCACCGCGATCTCATCCCCGAGCTCTCCGACCTGGTCGAACAGCACCCGCTGCGCGAACGGCTCCGTGGCCAGCTGATGCTCGCCCTGTACCGATCCGGCCGTCAGGCCGAGGCTCTCGGCGTCTACCGGCAGGCCCGCCGCACCATGATCGATGAGCTGGGCCTCGAACCGAACCAGTGGCTTCAGCAACTGGAACACGCCATCCTCACCTCCGACGAGGAACTCGCCGCACCGGTCTCACCCGCGCCCGCCCCGCCATCGGCCGTCCCACCAGCGCCGATCTCCCCAGCGCCGCCGCTGCTGCTGCCCGTGCCGGTCCCGCCGGCGCTGGTCGTCGCACCGGTGGACGACCTTGCCCTCGGCGCGATCACTCCGCCGGTGATCGTCGCTCCCACCGAACCGGTCGTCCCGGTCACCGTGCCCTGCCTGCTACCCACGGACATCGCCGACTTCACCGGCCGGTCCAAGCAGATCGACGTGATCGAGCAGCAGCTGTTGATGGCCGCCGAGAGCCCGACGCAGTTCGCGGTGCCGATCGTGGTGGCAGCCGGTAAACCGGGCATCGGCAAGACCACCCTGGCCGTGCACGTGGCGCACCGGGCCGCGGCGCGGTATCCGGACGGCCAGTTGTTCGCCGACATGCACGGCCGCAGCCCACAGCGCGTCGGCCCGATGCAGGTGCTGGAACGCTTCCTGCGGACCCTCGGCGTCCCCGGGACCGCGATGCCCGAAGTGCTGGAGGAGCGCGCCGAGCTCTACCGTGACCTGCTCTCCGACCGCCGGATGCTGATCGTGCTGGACAACGTGGCCGGTGAGAGCCAGGTGCTGCCGTTGCTGCCCGGCACCCCCCATTCGGCGGTGCTGGTCACCAGCCGCAGCCGCCTGGCCGGGCTGCCGGGCGCTATCCACCTCGACGTCGACGTCTTCGACGAGGAGCACTCGCTGGAACTCCTGGCGCACGTCGCCGGACGGGAACGGATCGACCAGGAGCCCGCCGCGGCCGCGCAACTGGCCTACCTGTGCGGGAACCTGCCCCTGGCGCTGCGGATCGCGGGCGCCCGACTCTCCGCCCGCCAGCACTGGACCGTCGAGCACCTGGTCGAGCGGCTCGACAACGAGGCGCGGCGGCTGGACGAGCTGAAGCACAGCGGGATGGGGATCAGGGCCAGCATCTCGCTCACCTACGACAGCCTCACCGAGGAGGCCCGCCGGCTCTTCCGTCGACTCGCGGTCCTCGACGTCCCGTCGTTCTCCGGGTGGGTCAGCGCCGCACTGCTGGACGAGCCCGTGATGGACGCCCAGGACCTGCTGGACGACCTCGCCGAGGCGCAACTGGTGGAGAGCACCAGCATGGGGCCGGGGCAGGTCCCGCAGTACCGGTTCCACGACCTGATCCGGGTCTTCGCCCGCGAACGGCTCGCCGCCGAGGAGACCGTCGCCGACCGCAACGCCGCCCTGTGCCGGGTGCTCGGTGCCCTGCTGTTCCTCGCCGAGGCCGCCCACTGCGGCCTGCACGGCGGCGCCTACTTCGTCCTCAACAGCGACGCACCGCGCTGGCCGTTGCCGGACCGGCTCACCGGCCAGCTGGTCACCCATCCCCTGAACTGGTTCGAACGGGAGCGGCACTCGCTGGTCGCCGGTGTGCGTCAGGCCGCGCAAGCCGGCTTCACCGATCTGTGCTGGACGCTCGCCCACACCGCGGTGACCCTCTTCGAGCCGCGCATCTACCTCAACGACTGGCGGGAGACCCACCGCGTCGCGCTCGCCGCCAGCCTGGCGGCGGGTGACAGCCGGGGACAGGCCGCCATGCTCTACTCCAACGGCTCACTGTGCCTCGCCGAGCAGCGGTTCGACGAGGCGCGCCGCGACCTGGAAGCCGCCGGGGCCATCTTCCGTGGGCTCGGCGACGAGCAGGGGCTGGCACTGGTTACCCGCAACATCGCGTTCGCCGACCGGATCCGGGGCGACCTGCCGGCCGCCACCACCCGCTACGAGCACGCGCTGGCGAGCTTCCGGCGCAGCGGCGACCTGGGCGCGGCCGCCTACGTGCTGCACAGCCTGGCGCAGGTGCACACGGAGAGCGGCAATCCGCACGAGGCGCTGAGCATCCTGCCGGAGGCGCTGGCGTTGAGCCGCAGCGCCCGCAGCCGTCGGGTGGAGGCACAGGTGCTGCACCGGATGGGAGACACCTACCTCAACACCGGGGATCCTCTCGCGGCGGCGAGCGCGTTCGCCGAGGCGCTGGCGGTCGTGCAGGACATCGGTGACCCGGTCGGTGAGGCGTACGCGCTGCACGGGATGGGCGTGGCGCACATGACGGCCGGTGATCTGGTCGCCGCGGAAACCGCGCTGCACAGCGCGCTGAGCCTGGCGAGCACGGCCGGCGAGCGACTCATCGAGGCGCGGGTGTCGCTGGCTCTCGGGGAGCTCGCGCTCGAACGCGGCTACGCGACGCAGGCGGTGGTGCACCTGCACCGTGCACTGGGACTGTTCCGGGGCATCCGCGCGCCGAAGTTCGAGCAGCGGGTGCTGACCAAGCTGACCGAGGCGTACGTGGCGGCCGGCGGCCGGGACCACCCGGCGTCCGTGGCGGCCGAACCGGTGCGAGACAACGTCGTTCCGCTGGTGCGTCAACCTCGGCCGCAACGGCCGGATCGCACGGGCAGCGGTTCCTCGGTGGTGCAGGGTATTCGTCAGGGCTGAAACTCGGGGTGCTACCGGCCGGCTCGTCAGCCGTACCGGGCTCCCGGGACGTGCGCCCGGTGGCCGTTGATCAGATGGCCCGCCGGAACCCCACGCGGTGACGATCAGCCCCAGGGCTGGCTGGGGGAAGGGGTCGTGCTCGGCGTGGGGGTGGCCGCCGGGGCCGGGGCGGTGGCGCCGTCGGCCTGTGCGGCGGTCGCTCCGAACAGCCCGACCGTGATGGCGGCGGCGACGACGGCGAGGGCGATACGGGCCTTGACGGTGATCGAGACGTTGTTGCGCATGGCGATGTTCCTCCAGCTGAGGGGGGATTTCGTTCCGCCGTGTTCGGCGATGTCACCAACGTAGGAACGAGCCCCATCACCGCGTTATCTGTTCACCTGCCAACCCCTATCACCGCTATCGGATAGCGGCGGATAGCCGGCGATAGAACGGCGAAGGCCATCCGATAGCCAGCCGGCGCACAGTTCTGCCCAAGGCCGGGAATCCGGCAACCAACCGTCGCCCGTTCGCACTGCGGGCACGAGCGACGGGACTGACTGGCAGGTGAAAACGACATGAGTGTTTCGGCGCAAGCTTTGGACGGTGTGTTCGGCCGCCCCGCGGCGGGCATCCGGGCGCGACTCGAACGCGCCTCTGACGGCGGCTGGAAGCCGGTCGCCGACGCGGAGTCCGACCCCGACGGCCACATCGACGACTGGGCGGCAGAGCTTCTGGAGAGGGGCCCCTACCGGATCGTCTTCGACAGCGACCACTACTTCTCCGGCCTCGGCGTCAGCGCCGCCTACCCGGAGATCGCTGTCACCTTCCGCGTCCAGGACGAGTCCGACACCTGCCAGGTCCAGGTGCTCCTCACTCCCTACTCGTACTCGATGTACTTCGGCACCCGGGGATGAGTCAGGTGGCGCCCGGGCCGCAAGTCCCGGCTCCTCACAGCGAGGAAAGGAACCCATCGTGAACCCGAGTCGACGATCTGCCGGCCGCTACCTGCCCGCCGCTCCGGTGAGCCTGCCGGATCGAAGGTGGCCGAGCCGTACGGTCACCACCGCGCCCCGGTGGCTCTCGACCGACCTGCGCGACGGCAACCAGTCGCTGGCCAACCCGATGAGTCCGGCCAGGAAACTGGCCATGTTCCGGTTGCTCGTGGAGATGGGCTACAAGGAGATCGAGGTCGGTTTCCCGGTGGCGAGCCAGGACGATCACGACTTCGTCCGGCTGCTGATCGAGGACGACCTGATTCCGGACGACGTCTGCATCACGGTGCTGACGCAGGCCCGCGACGAGCTGATCCGCCGCACCGTGGAGAGCCTGGCCGGCGCTCCCCGCGCACGCATCCACATCTACAACGCCACCTCGCCGCTGTTTCGCCGGGTCGTCTTCGGCATGACCCGGGCCGAGTGCCTGGACCTCGCGGTCCAGGGGACACGGCTGATGATGAAGTACGCGGAACGCACCCTCGCCGGCACCGACCTGCGCTACCAGTACTCGCCCGAGCTGTTCAACGACACCGAGCTGGAGTTCTCACTCGAGGTCTGCGAAGCGGTCATGGACGTGTGGCAGCCGGAGCCGGACCGACCGATCATCCTGAACTTCCCGACCACTGTCGAGCGGACCATGCCGAACATCTTCGCCGACCAGATCGAGTGGCTGGACCGCAACCTGTCCCACCGCGAGCACGTGTGCCTCTCGGTGCACCCGCACAACGACCGCGGCACCGGGGTCGCCTCCGCGGAGCTGGCGACCCTCGCCGGCGCGCAGCGGATCGAGGGCTGCCTGTTCGGCAACGGCGAGCGGGCCGGCAACGTCTGCCTGGTCACGCTTGGGCTCAACCTCTACACCCAGGGCGTCGACCCGGGCATCGATTTCTCCGACATCAACCGGATCCGGCGCACCGTCGAGTACTGCAACGAGTTGCCGGTGCACCCGCGCCACCCGTACGGCGGGGACCTGGCCTACACCGCGTTCTCCGGCTCCCACCAGGACGCCATCAAGAAGGGCTTCGACGAGCGAGCCCGGGCCGCGATGGCGATCGGCGCGTCCGTCGACGACCTGCCCTGGGAGGTGCCGTACCTGCCGCTGGACCCGGAGGACGTCGGCCGCACCTACGAGACCGTGGTGCGGATCAACAGCCAGTCCGGCAAGGGCGGCGTCGCCTACGTGCTGGCCAGCCGGCACGGTCTGCGCCTGCCGCGCGACCTTCAGCTGGAATTCGCCGGCGTGGTCCAGGCGCAGGCCGACGCCGCCGGGGTGGAGATCCCACCGGCCCGCATCGGGGAGCTGTTCCTGAAGGAGTACGTCGTGCAGCGCCCGCTGTCGGTGCCGTTGCGCTTCCGCGACATGGTCGCCACCGAGCTGCACGTCGGCGGCGGCGGGTTCACCGTCGGCGCCGCCCGGGCCGACGCGGTCGAGCAGATCCGCACCACGATGCTGTCCTGGGGGATCGACGTGCGCGCCGTGCACCGCACCGGGGTTGGCGCCGTGTGCGAGCGCGACGACGTGGTCGTCTACGCCGAGTGTCGCCTCGGCACCCGTACCGTCTGGGGGGTCGGCATCGACGCCGAGCCGGACACCGCGGCCTTCGCCGCCGTCCGCGCCGCGCTCAGCCGCGCCCTCCGCTCCGGCAACGCCCTGGAAACCGTCGGGGATCTCGACGCCCCGGCGATGCACCCCGCGCCGCCCCGGCTGCGCCCGGTCCTGGCCGGCACCGTCGGCCTCAACCTGGCCGGCTGAACACCAATCGAGGCCGTTCACCACACCAGACCTGGGGAGATCCACATGGGACTCGTTGAAAGAGACAAGGCGGTGGCCGGCCTCGAGGGTCTGCTCACCGAGGCGGTCGCGGGCCGTGGCCGGGTGGCGATGATCACCGGCACCGTCGGCACCGGCAAGAGCGAACTACTGCACACCCTGGCCGACCGGGCGGTCGACTTCGGTGCACTCGCGGTCACCGCGAGCGGCGCCCACGCCGAGCGCAACCTGCCCCTGGCGCTGCTCAGCCAGCTCTTCCACGACGCGCCCCTGCAGGACCGTGAGCGTGAGCGGGCGATGAGCCTGCTGCACGAGGGAACGGTAGCGGCCCTGGCCGCCGACAACCGCGACGACAACGAGCACATCGACGTGCAGATCGTGCACGGGCTCTGCACCATCCTGCTGGAACTGGCCGAGCGCTACCCGCTGGCCCTGCTCGTCGACGACGTGCACCAGGCCGACCGCGCCTCGGTGGTCTGCCTGGCGTACCTGGCCCGCCGCGCCCGGTTCGCGCCGGTCCTGGTCGCCTTCACCCAGACCGAGTTCGGACGCAGCGCGGAACCGTCCTGGCAGGCGGAACTGCTGCGCCCGGGGCACGGCAGCCGGGTCAAGCTGACCCCGCTCACCGGCCTCGGCGTCCAGCAGTTCGCCGCCGAGACGGTCGGAGCGGAGGTCGCCGAACGGCTCGCCGGCCAGTGGTACCAGCTCACCGGCGGTAACCCTCTGCTGGTCAGCGGCCTGCTGGAGGACTACCAGACCGCCACCGAGGAGACCGGCGCCGCGCCGGACGAGGTGGTGGTGGGGGAGCGGTACGCCCAGGCCGTCGTGTCCTGCCTGCGCCGCGGCGATCCGCAGCTGCTGGAGGTCGCCCGCGGCGTCGCCGTGCTCGCCGACACCGAAGCGCTCGACCGGCTCCTGCGCACCGACGCCGGCGTGGTCGCGCAGGCCATGCGGGCTCTGACCACGGCCGGCATCTTCACCCTCGGTGGGTTCCGGCACCCGGTGGCCGCGGCCGCCGTGCTCGCCGGATTCGACCAGGACGAGCGGGCGGAGCTGCACCGGCGCGCGGCGGTGCTCGCCTACGACGGCGGCGCGTCCGCGCGGGTCGTGGCCGAGCACCTGCTGTGCGCCAAGGAGGCCAGCGAGGCGTGGGGAGTGGCGGCGCTGGAGGACGCAGCCCGGCAGGCCCTGCGCGAGGGTCAGGTGGAGTCGGCCGTCAGCTACCTCAAGCTGGCCTGGCGGGCCTGCACCGACGAACGGCAGAAGATCAAGATCATGACCACTCTGGTACGCGCGGAGTGGCGGGTCAACCCCAGCTCCTCCAGCAGCTACCTGCCCGAGCTCGCCGGGGCCCTGGACAAGGGCTTCCTCCAGGGCAGCGACGCGGTGATCCTGGCCAAGGCGCTGCTGTGGCACGGGCAGCTCGCCGAGGCGGAGGTGATCCTGGAGCACCTCGCGGCCACCGGAGTGGACCTCGACCCGGCCGCCGCCGGTGAGCTGGCCATGACCCGGCCCTGGCTGCGCTGCTCGTACGCACCGCTGGCCCAGCACTTCCGGCCGGCCCCGGTGACCGTCTCCACGGTCTCGGCAAGCCGTCGCCTGGAAGCCGCCAACGCGCTGTCCACGGTGCTCAGCGCCACCCCGTCGGAGAGCGTGGCCGGGGTCGTCGAGCGCATCCTGCGCAGCTCCCGGCTCGACGAGATGAGCCTGGACACGGTGGAGAGCGCCCTGCTCACCCTCACCTACGGCGGACACGCCGAGCAGGCCGCGCCGTGGTGTGACCTGTTCATCGAGGAGGCGCACACCCGGCGCGCACCCAGCCGGCAGGCCCGGCTCTCCGCGATCCGGGCCGAGGTGGCTCTGCGCCTCGGTGACCTGCCCGGCGCGGCCCGGCACGCCCGTCTGGCCCTGGAGATCATGCCGCCGAGCAGCTGGGGGGTGGCCGTCGGTGTGCCGCTGGCCAGCCTGGTGACGGCCTGCACCGCGATGGGTCGCTTCGAAGAGGTCGCCGAGTGGTTGGACCAGCCGGTTCCGGAGACGATGTTCCAGACCCGGTACGGGCTGCACTACCTGCACGCGCGTGGTCGCTACAGCATGGCCACCGGCCACCTGCCGCTGGCGCTGCGCGACTTCCAGAAGTGCGGTGAGCTGATGACCACCTGGGAGCTGGACGCTCCGGGTCTGGTGGCGTGGCGCACCGACGCCGCCGAGGCGCTGCTGCGGATGGGACGCCCGGACCAGGCCCGCCGGCTCATCGAGGATCAGCTGGGTCGCTGCGGCAAGGACATGCCGCGCGTGCACGGCTCGGCGCTGCGCCTGCTCGCCGCGACCAGCCAGCTGCGGCACCGGCCGATGCTGCTGCGGCAGGCGGCCGACCTGTTGCAGTCCGGCGCCGACCGGTACGAGCACTCCCGGGTGCTCGTCGACCTGACCGAGGCGTACCACGCTCTGGGTGAGTCGCGGCGGGCGGGAATGATCGGCCGGCGGGCCCGGGCCCTGGCGGAGGAGTGCGACGCACAGCCACTGCTCCGTCGGCTCTCGCGGGACATCGGCTGGGACGACAAGGAGACCGCCGCGGCACAGCCGAGCGTCACCGGCAGCGCCGCGATGCTCAGCGACGCCGAACGCCGGGTCGCGGCCCTGGCCGCGATCGGCTACACCAACCGGGAGATCTCCGACAAGCTCTACATCACGGTGAGCACCGTGGAGCAGCACCTGACGCGCATCTACCGCAAGCTCGGCGTGGTGGGGCGTACCGACCTGCCGGCCCACCTCGAACTCGACCTGTCCGCGACCGTCTGACCCCGCACACCAGGCCCCGCACCGCGTCGACGCGTGGCGGGGCCGCGGTGTGCGTGGGCCATCTCAGCGGGGGTGCGCACGGCCAACGGGCCGGCGCGAACCGGGCGGGGCGGGCTTGGGGAAGCGACCATGCGACGGGGGTGCGCCCGCTTCGGTCAGGACGGCTCGCCGGCGGGAAGAATGACACGCAGCGGGTCACCGTGCCGGCCGTACAGGTCCTGCTCGCGGGGGTAGCCGAGCGAGACCTCCTCGAAGCGGACCCCGTCCTCCAGGGTGGTCCTCGGGATGTGCAGGTGGCCGTAGACCACCACGGCCGCCCGGTGCTCCAGGTGCCACCTCGCGGTGCCGGTGGTGCCGCACCACTGGGCGAACTGCGGATACCGCAGCACCCAGGTCGGCTCCCGGGTCAGCGGGAAGTGGTTGACCAGCACGGTCGGCAGCGCCGGATCGCACGCGGCGAGGCGCCGCTCGGACTCCCGCAGCCGGGCCCGACACCAGTCGTCGGCGCCCTGGTAGGGGTCCGCGTGCAGCAGGAACTCGTCGGTGCAGACGATCCCGGCCGACTCGGCCCAGTGGCGCGCCTGCTCCTTCGTGGTGCCCGGCGGGCGGAACGTGTAGTCGTAGAGCACGAACAGCGGCACCACGACGACCGGGCCGCCGGCCCCGCGCCACACCGGGAAGTCGTCCTCGGGCGTGACGACGCCCAGGTCACGACACATCCGGACGAGTTCGCGGTAGCGCTCTTCGCCGCGCAGCTGGACCGGGTCGTCGGCGGGCGTCCACAGCTCGTGGTTGCCCGGCACCCAGATCACCGTGGCGAAGCGCTCGGCGAGGACTGTCAGCGCCCACCGGACGTCGGCCATCTTCTCGCCGACGTCGCCGGCGACGATCAACCAGTCCTCGGCGTGCCCCGGGCGCAGCCCGAGCACCGTCTCCCGGTTGCGGGCATAGCCGACGTGCAGATCGCTGATCGCCAACAACCTGCCGTGCGGGACCGTGCCGGGAACACTCACGACGATGATCGTAGGCGCGGACCGGTGCCGACCGGAACGGTCGCGGACCGGATCACGGGCCATCTGAGCTGGCCTACGGGAGCTAGGGGGCCCGCTAAGGGTTGTCCGTGCACAGGCCTCTCCCGATGCTGGTTGCGATAGGCGAATGCCGGTGCCAGCGCCGTTTTCGAGGATTTCCGCCGACGGTGGGATCCCTGTCGAGAGGAGACCACCGATGATCAAGGCGCGCGGTCTGACCAAGACGTTCCAGATCAACAAGTTCACCGTCGAAGCCGTACGCGGCATCGACCTCGACGTCTCCTCCGGCGAGATGGTCGGCTTCCTCGGCCCCAACGGAGCCGGCAAGTCCACCACGCTGCGGATGCTGACCACGTTGCTGCGGCCCACCTCCGGTGAGGCCAACATCGGCGGCTGCGACCTGCTCAGCGACCCCGCCGGGGTCCGTAAGCTGATCGGCTACGTCGGCCAGAACTCCTCGGCCGGCGTCGAGTACAAGGTCCGCGAGGAGCTGGTCACCCACGCCCGACTCCAGGGCCTGTCCGCGTCGGTCGCCCGCACCCGGGTCGCCGAGATGCTGGACCAGTACGACCTGACCGGCCTCGAGGACCGCATGATCGGTGCCCTGTCCGGCGGCCAGAAGCGACGCATCGACATCGTGATGGGCGTGCTGCACCGGCCGCCGGTGGTCTTCTTCGACGAGCCGTCCACCGGACTGGACCCGCAGAGCCGCAGCAACCTGTGGGACCACATCCGCAACCTGCGCCGCGACTACGAGACGACGGTCTTCCTCACCACCCACTACCTGGACGAGGCCGACAGCCTCTGCGACCGGATCCTCGTCATCGACGGCGGCCGGATCGTCGCCGAGGGCACCGCCGACGAGCTCAAGGCCCAGGTCAACGGCGATCTGGTGACCCTGGAAACCTCCGCGTCCCCGGAAACCGCCGCCGCCGCCGAGCGACTCGACGGCGCGACGGAGGTGACCGTCGACGGCGCGACCGTCCGGTTCCGCATCGCCCGCGGCGACCGCGTGCTGCCCGGCCTGCTGCGCGAACTCGACCGCATCAACGTCGACGTGTTCTCGGTGCGAACCAGCCGGCCGACACTCGACGACGTGTTCCTGACCGTCACCGGACGCAGCCTTCGCGACAGCGAGACCGCCCCGGCGTTCCCGGGCCTGTGAAGTGAGGATCCCCATGTCGTTCCTGCGAGACACCTGGTTGACGTTCGACCGGGCGGTCCGTCCCGCCCTCCGCAGCCCCGGCACGCTGATCGTCGGTGTCGCGGTGCCCCTGGTCTACCTGGTCCTGTTCGGGCCGTTGCTGAGCGACACCACCGACGAGAGCGGCCTCAGCTCATGGCAGTGGTTCGTCCCCGGCATGCTCATCCAGCTCGCCCTGTTCATCACCGCCAACGCCGGCTTCTCCCTGATCCCGGACACCCGCTCCGGAGTGCTGGAGCGGATGCAGGTCACCCCGCTCAGCCGGGTCGCCCTGCTCACCGGCCGGGTCCTCAAGGACGTGGTGCTCCTGCTCGTCCAAGCCATCCTGATGATCGGGCTGGCGTTCATCCTCGGCTTCCGGGCCGGCGTACTGCCGATCCTGGCCGGGCTGGTCCTGCTCGCCATCACCGCGGTCGCGGTCGGCTTCACCTCCTACGGCCTGGCGCTCAAACTCAAGCACGAGTTCGCGCTGGCCCCGGTGGTCAGCGGCATCGTCGTGCCGCTGATGCTGCTGTCCGGTGTGCTGCTGCCCATGGACCGCGCCCCGGACTGGCTGTACTACCTGTCCCGGGCCAACCCGCTCAGCTACGTCGTCGAGGCCGAGCGTGAGCTGATCAGCGGCAACTACGACCAGCAGATCGTGCTGATCGGCGCGCTGGTCGCGATCGGCCTGCTGGTCCTCAGCACCACCTGGTCCCTGCGGCTGCTGCGCCGCCAGCTCGCCTGAACCGCGCCACCCCCAACGCCGCCGGCCTCGGCGCCATGCCCCTCGCAGGGGCCGTGGCACCGAGGCCGGCGGCGCTGGTCAGAAAGCCATCGAGGTACGCATCGACCAGACGAACACGTTGGCCAGCTCCGCGTCACGCTCGAAGTGCTCGTACCCGTCCAGGTGGCAGATCTTCAGCTTCTCGTTCGCCGCCAGTGTCTTGCTGACGACGAGGCTGCGCGGGATGACGCTGGGCCCACCGACGAGGTTGACCTGCACCACGGAGGTGAGCTGCTCGGCGGTCACCACCGTCCGGGAGTGGAAGGCCGCCTTCTCGAAGTCCAGCGGCGGGTTGGTCGCCGGGTTGGCGGCGTCGTGACTGAAGTAGTGCTGACCCAGGAACCTGCTCAGCTCGGCCGGCGGGCCGAAAGTGTCAGTAGAAGCATCGATCGGCGTCAACAGCGTCGTGGTCATTGTTCTGCCCTCCCGAAGAGTCACCCGGTCCTTCCGGCGGAGCCCGGATCGGCGCTTCCTCGCTGCCGTCCCGTTCTGCTCCGTGCTTTGTGTATTGAGAATGACTCCCGGGGCACCCCCGTAGATATCCCCTACCTACCCCTACCGGCTGACCGGCATCGGGGTGCCGTCGGGGCGCGCGAGGGTCCGTCGCGACCCCGCAGGGGTTGTTGGCCCACCAGGGCTTCCATAGCGTCCTGATTGCGGATCGCCGTATTCCGGCCCAGCTCATTCCGGGTCGCTCTGCCTTGAAGAGGTGGCATCGTATGGCAAGCGAAGAAACGCTCCGGGACTATCTGAAATGGGTGACGACCGACCTGCACAAGGCGCGTCAACGCATTCGGGAGTTGGAGTCGGCCGGCTCCGAGCCGATCGCCCTGATCGGCATGGCCTGCCGCTATCCCGGCGGGGTGCACAGCCCCGAGGACCTCTGGCAGCTGGTCGCCGAGGGACGCGACGGCATCGGCGCATTCCCCACCGATCGCGGCTGGGACCTCGACGGGCTCTACCACCCCGACCCCGACAACCCGGGCACCTGCTACACCCGCGACGGCGGCTTCCTGGCCGACCTGGCCGCCTTCGACGCCGAGTTCTTCGGCGTCAGCCCGCGCGAGGCGATGGCGATGGACCCGCAGCAGCGGCTGCTGCTGGAGACCGCGTGGGAGGCCACCGAACGGGCCGGCATCGACCCGCACCACCTGCGCGGCACCCGGACCGGCATCTTCGCCGGCACCCCGAGCACCCAGGACTACGTCTCGCTGCTCCAGCAGAACCCGCCCGAGGGCAGCGAGGGCTACTTCCTCACCGGCACCGCGCCCAGCGTGATCTCCGGCCGCGTCGCGTACCTGCTCGGCCTGGAGGGACCGGCCGTCACACTGGACACCGCCTGCTCGTCGTCGCTGGTCGCCCTGCACCTCGCCGGTCAGGCGCTGCGCCTGGGCGAGTGCGACCTGGCCCTGGCCGGCGGCGCCACCATCCTCGCCTCGCCGACCGCGTTCATCGGCTTCAGCCGCCAGCGCGGTCTCGCCCCGGACGGACGGTGCAAGTCGTTCGCCGGCGCCGCGGACGGCACCGGATGGTCCGAGGGCGTGGGCCTGCTCATGCTGGAGCGGCTCGGCGACGCCCAACGCAACGGCCACCCGATCCTCGCCGTGCTGCGCGGCTCCGCCGTCAACCAGGACGGCGCGTCCAACGGGCTCACCGCCCCCAACGGCCCCGCCCAGCAGCGCGTCGTGTTGCAGGCTCTCGCCAACGCCGGGCTGACCACCGCCGACGTGGACGCCGTCGAGGCGCACGGCACCGGCACCGTGCTCGGTGACCCGATCGAGGCCCAGGCGCTGATCGCCACGTACGGCCAGGACCGGCCCGAGGATCGTCCGCTGTGGCTCGGCTCCCTCAAGTCCAACCTGGGGCACTCCCAGGGTGCTGCGGGCGTCGGCGGTGTCATCAAGATGGTCGAGGCGCTGCGGCACGAGACGCTGCCCCGGACCCTGCACGTCGACGAGCCGACCCCGCACGTCGACTGGACCGCCGGCAACGTACGCCTGCTCACCGAGGAACGTCCCTGGCCGACCGGCGAGCGACCGCGCCGCGCCGGGGTGTCGTCGTTCGGGATGTCCGGCACCAACGCCCACGTCATCCTGGAGGAGGCACCGGCCGCCGAGCCGGCGTCGGTGGTGGAGCCGGCCGAGCCGGTCGCACCGAGCGCCGGGGAGCTTCCCTGGCTGATCTCCGCCGCCACCGCCGACGCCCTGCGGGACCAGGCGTCGCGGCTGGCCGCCCACCTCGACGGCCCCGGCGCCGGCACCGAACCGGCGGACGTCGCGCACACGCTGCGTACCGCCCGCTCGGTGCTCGCCCACCGCGCGGTCGTCCTCGGCCCGCGGCACCGGGCCGGCCTCGCCGCCCTCGCCACACCCGGCGGCACCACCGACACCGACGTGGTCACCGGCACCGCCGTCGGTGACGCCGAGGTGGTCTTCGTCTTCCCCGGCCAGGGCTCCCAGTGGAGTGGCATGGCCGCCGACCTGCTCGACACCGCGCCGGTCTTCGCCGACCGGATCGCCGCCTGTGCCGACGCGCTCAGCCCGCACGTCGAGTGGGACCTGCTCGACGTGCTCCGCTCCGACGACCCCGGCCTGCTCGACCGGGTCGACGTGGTGCAGCCGGCGCTCTGGGCCGTGATGGTGTCGCTGGCCGAACTCTGGCGCAGCCACGGCGTCACCCCCTCGGCGGTGATCGGCCATTCCCAGGGTGAGATCGCCGCCGCGGTCGTGGCCGGCGCGCTGTCCCTCCAGGACGGCGCGAAGGTCGTCGCGCTGCGCAGCCGGGCCCTGCTCCAGCTCGCCGGCACCGGCGGCATGGTCTCGGTCAGCGCCCCGCTCGGCACCGTCGAAGACCTGCTGGCCGACGGCGTCACGATCGCCGCCGTCAACGGGCCGTCCGCCGTCGTGGTCGCCGGCCCGGCCGAGGCCGTGGACGCCTTCCTGACCCGGTGCGAGACGGCGGGCGTCCGGGCCCGACGGGTCGCTGTCGACTACGCCTCGCACTGCGACGCCGTGGAACCGGTCGCGGCCGAACTGACCACCGCGCTGGCCGGCATCACCGCCGGCCCGGCGTCGGTGCCGTTCCTGTCCACCGTCACCGGCGCCCTCGCCGACGGCGGCGCCCTCGACGCCGGCTACTGGTATGCCAACCTGCGCAACCCGGTCCGCCTCGACCAGGCCGTCACCGCAGCGGCCACCGCCGGCAACCGTCTCTTCCTGGAGATCAGCCCGCACCCGGTGCTGACCGCCGGGATCAGCGACACGGTCACCACCCCGGTCCTGCACACGCTGCGCCGTGGCGAAGGCGACCAGCGGCGGATCGTCCGCGCGCTCGCCGAGGCGCACGTCGCCGGCGCCCCCGTCGACTGGTCCACCGTGCTGCCCGAGGCCCGGCGCACCGACCTGCCCACGTACGCCTTCCAACGGCGCCGGTTCTGGCCGGACCCGGCCCCCGAGCTGGTCGCCGCCGACCCGGTCGACGCCGAGTTCTGGGCGGCCGTCGACAACGGGGACCTGACCGGTCTCGGCATGGGCCACCTCAACGACGCCGTCGCGCACCTGGGCGACTGGCGTCGGGGACGCCGCGAGCACCGGGCGCTGGACACCTGGCGCTACCGGGTGACCTGGCGACCGCGCACCGACCTGCCGCAGCCGCGACTCGACGGCGGCTGGCTGCTGCTCGTGCCGGCGGGCACCGACCAGGACCTGGTCTCGACGATCACCGACCGGATGACCCGGGCCGGCGCGACTGTCACCGTCACCCCCGAGGCGGAACTCGCCCGGGCGCTCGACGGCGCCACCCCGGTCGGCATCCTGTCCCTGCTCGCCCTCGACGAACACCCAACCGACCAGCACCGGGCCCTCACCCGGGGCACCGCCGCCACCACCGACCTGCTCGCCGCCCTGCGCGAGACCCACCCGCAGACCCCGGTCTGGGCGGCCACCCGTGGCGCGGTCTCGACCGGCCCGGCCGACCCGGTACGCCGGGTCCCGCAATCGTTCGTCTGGGGCCTCGGCCGGGTCGCCGCCCTGGAACAGTCCGCCTCCTGGGGCGGTCTCGTCGACCTGCCGGAAACCCTCGACGAGCGGGCCGCCGACAGGCTCTGCGCGGTCCTGACCGGCATCACCGCCGGCGACGGCGTCGAGGACCAGGTCGCCGTGCGCTCGTCCGGTGTCCTCGCCCGCCGGCTGACCCGCGCCGCCACCGGCACCGCGCCCACCTGGCAGCCGACCGGCACCGTCCTCATCACCGGTGGCACCGGCGGCATCGGCACCGAACTCGCCCGGTGGCTCGCCCGCAACGGCGCCGACCACCTCATCCTCACCAGCCGGCGGGGTCCGGCCGCGCCCGGGGCCGCCGAGCTGACCGAGGAACTCACCGCGACCGGTGTGCGGGTCACCGTCGCCGCGTGCGACGTCGCCGACCTCGACGCGATCACCGCACTGGTCCGCGACAGCGCCGACGCCGGCGACCCGATCCGTGCCGTCATCCACACCGCCGGTGTCGCCCAGCACACGCCGATCGCCGACGTCACCCTCGCCGAGTTCGCCCACGTGCTCGACGCCAAGGTCACCGGCGCCGCGAACCTCGACCGGCTCTTCGGCGAGCCCGACGACCTGGACGCGTTCGTGCTGTTCTCCTCCGTCGCCGGCACCTGGGGCAGCGGCGGGCAGATCGCGTACGCCGCCGGCAACGCCTACCTGGACGCGCTCGCCGAGTCTCGCCGGGCCCGCGGCTGCGCCGCCACCGCCGTGTCCTGGGGCGCCTGGGGCGGCGGCGGTATGGCCACCAAACAGGAGACCGCCGACCACCTGCTGCGCCGCGGCCTGCCGCCGATGCCGCCCGAGCAGACCACTGTCGCGCTGGCGCAGGCGGTCGGGCTCGGCGAGGCCACCGTCACTGTCGCCGACGTGCGCTGGGACCGGTTCGCCCCGTCCTTCACCGTCGGACGGCCCAGCGCCCTGCTCGCCGACCTGGACGACGCCCGCACCGCGCTGTCCGCCGCGGCTCCCGACGACGACAGCCAGGCCGCCGGGCTGCGCGAGCAACTCGCCGGGATGACACCCGGGGAACGCGACACGTTCCTGGTCGACCTGGTGCGCGGCGAGGCCGCCGCGGTGCTCGGGCACGCCGACGCCTCCGCCGTCACCCCGGACCGGGCACTGCGCGACCTCGGCTTCGACTCCCTGTCGGCCGTCGAGTTCCGCAACCGGCTCTGCACCGCGACCGGCCTGCGGCTGCCCACCACGCTCGCCTTCGACCACCCCAACGTCCAGGCCATCGCCAGGCTGCTGCGCGACGAGGTGGCCGGCACCGTCCCGGCCCCGTCGGCGAACCCCACTACGGCTCCCGCCACGACCGACGAGCCGGTCGCCATCGTGGCGATGAGCTGCCGCCTGCCCGGCGGCGTCCGCAACCCGGACGACCTGTGGCAACTGGTGCTCGACGGCCGCGACGCGATCGGGGACTTCCCGGCCGACCGCGGCTGGGACGTGGAAGCCCTCTACCACCCCGACCCGGACCACCCGGGCACCAGCTACACCCGCTCCGGCGGATTCCTGCACGAGGCCGCCGACTTCGACGCCGACTTCTTCGGCATCTCCCCCCGCGAGGCGCTCGCCACCGACCCCCAGCAGCGGCTCCTCCTGGAGACCGCCTGGGAGGGCTTCGAACGGGCCGGAATCGACCCGCACTCGTTGCGCGGCAGCCGGACCGGCGTGTTCGTCGGCGCGTCGAGCCAGGGCTACGGCGCCGGCGTCCGCAACGCCCCCGAGGGCACCGAGGGCTATCTGCTCACCGGCACCGCCACCGCTGTCATCTCCGGCCGCATCTCGTACGCGCTCGGCCTCGAAGGCCCGGCGCTCACCGTCGACACCGCCTGCTCGTCGTCGCTGGTCGCCCTGCACCTGGCCGCCCAGTCGCTGCGGCGCGGCGAATGTGACCTGGCCCTGGCCGGCGGCGTCGCGGTGATCGGCAACCCGATGGTCTTCGTCGAGTTCAGCCGGCAACGCGGCCTGGCCGCCGACGGCCGGTGCAAGGCATTCGGCGCGGACGCGGACGGCACCGGCTGGGCCGAGGGCGTCAGCGTCCTGGTCGTCGAACGGCTCCGCGACGCCGAGGCCAACGGCCACCAGGTCCTCGCCGTCATCCGGGGCAGCGCGGTCAACCAGGACGGCGCCTCCAACGGCCTCTCCGCCCCGAGCGGCCCCGCCCAGCAGCGGGTCATCCACGCCGCGCTCGCCGATGCCGGACTCACGGCCGCCGACGTCGACGTGGTCGAGGCGCACGGCACCGGCACCGTCCTCGGCGACCCGATCGAGGCGCAGGCCGTCATCAACGCCTACGGTTCCGGCCGCGACGAGGCGGACCCGCTGTGGCTGGGCTCGCTGAAGTCCAACATCGGCCACACCCAGGCCGCCTCCGGCGTCAGCGGAGTCATCAAGACCGTCCTCGCGCTGCGGGCCGGGGTGCTGCCCCGCACCCTGCACGCCGACGAGCCGTCACCGCACGTCGACTGGTCCGCCGGCACCGTCCGGCTGCTCACCGAGCGCCGCGACTGGCCGGACACCGGTCGTCCCCGGCGCGGCGCCGTCTCGTCGTTCGGCGTGAGCGGCACCAACGCTCACGTCATCCTGGAACACCCGGCGGCCCCGGCACCGGTGGCGCCGACCGGCGGCGGGTCGCTTCCCGCCGTACCGGTCACGCTCTCCGCCGCGACCGCCCCCGCCCTGCGGGCTCAGGCGGCGGCGCTGCTCGACCACCTCACCGACGAGCCCGCCGCGCACCTCACCGACCTCGGCTGGTCACTGGCCACGACCCGCGCGGCCCTCGACCACCGCGCGACCATCGTCGCGACCGACCTCGACGAGGTACGCCTGAGCCTCACCGCCCTGCGCGACGACACCACGGCTCCCGCGCTCAGCACCGACGTCACCGTCGACGGGCGCACCGCGGTGCTCTTCACCGGGCAGGGCAGCCAGCGGGCCGGGATGGGCCGGGAGCTGTACGACGCGTACCCGGTCTACGCCGACGCGTTCGACGCGGTCTGCGCCCACCTGGACGCCCACCTCGACCGGTCGATCCGCGACCTCGTCCTCGACCCGGCACACGTCGACCTGCTGGATCGCACCGAATACACCCAGCCGGCGCTGTTCGCCGTCGAGGTCGCCCTGTTCCGGCTCTTCGCCCACTGGGGCATCACCCCCGACTACCTGGCCGGGCACTCGATCGGCGAGCTGAGCGCCGCCCACGTGGCCGGCGTCCTCGACCTGGCCGACGCGGCCGCCCTGGTCGCAGCCCGCAGCCGACTCATGCAGGCGCTGCCCGACGGCGGTGCGATGGCCGCCCTCCAGGCCGGCGAGGCGGAGGTGCTCGCCGCACTCGACGGGGTGGACGGCCGGATCACCGTCGCCGCCGTCAACGGACCGACCTCCACTGTGGTCTCCGGCGACGAAGCCTCGGTCGAGCAGCTCGTGACGCACTGGCGCGACACCGGGCGACGGGCCAAGCGCCTCCAGGTCAGCCACGCCTTCCACTCGCCGCACCTGGACCCGATGCTCGGCGAGTTCCGGCGGGCCGCGACCGCGGTGACCTACCACCCGCCGCAGATCCCCATCGTCTCCACCCTGACCGGCGAACTCGCCACCACTGCCGAGCTCACCTCGCCCGACTACTGGGTGCGGCACGCCCGGGAGACGGTCCGCTTCGCGGACGCGGTCCTCGCACTCCACCAGCGCCAGGTCCGTACGCTGCTCGAACTCGGCCCGGACCCGGTGCTGGCCGCGATGGCCGAGGAAACCCTCGCCGAGCAGCCCGGCCGGGCGGCGGTCGCCGTCGCCGCGCTGCGCACCGGACACCCGGAGCCGGTCACCGTCCTGACCGCACTCGCCCGGCTGCAGACCCGCGGCGCCGACCCGGACTGGACAGCGGTCTACGCCGGCTCCGACGCACGCCGCATCCCGCTACCCACGTACGCCTTCCAACACCAGCCCTACTGGCTGCGTCCGGACCCGGCCGATCCCGCCGACAGCGGCACCGGCCACCCGCTGCTGCACACCGTCACGACGCTCGCCGACACCGGTGAGGTGCTGTTCACCGGCCGACTGGCCACCGCCCTGCAACCCTGGCTCACCGACCACACCGTGCTCGGCACCGCGATCCTGCCCGGCACCGCCTTCGTCGAGATGGCGGCACACGCCGCCGACCACGCCGGCTGCGGCCAGGTCGAGGAACTCACCCTGGAAGCGCCGCTGGTCATCCCGGACGACTCCGGAACCCGGCTACAGGTCCGCGTCGGCCCGGCCGACGCCGACGGCCGACGCACCCTCAGCGTGCACTCCCGCCCGGACCGGGACGACAACGGTCCGTGGACCCGGCACGCCGCCGGCACCGCCTCCTCGGTGCCGGTCGCAGAACCCGACGCGGACGAGACCTGGCCGCCCACCGACGCCACCCCGGTCGCTGTCGACTTCCTCTACGACTTCCTGCCCCAGCTCGGATACGGGTACGGCCTGGCCTTCCAGGGCCTGCGGGCGGCCTGGCAACGCGGCGAGGAGATCTATGCCGAGGTCGCCCTGGCCGAGCCGACCGCCACCGAAGCCACCCGCTACGGCGTGCACCCGGCGCTGCTCGACGCCGCCACCCACGCCATGGGCCTCGGCATGGCGGCCGAGGCGCAGCAGGGCCTGAGCCCCACCCAGAGCCGGATGCCGTTCTCCTGGACCGGCATCGGCCTGCACGCCACCGGCGCCGCTGTGGCCCGGGTGCGGATCGTCCCCAACGGCGACGACGGGGTCCGCATCGACCTCGCCGACCAGACCGGGCAGCCGGTCGCCACGATCGGCAAGCTGGTGTTGCGGCCGGTCTCGGTCAACCAGCTGCGGCAGCCGACCGACGAGGCCCCGCTGTTCACAGTGGACTGGACACCCGTCGAACCGCAGGCCGCCCCCACCGGCGGCCGGTACGCCGTCATCGGCGCACCCGAGGGGTTCGTGGCCGACGCCGCGGCCGCCGTCGGATCCCTCGTCGACGACTACCCGGACCTGGACGCGCTGGCCGCCTCGGGCGCCGTACCGGACCTGGTCTTCGTCCCGGCGCAGGCCGGCGGGGCCGCACCCGGCCCGGCGGTCGACGCCTGGCTGGCGCTCGCCCAACGCTGGCTCGCCGACCCCGCCTTCGCCGGGGCACGACTGATCCTGCTCAGCCGCGGCGCGGTCGACCCGGACCCCGCCGTCGACGCCCCCGACCTGGCGTACGCCGCCGCCTGGGGCCTGATCCGCTCCGCGCAGTCGGAGGACCCGGACCGGATCGTGCTCGCCGACGTCGACGACTCGCCGCTCTCCGCGGCCAGCCTGCCCGGTGTTCTCGCCGGCGGCGAACCGCAACTAGCGGTCCGCGACGGCCGCGCCTACGCGCCGCGGCTCACCCGGGCCACCGCCGCGCCCGCCGACCTGGGCATCGACCCGGACAGCACGGTCCTGGTCACCGGCGGCACCGGCGCCCTCGGCGGCCTGCTGGCCCGGCACCTGGTCACCACCCACGGGGTACGGCACCTGCTGCTGACCAGCCGACGTGGACCGGACGCGCCCGGTGTCGCCGAACTGACCGGGCAGCTGACCGGGCTCGGCGCGACCGTCACCGTGGCGGCCTGCGACACCGCCGATGCCGAACAGCTCGCCCACACCCTCGACGCCGTCGCGGCCGAGCACCCGCTCACCGCCGTCGTGCACGCCGCCGGCATCGTCGACGACGGTGTCCTCGCCTCCCTGACCCCGCAGCGGGTCGCCGCGGTCCTGGCCGCCAAGGCCGACGCCGCCCGCAACCTGGACCAGCTCACCCAGGACCGGGACCTGACCGCGTTCGTCCTGTTCTCCTCCTCGGCCGGCAGCTTCGGCGGCCCGGGACAGGGCAACTACGCCGCGGCCAACGCCTACCTGGACGCACTCGCCCGGCACCGCCGCCACCACGGCCTCGCCGCGATCTCCCTCGCCTGGGGGCCGTGGGCGGTCGGCGGTGGAATGGCCGGGCAGCTCAGCGACGCCGACATCAGCCGGATGACCAGCTTCGGCATCACCCCCTTCACCGCCGAGACCGGCCTCGCCGCGTTCGACGCGGCGGTGGGCGCCGGCACTCCCGTCGTCCTGCCGATCGGGTTGCAGCCGGCCGTCGCGGCCGGCAACGGCCCGGTGCCGCCGCTGCTGCGCAACCTGGTCCGTCGACCCGCCCGCCGGGTCGCGGAGAACTCCGCCGACGCCGCCGAGCCCGGTGCGGCGCTCAAACGGCGACTCGTCGGCGCGGCACCCGCCGACCGGCCGCGGATCCTGCTCGAGATGGTGCAGACCCAGGTCGCCGCGGTCCTCGGCCACGCCTCCGCCGACGCCATCCAGCCCGACCGCGGGCTGGTCGAGTGCGGCCTCGACTCCCTCGCCGCCGTCGACCTGCGCAACCGGCTCGCCGCCGCCGCAGGTCTGCGACTGCCCGCCACGATCGTCTTCGACCAGCCGACGCCCGCGGCGCTGGCCCGCTATCTGCAGGACGAACTGCTCGACGAACGCGCCGCCTCCGCCCTGTCGGTGCTCGGCGAACTGGACCGCCTCGAAGCGGGCCTGGCCGCCGTCAGCGCCGACGACCCGGACCGGTCCAAGGTCGCCGCCCGCCTGCACAGCCTGCTCGACGCCTGGGCCGGCGCCAACCCGGCACACGACAGCGGCGCCCTGCACGGCGCCACCGCCGAGGAGCTGTTCGACCTCCTCGACGACGAACTCGGCATTGCCTGACCGCATGAAACACCGACGGGGAGTGACGTTCTGATGGCCGACGAAGCCAAGCTCCTGGACTACCTCAAGCGCGCCACCAGCGACCTGCGCGACACCCGTCAGCGGTTGCGCGAGATGGAGGAGCGCGATCGCGAGCCGATCGCGATCATCGGCATGGCCTGCCGCTACCCCGGCGGTGTGGAGACGCCCGAGGACCTGTGGCGCCTGGTCGCCGACGAGCGGGACGGCATCACCGAGTTCCCCGTCGACCGCGGCTGGGACCTGGAGTCGCTCTACCACCCGGACCCCGACCACCCCGGGACGTCGTACACCCACGAGGGTGGCTTCCTGCACGAGGCGGGCCAGTTCGACCCGGCCTTCTTCGGCATCTCACCCCGCGAGGCCATCGCCATGGACCCGCAGCAGCGCCTGCTGCTGGAGACGTCCTGGGAGACCTTCGAGCGGGCCGGCATCGACCCGACCGGGTTGCGCGGCAGCCGTACCGGGGTGTTCGCCGGCGTCATGTACCACGACTACGCGGTCAACCTGAGCAGCATTCCGGACGACGTCGCCGGCTACCTCGGCACCGGCAACTCCGGCAGTGTCGCCTCCGGGCGGGTCGCGTACACCCTGGGGCTGGAGGGGCCGGCGGTCACCGTCGACACGGCCTGCTCGTCGTCGCTGGTCGCCCTGCACCTGGCGGTCCAGTCGCTGCGTCAGGGGGAATGCTCCCTCGCCCTGGCCGGCGGCGTCGCCGTGATGGCCACCCCGGTCGTGTTCGTCGACTTCAGCAAGCAGCGCGGCCTCTCCACCAACGGCCGGTGCAAGTCGTTCGCCGCCGCCGCCGACGGCACCGGCTGGGCCGAGGGCGCCGGCATGCTCCTCCTGGAACGGCTCTCCGACGCGGTCCGCAACGGCCACCGTGTCCTCGGCGTCGTCCGGGGCACCGCAGTCAACCAGGACGGCGCCAGCAGCGCCCTGACCGCCCCGAACGGCCCAGCCCAGCAGCGCGTCATCCGCAGCGCCCTGGCCAACGCCCGGGTCCCCGCCGAACACGTCGACCTCGTCGAGGCGCACGGCACCGGCACCACCCTGGGGGACCCGATCGAGGCGCAGGCCCTGATCGCCACCTACGGCCAGGACCGCTCTGCCGACGAGCCGCTGTGGCTGGGGTCGATCAAGTCGAACATCGGGCACACCCAGGCCGCCGCCGGTGTCGCCGGCATCATCAAGATGCTGATGGCGATGCGGCACCGGACCATGCCGCGAACGCTGCACGTGGACGAGCCGACGCCACAGGTGGACTGGTCGGCGGGCGCTGTCGAACTGCTCACCACGGCCCGGCCGTGGCCCGGCACCGAGGACCGGCCGCGCCGGGCGGGTGTGTCGTCGTTCGGGGTCTCCGGCACCAACGCGCACGTCATCATCGAGGAACCGCCGGCCGCCGACGTCCCGCAGCGGGGCGCGGCCGTCCTGCCGGCACGGGTGCCGTGGGTGTTGTCGGCCCGGTCGCCGGAGGGTTTGCGGGGTCAGGCGTCGCGGTTGGCGGCGGTGGCGGGTGTGGATCCGGTGGATGTCGGGTTCTCGTTGGTGTCGTCGCGGTCGTTGCACGCGCATCGGGCGGTGGTGTTCGGGTCGGAGGAGTTGGCGGCGGTTGCCGCTGGTGAGTTGGGTCCGGTCGTCGGGTCGGTGGTGCGTGGGAAGACGGCGTTCGTGTTCTCGGGGCAGGGGTCGCAGCGGCCGGGTATGGGTCTGGGGTTGGCGGCGTCGTTCCCGGTGTTCGCGGACGCGTTCGACGCGGCCTGCGCGGAGCTGGATCGTCATCTCGACCGCCCGATCCGCGAGGTGATCTCAGACGACGCGGAGGCCCTGGACCAGACTGTCCACACGCAGGCGGCGTTGTTCGCGGTAGAGGTCGCCCTGTTCCGGCTGGTCGAGTCGTTCGGTGTCACCCCGGACTTCCTGGTGGGGCATTCGATCGGTGAGATCGCGGCCGCGCACGTGTCCGGGGTGCTGTCTCTCGCCGACGCCGCGAAGCTGGTCGCCGCCCGAGGCCGCCTCATGCAGGCACTGCCGACCGGTGGCGTGATGGTGGCCGTACGGGCCACCGAGGCCGAGGTGCTGCCGCTGCTGACCGACGGGGTGTCCATCGCGGCGGTGAACGGCCCCCGCTCGGTGGTGCTGTCCGGGGTGGCCGACGAGGTCGCGGCTGTTGCCGCCCAGTTCGAGAAGTCGAAGCGGTTGCGGGTCAGCCACGCGTTCCACTCGGTGCTGATGGAGCCCATGCTGGCCGAGTTCGCACAGGTCGCGGAGACATTGACCTACGAGTCGCCGCGGATCCCGGTGGTGTCGAACCTGACTGGGCAGATCGCGGAGGCGCAGGACGCCGGCTACTGGGTGCGGCACGTGCGGGAAGCGGTCCGGTTCGCCGAGGGCATCGCCACCCTGGAAGGCCTGGGGGTCAGCACGTTCGTGGAGATCGGCCCGGACGGGGTGCTGTCGGCGATGGGCGCGGACTGTGTCGCGGACGCGGTGTTCGTACCCGTGCAACGCTCTGACCGGGACCAACCGACCTCGCTGCTCACCGCCCTGGCCCAGGTCTTCGTGCGCGGCGTCGCGGTGGACTGGACGCAGTGCCTGACCGGCGGACGCCTCATCGACCTGCCCACCTACGCCTTCCAGCGGCAGCAGTACTGGCTCACCTCGCCGCCCGCCGAGCGCACGGAAACGGCCGGCGATCCGGCCGACGGGCACTTCTGGTCGGCCATCGAGCGCCAGGACACCGCCTTCCTCGCGGAAACCCTTGGCCTCGGCTCCGACGAGGACCGCGAGACCCTGGAAGCGCTGCTGCCGGCGTTCTCAGCGTGGCGGCGGCGACGGCACACCCACGCGGTGCTCGACACGCTGCGCTACCGGATCGGCTGGGAGCCGCTGACCGGCTCACCCCGCACGCCGGCCACCGGTCGCTGGCTCGTGCTCACCAGCGCCGACGTCGACGTCGACGCGCCGCTGCTGAGCGCCCTCGGCGACACCACAGTGCTCACCGTGACACCGGAGCGCGGCGCTCTCGCCGAGCGACTGCGCGCCGCCAGGCCCACCGACGGCATCCTGTCCCTGCTCGCCCTGGACCCCGCGCTCGACCCGGCGGCGACCCTCCTGACCGTCGCGCAGGCCTGCGCCGACGCGGGCCTTGAAGCACCACTCTGGGCCGCCACCCGGGGCGCCGTCTCCACCGGCCGCGCCGACCACCTCGACGCCCCCCGCCAGGCCCTGGCCTGGGGTCTCGGCCGTGTCCTCGGCCTGGAACGCCCCCATCTCTGGGGCGGCCTCATCGACCTGCCGGAGAAGCTGGACCAGCGCGCCGCCGAACGGGTCGTCGCCGCGCTGCACGGCAGCGGCGAGGACGAGATCGCGGTACGCGGCTCCGGCACCTACGTACGTCGCCTGCTGCGTGACCCGCACACCGCCGCCGCGCCCCGCGACGCGTGGCTGCCGCGCGGCACCGTCCTGATCACCGGCGGAACCGGCGGCCTCGGTGCCCGGGTGGCTAGCTGGGTCGCGGTCCGCGGCGCCGAACACGTGGTCCTGGTCAGCCGCCGGGGCATCCACGCCCCCGACGCCGATCTGGTGGCCGCCGAGGTACGCCGCCACGGCGCCCGGGTGACCGTCACCGCCTGCGACGTCGCCGACCCCGCAGAGGTGAACCGGCTGGTAGAACGACTGCGGGCGGACGGCGAGCGGATCGGCACCGTGGTGCACGCCGCCGGCGTCGACCACCACACCGACCTTGCCACCGCCACCGACGCCGACCTCGACGCGGTCCTGGCCGCCAAGGTCGCCGGTGCGATCAACCTGGACGCCGCGCTCGGCGACGAACCCAGCACCTTCGTCCTGTTCTCCTCGATCTCCGGCGTCTGGGGCAGTGGCGGACAGGCCGCGTACTCGGCGGGCAACGCCTTCCTCGACGCGTTCGCCCAGTGGCGCCGCGCCCGTGGTGCCGCAGCCACCTCGGTCGCCTGGGGCGTCTGGGCCGGCGGTGGCATGGCCGACGACCCGGACATCACCGAGCAGCTACGCCGGCGTGGCCTGCTCACCCTCGACCCGGAGCTGGCTCTCTCCGGCCTCCAGTCGGTCCTCGACCACGACGAGACCTGCGTGACCATCGCCGACGTCGACTGGGACCGCTTCCTCCCGATGTACGCGTCGGCCCGCGTCCGCCCCCTGGTCAGCGCGCTGCCCGACCACCTTCGCCTCCAGGCCGCCACCGCGGAGCCGGCTGCGCCGGCCGCCGGCCGGTACGCCGCGATGAGCGCCGAGGAGCGGTCCCGCGAGCTGCTCGACCTGGTGGTCACCAGCGCTGCCGCCGTCCTCGGGCACGCCGGCGCCGGCCTGATCGACGCCGACCAACCGTTCAAGGAACTGGGCTTCGACTCACTGACCGCGGTGGAACTCCGCAACCGGTTGGCCGCTGCGACGGGTTTGTCGTTGCCGTCGAGTGTTGTTTTTGATTATCCGTCGGCGGGTGTGTTGGCGGGGTTTTTGGGGTCGTTGTTGGGTGGGGATGAGGGTGTTGTTGCGGAGGTGGTCGCGGGTTCGGTGGTGGATGAGCCGGTGGCGATTGTGGGGATGGCGTGTCGTTTTCCGGGTGGTGTGGGTTCGCCGGATGAGTTGTGGGATTTTGTGGTTTCTGGTGGTGATGGGGTGGTGGAGTTTCCGTCGGATCGGGGTTGGGATCTGTCGGGGTTGGTCGGTGATGGGGAGTCGTTCGGGACGTCGTATGTGTCGTCGGGTGGGTTTTTGGAGGGTGTAGCGGGGTTCGACGCGTCGTTTTTCGGGGTGTCGCCGCGTGAGGCTTTGGCGATGGATCCGCAGCAGCGTTTGTTGTTGGAGGTGTCGTGGGAGGCGTTGGAGTCGGCGGGTGTGGATCCGTTGGGTTTGCGGGGTTCTCCGGTTGGTGTGTTCACGGGGACCAATGGTCAGGATTATTCGACGTTGTTGTTGGCGGTGCCGCGGGAGGCTGATGGTTTCCTGGGGACGGGTAACGCGGCGAGTGTGTTGTCGGGTCGTGTTTCTTATGTTCTTGGGGTGGAGGGCCCGGCGGTCACTGTTGATACGGCGTGTTCGTCGTCGTTGGTGGCGTTGCATTTGGCGGTGCAGGCGTTGCGGTCGGGGGAGTGTGGTTTGGCTCTGGCTGGTGGTGTGACGGTGATGTCGACGCCGGGGACGTTTATTGAGTTTTCGCGGCAGCGGGGGTTGGCCGGTGATGGGCGGTGTAAGGCGTTCGCGGCGGCGGCGGATGGCACGGCGTGGGGTGAGGGTGTTGGTGTTCTGGTGGTGGAGCGGTTGTCGGATGCGGTGCGTCTTGGGCATCCGGTGTTGGCGGTGGTGGCGGGGAGTGCGGTCAATCAGGATGGTGCGTCGAATGGTTTGACGGCGCCGAATGGTCCGTCGCAGCAGCGGGTGATTCGTTCGGCGTTGGGCAGCGCTGGCCTGGGTGTTGCTGATGTTGATGTGGTGGAGGCGCATGGCACGGGCACCAGGTTGGGTGATCCGATCGAGGCGCAGGCGTTGTTGGCCACCTATGGGCAGGACCGTGCTGGTGGTGAGCCGTTGTGGTTGGGGTCGGTGAAGTCGAACATCGGTCACACCCAGGCCGCCGCGGGTGTGGCGGGTGTCATCAAGATGGTCCAGGCCCTGAAGCACAATGTGTTGCCAGCGACGTTGCATGTGGACGAGCCGACCCCGCAGGTCGACTGGTCGGCCGGTGCGGTGCGGTTGCTCACCGAGACCCGCCCCTGGCACCCCCAGACCGACCGGCCACGGCGCGCGGGTGTGTCCTCATTCGGATTCTCCGGCACCAACGCCCACCTCATTCTGGAAGAACCCCCGACCGTCGAGGCCGTGACCGACCAGCCGGCCGGCGCACCGCACCCGGTGGTGCCGTGGCTCATCTCCGCTCGCAGCGACGACGCCCTGCGGGCACAGGCAACCCGACTCACCAACCACCTCGACAGGCGACCCGAAACCGAGCCGGCAGACGTCGGTCGTTCGCTGGCCGCTCGCGCCACCCTCGCGCACCGGGCTGTCGTCCTGGCCGAGGATCGGCAGGCCGCGTTGAGCGCCCTCGCCGCCGGAGCTGCGGCTCCCGGTCTGGTCACCGGCACCGCGCAGGGCGGGCGCACCGCCTTCGTCTTCTCTGGTCAGGGCTCACAGCGACCCGGCATGGGCCTGGAACTGGCCGAGACCTACCCGGTGTACGCGGACGCGTTCGATGCGGCCTGCGCCGAGCTCGACCGTCACCTCGACCGGCCGATCCGCGACGTGATCGCCGACGACGCCAAGGCCCTGGACCAGACCGTCTACACGCAGGCGGCGCTGTTCGCGGTCGAGGTGGCGTTGTTCCGTCTCGTCGAGTCGTTCGGGGTCACCCCGCACTACCTGGTCGGTCATTCGATCGGTGAGATCGCCGCCGCGCACGTGTCCGGGGTGCTGTCCCTCGCCGACGCCGCGAAGCTGGTCGCCGCCCGGGGCCGCCTGATGCAGGCCCTACCGTCGGGTGGGGTGATGGTCGCGGTTCGGGCCACCGAGGCCGAGGTGCTGCCGCTGCTGACCGACGGGGTGTCGGTCGCGGCGATCAACGGTCCCCGCTCGGTGGTGCTGTCCGGTGTGGCCGACGAGGTCGCCGCGGTGGCGGCGAACTTCAAGAAGTCGAAGCGTCTGCGGGTCAGCCATGCCTTCCACTCGGTGCTGATGGAGCCGATGCTGGCCGAGTTCGCTCAGGTTGCCGAAACGTTGACCTACGCGCAGCCGCGGATTCCGGTGGTGTCGAACGTGACCGGGCAGGTCGCCGAAGCGCAGGACGCCGACTACTGGGTGCGGCACGTACGGGAAGCAGTCCGGTTCGCCGACGGCATCGCCACCCTGGAGGCCGCAGGCGTCAGCACGTTCGTCGAGATCGGCCCCGACGGCGTCCTGTCCGCCATGGGCGCGGACTGCGTCACCGACGCGGTGTTCGTACCCGTGCAACGCTCTGACCGCGACCAACCGACCACCCTGCTCACCGCCCTCGCCCACGTCTTCGTGCGCGGCGTCGCGGTGAACTGGACTTCGTGCCTGACCGGCGGACGCCTCGTCGACCTGCCCACCTACGCCTTCCAGCACGAGCGTTACTGGCCGAGCGTTCCCGAGCCGGTGGCCGTCACCGACGCGGGCGAGCCGGCCGACGCCGACTTCTGGGCTGCTGTCGAGGACGGTGACCTGGCCCGGCTCGGTATCACCGTGGACAGCGCCGGTGACCTGCTCCCGGCCCTGGTCGAGTGGCGCCGCAAGCGCCAGGACGCCGAAGTTGTCGACGGCTGGCGCTACCGGGCCACCTGGCGGCCGGTCACCAGCGAGGCCGCCGACACCCTCGACGGCCGCTGGCTGATCGTCGGCGCTGATCGGGCCGACGAGAGCCTTGTCGGTTCCCTCGCGAGGACCCTGACCGAAGCCGGAGCCGAGGTGCTCCGCGCGCACAGCTCGACCGAGCTGGGCGACCTGCCCGCACCGATCGCCGGCATCGTCGCCTCGCCCGACACCGGAGCCGAACTGCTCGCCCTGGTGCAACAGCTGACTGTCGCGAGCGTGACCGCCCCGCTGTGGGTGGTGACCACCGGCGGTGCACCCGTGGGCCGCGCCGACACCATCGCCCCGGAAGCGTCGGCGGTCTGGGGCGTCGGTCGCGTGGTGGGTCTGGAGTTGCCGCACCTGTGGGGTGGTCTGGTCGATGTCCCCGCCGGCTGGGATGCGCGGGTGGGCGCCCGGTTGGTGCGGGTGTTGGCCGGTGGTTTTGGTGCCGAGGATCAGGTGGCGGTGCGGTCCTCCGGTGTGTACGTGCGGCGGTTGGTCCGCTCGGCCGCCGCAGTCGGTGACCAGCCGGGTTGGGTGCCGTCGGGGACGGTCCTGGTGACCGGCGGTACGGGATCGCTGGGCGGTCGGGTCGCGGTCTGGGCCGCCGAGCAGGGTGCCGAGCACGTGGTGCTGGTGTCGCGGCGGGGTGCCCAAGCCGCGGGCGCGGCCGATGTTGTCGCCGCGGTCGAGGCGGCGGGTGCGCAGGTGACGGTCGCCGCCTGTGACATGACCGATCGGGACGCGGTTCGTGGCCTGCTCGACAGTCTGGACAGTCCGGTGCGGGCCGTGGTGCACGCCGCCGGTGTGGAGCGGTCCGCGCGGCTGACCGACACCACCCCCGACCTGTGGGACGAGGTGGTCGGCGGGAAGGTCGCGGGTGCGGTTCATCTGGATGAGTTGTTGGGTGATGACCTGGACGCGTTCGTGGTGTTCTCGTCGATCTCGGGTATCTGGGGTTCGGGTGGTCAGGGTGCCTATGCGGCGGCGAATGCGTTCCTGGATGGGTTGATCGCGGCGCGTCGGGCTCGTGGTGTGGTGGGTACGGCGTTGTCGTGGGGTCCGTGGGCTGGTGGGGGGATGGTCGCGGCGGCTGGGGATGACGTGCAGTTGCGTCGTCGGGGGTTGCCGCCGATGCCGGCGGGGTTGGCGATGGCCGCGTTCGCGCAGGTGGTGGGGTCGGGGGAGCGTGCGGTCACGATCGCCGACGTCGAGTGGGAGCGGTTCGGCGCGTCGTTCACCTCGGCCAGGTCGCGTCCGTTGCTCGATGAGGTGTACAACCCGGTCGAGGACGTGACCGCAGCGCAGAGCACCTTCCTCGACGGGCTCAGTGCCACCGAACGCGCGAAGCGACTCCTGGACGTGGTCCGCACCGAAGCGGCCGCGGTCCTCGGGTTGGGTGGCGTCGCCGACATCGGCACCGACCGACCCTTCCGCGAACTGGGCTTCGACTCACTGACCGCGGTGGAACTCCGCAACCGGTTGGCCGCTGCGACGGGTTTGTCGTTGCCGTCGAGTGTTGTTTTTGATTATCCGTCGGCGGGTGTGTTGGCGGGGTTTTTGGGGTCGTTGTTGGGTGGGGATGAGGGTGTTGTTGCGGAGGTGGTCGCGGGTTCGGTGGTGGATGAGCCGGTGGCGATTGTGGGGATGGCGTGTCGTTTTCCGGGTGGTGTGGGTTCGCCGGATGAGTTGTGGGATTTTGTGGTTTCTGGTGGTGATGGGGTGGTGGAGTTTCCGTCGGATCGGGGTTGGGATCTGTCGGGGTTGGTCGGTGATGGGGAGTCGTTCGGGACGTCGTATGTGTCGTCGGGTGGGTTTTTGGAGGGTGTAGCGGGGTTCGACGCGTCGTTTTTCGGGGTGTCGCCGCGTGAGGCTTTGGCGATGGATCCGCAGCAGCGTTTGTTGTTGGAGGTGTCGTGGGAGGCGTTGGAGTCGGCGGGTGTGGATCCGTTGGGTTTGCGGGGTTCTCCGGTTGGTGTGTTCACGGGGACCAATGGTCAGGATTATTCGACGTTGTTGTTGGCGGTGCCGCGGGAGGCTGATGGTTTCCTGGGGACGGGTAACGCGGCGAGTGTGTTGTCGGGTCGTGTTTCTTATGTTCTTGGGGTGGAGGGCCCGGCGGTCACTGTTGATACGGCGTGTTCGTCGTCGTTGGTGGCGTTGCATTTGGCGGTGCAGGCGTTGCGGTCGGGGGAGTGTGGTTTGGCTCTGGCTGGTGGTGTGACGGTGATGTCGACGCCGGGGACGTTTATTGAGTTTTCGCGGCAGCGGGGGTTGGCCGGTGATGGGCGGTGTAAGGCGTTCGCGGCGGCGGCGGATGGCACGGCGTGGGGTGAGGGTGTTGGTGTTCTGGTGGTGGAGCGGTTGTCGGATGCGGTGCGTCTTGGGCATCCGGTGTTGGCGGTGGTGGCGGGGAGTGCGGTCAATCAGGATGGTGCGTCGAATGGTTTGACGGCGCCGAATGGTCCGTCGCAGCAGCGGGTGATTCGTTCGGCGTTGGGCAGCGCTGGCCTGGGTGTTGCTGATGTTGATGTGGTGGAGGCGCATGGCACGGGCACCAGGTTGGGTGATCCGATCGAGGCGCAGGCGTTGTTGGCCACCTATGGGCAGGACCGTGCTGGTGGTGAGCCGTTGTGGTTGGGGTCGGTGAAGTCGAACATCGGTCACACCCAGGCCGCCGCGGGTGTGGCGGGTGTCATCAAGATGGTCCAGGCCCTGAAGCACAATGTGTTGCCAGCGACGTTGCATGTGGACGAGCCGACCCCGCAGGTCGACTGGTCGGCCGGTGCGGTGCGGTTGCTCACCGAGACCCGCCCCTGGCACCCCCAGACCGACCGGCCACGGCGCGCGGGTGTGTCCTCATTCGGATTCTCCGGCACCAACGCCCACCTCATTCTGGAAGAACCCCCGACCACCGAACCCACCGACCAGCCGGCCGGCGCACCGCACCCGGTAGTCCCGTGGCTCATCTCCGCCCGCAGCGACGACGCCCTGCGGGCACAGGCAACCCGACTCACCGACCACCTCGACAGACACCCCACGGCCAACCCCGTCGACGTCGGTCACACCCTCGCGACGCACCGCGCCGCCCTGCCGTACCGGGCTGTGTCGCTCGGCGCCGACCACCGCGACGCCCTCGACGCGCTCGCGGCCGGCGATTCCGCGGCCGGTCTGGTCGTCGGCGAGGTCTCCGACGGCAAGCTCGCGTTCGTCTTCTCCGGCCAGGGCTCACAGCGACCCGGCATGGGCCTGGAACTGGCCGAGACCTACCCGGTCTTCGCCGAGGCATTCGACGCGGCCTGCGCCGAACTCGACATCCACCTGGACCGCCCGCTGCGCGACGTGATCACCGACGGCGTCGAGCTCGACCAGACCCTCTACACCCAGACGGCGCTGTTCGCCTACGAGGTCGCCCTCTACCGCCTGGTCGAGTCGTTCGGTGTCACCCCGGACCACCTGGTGGGGCACTCGATCGGGGAGATCGCCGCCGCGCACGTCGCCGGGGTGCTGTCCCTCGCCGACGCGACGACGTTGGTCGCGGCCCGAGGCCGCCTGATGCAGGAGCTGCCGGCCGGCGGCGTCATGGTCGCCGTACGGGCCACCGAGGCCGAGGTGCTGCCGCTGCTGACCGAGGGCGTGGACATCGCCGCGATCAACGGACCCCGCTCGGTGGTGCTGTCCGGGGTGGAAGGCGAGGTCGACGCAGTTGCCGCCCACTTCGAGAAGTCCAAGCGACTGCGGGTCAGCCACGCCTTCCACTCCTCGCTGATGGAGCCCATGCTGGGCGCCTTCGCCCAGGTGGCCGGCGGACTGACCTACCACCCGCCGCGCATCCCCGTCGTCTCCAACATCACCGGACAGGTCGCGACGGCGCAGGACGCGGACTACTGGGTGCGGCACGTCCGCGAGGCGGTGCGCTTCGCCGACGGCATCGCGACGCTGGAGGCCGACGGCGTCACCACCTTCCTCGAAATCGGCCCGGACGGCGTACTCGCCGCCATGGGAGCGGACTGCGTGACCGGGGCCGCGCTCGTCCCCCTTCAGCGCGCGACCGCCGACCAGGTGCTGACCTTCCTCAGCGGCCTGGCCAAAGCCTTCGTTCGCGGTGTCCCGGTGGACTGGGCGCAGTGCTACCCCGGCGGTCGCCTCATCGACCTGCCCACCTACGCCTTCCGGCACCGCGACTACTGGCCGAGCGCCACCCTGGCCGACGTCTTCTCCGGCGTCGACGGCGGGGCGTCCGGCGCCAGCGTGCACGACGACGACTTCTGGGCAGCCGTCCAGGACGGCGACCTGGACCGGATCGGCATCACCGTGGACAGCGCCGGTGACCTGCTCCCGGCCCTGGTCGAGTGGCACCGCAAGCGCCAGGACGGCCACCTCCTCGACGACCGGCGCTACCGCGTCGAGTGGCGCTCGGCGACCGGGGACACAGCGGTCGCCCTGACCGGCTCATGGCTGGTCATCGGCCCCACCGGCACCGGCGCGGGCATCACCACCAGCCTGACGGGCGCCGGAGCGGACGTCATCAGCGTCGAACTGGCCCCGACCGCCGACCGGGCCGTCATCGCCGCCGTCCTCGGCGACCTGCCGGAGGACCTGACCGGCGTCGTCTCACTCTTCGCCCTGGAGACCGGACTCACCGACCCGGCCGAACTCACCCTCGCCCTGGTGCAGGAGCTGGTGCGGGCTGGCGTTGTCGCTCCGCTGTGGGTGGTGACCACCGGTGGTGCACCCGTGGGCCGCGCCGACACCGTCACCCCGGAGGCGTCGGCGGTGTGGGGCGTCGGTCGGGTGGTGGGTCTGGAGTTGCCGCACCTGTGGGGTGGTCTGGTCGATGTCCCGGCCAGTTGGGATGCGCGGGTGGGTGCCCGACTGGTGCGGGTGCTGGCCGGTGGTTTCGGTGCCGAGGATCAGGTGGCGGTGCGGTCCTCGGGTGTGTACGTGCGGCGGTTGGTCCGCTCGGCCGCCGTGACCGGTGAGCAGCCGGGTTGGGTGCCGTCGGGGACGGTCCTGGTGACCGGCGGTACGGGATCGCTGGGTGGTCGGGTCGCGGTCTGGGCCGCCGAGCAGGGTGCCGAGCACCTCGTGCTGGTGTCGCGGCGAGGTCCGCAGGCTGCTGGCGCGGCGGACGTCGTCGCCGCCGTCGAGGCGGCCGGAGCGCGTGCCACGGTCGTCGCCTGTGACATGACCGATCGGGACGCGGTCGCCGCGCTGTTGCAGAACCTGGACACTCCGGCGCGAGCCGTGGTGCACGCCGCAGGTGTGGAGCGGTCGGCGTTGCTGACGGAACTCACGCCTCAGGTGTGGGACGAGGTGGTCAGTGGGAAGGTCGCCGGTGCGGTTCATCTGGATGAGTTGTTGGGTGATGACCTGGACGCGTTCGTGGTGTTCTCGTCGATCTCCGGTATTTGGGGTTCGGGTGGTCAGGGTGCCTATGCGGCGGCGAATGCGTTCCTGGATGGGTTGATCGCGGCGCGTCGGGCTCGTGGCGTGGTGGGTACGGCGCTGTCGTGGGGTCCGTGGGCTGGCGGCGGAATGGTCGCGGCGGCCGGGGATGACGTGCAGTTGCGTCGTCGGGGGTTGCCGCCGATGCCGGCGGAGTTGGCGATGGCCGCGTTCGCGCAGGTGGTGGGCTCGGGGGAGCGTGCGGTCACGATCGCCGACGTCGAGTGGGAGCGGTTCGGCGCGTCGTTCACCTCGGCCAGGCCGCGTCCGTTGCTCGATGAGGTGTACAACCCGGTCGAGGACGTGACCGCAGCGCAGAGCACCTTCCTCGACGGGCTCAGTGCCACCGAACGCGCGAAGCGACTCCTGGACGTCGTGCGCACCGAAGCGGCCGCGGTCCTCGGGTTGGGCGGCGTCGCCGACATCGGCACCGACCGACCCTTCCGCGAACTCGGCTTCGACTCACTCACCGCTGTGGAACTCCGCAACCGGTTGGTCACCACGACCGGTCTGCACCTGCCGTCCAGCGTCGTCTTCGACTACCCGAACGCCGCAACGCTCGCCGGCCACCTGGCCGCCCTGCTCGGCTCCGACGACGGTGCCACCCCGGAGACGCGGGTGACGGCCGCCGCCAACGAACCGATCGCCATCGTCGGCATGGCCTGCCGCTACCCCGGCGGGGTCGGTTCGCCGGAGGACCTGTGGCGACTGGTCGACACCGGCACCGACGCCGTTTCGAGTCTGCCCGCCGACCGAGGCTGGGACCTGGACGCCCTCTACGACGCCGACCCCGACGCCCGCGGCACCTCGTACGCCGCAGCCGGCGGCTTCCTCGACGGTGTGGCCGACTTCGACGCCCGGTTCTTCGGCATCTCGCCCCGCGAGGCGCTCGCCATGGACCCGCAGCAGCGCCTGCTGCTGGAGACGTCCTGGGAGGCGGTGGAGCGGGCCGGCATCGACCCGGTCGCCCTGCGCGGCACCCACACCGGCGTCTTCACCGGCACCAACAGCCACGACTACCCGACCCTGCTGATGGCGGCGCCGGACGCCGTGGAGGGCTACCTGGCCACCGGCAACGCCGCCAGCGTCATCTCCGGCCGGGTGTCCTACGCGCTGGGTCTGGAAGGGCCGTCCGTCTCGGTGGACACCGCCTGCTCGTCGTCGCTCGTCGCGTTGCACCTGGCCGCGCAGGCACTGCGGTCCGGTGAGTGCGATCTCGCCCTCGCCGGCGGCGCGATCGTGATGGCCACACCGGGCACGTTCACCGAGTTCTCCCGCCAGCGTGGCCTCGCCGCCGACGGCCGGTGCAAGTCGTTCGCGGCGGGCGCCGACGGCACCGGCTGGGCCGAGGGCGTGGGCGTCCTGCTGGTGGAACGCCTCTCCGACGCCCGACGCAACGGCCATCAGGTCCTCGCCCTGGTCCGCGGCAGTGCAATCAACCAGGACGGCGCCTCCAACGGCCTGACCGCCCCGAACGGCCCCGCGCAACAACGGGTGATCCGGGCGGCTCTCGCCGCCGCCGACCTCACGACCGCCGACGTCGACGCGGTGGAGGCACACGGCACCGGCACCGTGCTCGGCGACCCGATCGAGGCACAGGCGCTGCTCGCCACCTACGGCCAGGACCGCCCGAAGGACCAGCCGCTCTGGCTCGGCTCGATCAAGTCGAACATCGGCCACTCGCAGGCCGCCGCGGGCGTCGCCGGGATCATCAAGATGGTCGAGGCGATGCGACACGGGACCCTCCCGCGAACCCTGCACGTGGACGAGCCGACCCCGCACGTGGACTGGTCCGCCGGCTCGGTGGAACTCCTCACCGAAGCGCGACCGTGGCCGGCCGGCGACCACCCGCGCCGCGCCGCCATCTCCTCGTTCGGCATGTCCGGCACCAACGCTCACGTGATCATCGAGGAGCCACCGGCCGTCGACGCCGATCCGCCGGCCCGGCACCGGCCGCAGGCGGGCATCGTCCCGTGGACGCTCTCCGCACGCAGCCCCGGCGCGCTGCGCGACCAGGCCGCGCGCCTGCTGACCTGGGTCACCGGCGGGGAGCAGCCGGACGTGATCGACGTCGGGCACTCGCTGGCCACCACCCGCGCGGCGCTGACCGAACGCCTGGTGGTTCTCGGCCCCCAGCACGGCGAGGCCCTGGCGGCGGCAGCGGCCGGTAAGCCGGCCGCCGGCCTGGTGACCGGCGAGATCTCCGACGGCAAGCTGGCGTTCGTCTTCTCCGGTCAGGGGTCGCAGCGGCCCGGCATGGGCCTGGACCTGGTCGAGGGCTTCCCGGTGTACGCGGACGCGTTCGACGCGGCCTGCGCCGAGCTGGACCTCCACCTCGACCGGCCGATCCGCGACGTGATCGCCGACGACGCGCAGGCCTTGGACCAGACGGTCCACACGCAGGCGGCGTTGTTCGCGGTCGAGGTGGCGTTGTTCCGCCTGGTCGAGTCGTTCGGTGTCACCCCCGATTACCTGGTGGGGCACTCGATCGGTGAGATCGCGGCGGCGCACGTGTCCGGGGTGCTGTCCCTGGCTGACGCCGCGAAGCTGGTCGCGGCGCGGGGTCGACTGATGCAGGCACTGCCGGCCGGTGGCGTCATGGTGGCGGTTCGCGCCACCGAGGCCGAGGTGCTGCCGCTGCTGACTGACGGGGTGTCGGTCGCGGCGATCAACGGTCCGCGTTCGGTGGTGCTGTCCGGCACGGAGGACGAGGTTTCCGCTGTTGCCGCCCACTTCGAGAAGTCGAAGCGTCTGCGGGTCAGCCACGCGTTCCACTCGGTACTGATGGAGCCGATGCTCGCCGAGTTCGCCCAGGTCGCCGAAGCGTTGACCTACGCGCAGCCCCGGATCCCGGTGGTGTCCAACGTGAGCGGGCAGATCGCCGGGATGCTGGACGCCGGCTACTGGGTGCGGCACGTGCGGGAGGCCGTCCGGTTCGCCGACGGCATCGCCACCCTGGAGTCCGCAGGTGTCAGCACGTTTGTGGAGATCGGCCCGGATGGAGTCCTGTCGGCGATGGGCGCCGACTGCGTTTCCGACGCGGTGTTCGTACCCGTGCAACGCTCTGACCGCGACCAACCGACCACGCTGCTTACCGCCCTGGCCCAGGTCTTCGTGTGCGGCGTCGCGGTCGACTGGACCCGGTGCTACCCCGGTGCGCGGCGCGTCGACCTGCCCACCTACGCCTTCCAGCACGAGCGTTACTGGCCGGACACCGTGCGGCCCACAACCCGCGACGAGCACCCCACCGACGCCCGCTTCTGGGACGCCGTCGAACGCGCCGACCTCGACCTGATCGCCGGTGACCTCGACAATGCGGCCCGCGAGGCGCTCGACGCCGCCCTGCCGGTCCTCTCCACCTGGCGGCAGCGCAGCAGGCAGCACGACACCGTCCGCAACTGGCGCTACCGGGTCACCTGGAAGCCGCTCACCTCCGGCGCGGCACCCGCCCTCACCGGCACCTGGCTCCTGGTGTCGCCCACCGACGACACCCGATGGGTGCGCACCGCCCTGGAGGAGCACGGCGCGCACGTCATCACCACGACCGTCGACGACACCCTCACCGACCGGGGCGTGCTCACCGACCAGCTCTGGCAGATCGTCTCGGAGACCCCCGACCTGGCCGGTGTCGTCTCCCTCCAGGCCCTCGGCGACAACGGCACCGACCCCGCACTGTCGACGTTGCGCCTGCTGCAGGCACTCGGCGACAGCGGCGGTGCCGGCGCCCCACTCTGGTGCCTGACCCGGGGCGCGGTCACCGTCGACCGCACCGACCCGCTGCGGCGGCCGTCCCAGGCGACCGTCTGGGGCTTCGGCCGGGCCGTCGCCCTCGACCACCCACGACGTTGGGGAGGGCTCGTCGACCTGCCCGAGCAGATCGACGAGCGTACCGCCGGGGACCTGGTCGCGGTCCTCGCCGCCGGCGGCGAGGACCAGGTGGCCATCCGCCGCACCGGAACGCACGGACGCCGCCTCGTCCGGGTCACCTCCGACGCCGACGGCACCTCCTGGCAGCCGACCGGCACCGTCCTGATCACCGGCGGCACCGGCGGTCTCGGCGCGCACGTCGCCCGCTGGGCCGCCCGGTCCGGCGCGGAACACCTGGTCCTGACCAGCCGGCGCGGAACAGCGGCGCCCGGCGCCGCGGAACTCTCCGCCGAACTCCAGAGCCTCGGTGCCCGGGTGACCATCGCGGCGGTCGACGTCACCGACCGGTCCGCGGTCGCCGACCTGCTCCTCGAAGTGCACGCCGATCCCACCCCGCTGCGGGCCGTCGTGCACGCGGCCGGCGTCGACCACCCCACCTCGCTGGACGACTGCACCGCCGAGGAGTTCGCGGCGGTCACCCGCGTGAAGGTGGACGGCGCGACCCACCTCGACGAGCTGCTCGCCGGCCACGACCTCGACGCGTTCGTGCTGTTCTCCTCGATCGCCGGGATCTGGGGCAGCGGCGGTCAGAGCGGCTACGCGGCGGCCAACTCCTACCTGGACGCGCTCGCCGAGCACCGGCGCGCGACCGGGCTCCCGGCCACCGCGGTCTCCTGGGGGCCCTGGGCCGGGGCGGGCATGGCCGACGACCCCGCGGTCGAGGACCGCCTGCGCCGACGCGGACTGCTGCCACTCGACCCGGAGGCGGCGATCGCGGCCCTGGCCCGGGCGGTCGGTGGCACGGACGCCACCACCACTGTCGCCGACGTCGACTGGGCGAAGTTCACCCCGGCGTACACCATGGCCCGGCACAGCAGCCTGCTCGCCGACCTGCCGGAGGCCCGCGACGCCCTGGCCGACGCGGACGGCGACGGCCCGCAGGCGGGCACCGACACGGTGACGGCCTTGCGCGACCACCTCACGGCCCTGGGCGAGCAGGACCGGGAGAAGCACCTGCTGGAACTGGTACGCACGGCGGCGGCGACAGTGCTCGGCCACTCCTCGGCGGACAGCATCCCGCCGACCCGGGCGTTCCGGGAACTCGGCTTCGACTCGCTCGCCGCCGTCGAGGTCCGCAACCACCTGAGCCGGGAAACCGGCCTCAAACTGCCCGCCACGCTGGTCTTCGACCGGCCCACCGCGACCGTGCTCGCGCGGTACCTCAAGAACGAACTCCTGCCCGACACCGCGACGATCCTGCCCACCGCGGCCGAACTCGACCGGCTCGAACTGGCGCTGACCAGCCGCGACGGCGACGACAGCGGCCGAGCCCGCATCGTCCTGCGCCTGCAGAGCCTGCTGGCGAAGCTGAACACCGGCGGGGCCGAGACCGACGGCGTCCCGGACGCCCTCGCCGACGCCTCCGACGACGAGTTGTTTGACCTGGTCGACAACGACCTCGGTCTGTAACGCCGGACATCCTGCCCCGCCGGCCCGATCAAGGAGCGTTCTGATGGCGGACGAACTACGCCTGCGCGAATCCCTCAAAAAGGTGATCAACGAACTGCAGCGCACCCGCGACCAGGTGCGCGACCTCGAAGCCGCGGACCGCGAGCCGATCGCGATCGTCGGGATGGCCTGCCGCTACCCGGGCGGGATCAGCACCCCGGCGGACCTCTGGCGGATCGTCGCCGACGGCGCCGACGTGGTCTCCGGGCTGCCCGACGACCGTGGCTGGGACCTGGCCGCCCTGGCCGGCGACCCGGACGACCGGGGCTCTTCGCACACCGCGCAGGGCGGGTTCGTCGACGCCGTCGCCGACTTCGACGCCGCGTTCTTCGGGATCAGCCCTCGCGAGGCCCTGGCGATGGACCCGCAGCAGCGGCTCCTGCTGGAGGTGTCGTGGGAGGCCATCGAGCGGGCCGGCATCGACCCGGCGTCGCTGTCCGGGTCGCGGACCGGTGTGTTCGCGGGCACCAACTCACACGACTACTCGACGCTGCTGATGGGCGCCGCCGACGACGGCCTCGACGGTTACCTGGCCACCGGCAACGCGGCCAGCGTCGCGTCCGGGCGGGTCGCCTACACGCTGGGCCTGGAAGGGCCGGCGGTCACCGTCGACACGGCCTGCTCGTCGTCGCTGGTGGCACTGCACCTGGCCGCACAGGCACTGCGACGTGGTGAGTGCACCCTCGCGCTGGCCGGCGGCGCGGTCGTGATGGCCACCCCCGGCACGTTCGTCGAGTTCTCCCGCCAGGGCGGCCTCGCCGGTGACGGTCGGTGCAAGGCGTTCGCCGCCGCCGCCGACGGCACCGGCTGGGCCGAGGGCGCCGGCATGCTGCTGGTGGAGCGACTCTCCGACGCGGTCCGCAACGGGCACCGGGTGCTCGCCGTGGTCCGGGGCACCGCGGTCAACCAGGACGGCGCCTCGAACGGACTGACCGCGCCCAACGGGCCCGCCCAGGAACGGGTGATCCTCCAGGCACTCGCCGCCGCCGGGCTCTCCGCGGCCGACGTGGACATGGTGGAGGCGCACGGCACCGGCACCACCCTCGGTGACCCGATCGAGGCCCAGGCGCTGCTGGCGACCTACGGTCAGGAGCGGGCCGCCGACCAACCGCTGTGGCTCGGCTCGATCAAGTCGAACATGGGTCACGCGCAGGCCGCCGCCGGTGTCGCCGGCATCATCAAGGTCGTCCACGCCATGCGGCACGAGACGATGCCGCGCACCCTGCACGTCGACGAGCCGACGCCCGACGTGGACTGGTCGGCGGGTGCGGTGGAGCTGCTGGTGGACGCGCGGCCGTGGCCGGCGGGGGAGCGCCCGCGCCGGGCCGGGGTGTCGTCGTTCGGCATGTCCGGCACCAACGCCCACGTGATCATCGAGGAGCCGCCGGCCGCGCCGACTGTCGCACCGGTAGAGGTGACGGGGTCGGGTGCGCCGTGGCTGCTGTCGGGGCGTACGGCGGCTGCGGTCGCTGATCAGGCCGCGCGGTTGTCGACAGTGGCGGCGGACGCGTCGTCGGTGGCGTATTCGTTGCTGTCGTCCCGGTCGGTGTTCGATCACCGGGCGGTGGTGCTGGGTCCGGACGTCACCGGTGGGGCGCAGGCGCTGGCGGATGGTGTCCCGTCGGGCTCGGTCGTCTCCGGTTCGGCCCACCCGGACTCGGGTGTGGTGTTCGTGTTCCCGGGTCAGGGTTCGCAGTGGGTCGGCATGGCCACGGGGTTGTTGGATGCGGAGCCGGTGTTCGCGGCGCGGATCGCGGAGTGCGCGGCGGCCTTGGATCCGTTCGTGGACTGGAACCTGCTGGAGGTGTTGCGGTCCGACGATCCGTTGGAGCGGGTGGATGTGGTGCAGCCGGTCCTGTGGGCGGTGCACGTGTCCCTCGCGGAGGTGTGGCGGGCCAGGGGTGTGATGCCGGATGCGGTGATCGGTCATTCGCAGGGTGAGATCGCGGCGGCCTGTGTGGCCGGGGTGCTGTCACTCAGTGACGCGGCCAAGGTCGTCGCGTTGCGCAGCCAAGCGCTGCTCGCGTTGTCGGGCACTGGTGGGATGGTGTCGGTCAACGCCGGCCTGGACGTGGTCACACCTCTGTTGACCGAGGGTGTGAGCGTCGCGGTGGTCAATGGTCCGACCAGTGTCGCCGTGGCGGGTGCTGACCTGGATGCGTTCCTGGCCGCCGCGGAGGCGGCCGGGGTGCGGGCGAGGCGGGTCAAGGTGGACTACGCCTCGCACTGCGCTCTGGTGGAGCCGGTGGAGGCGGAGTTGGCCCGTGTCCTGGACGGGGTGCAACCTCAGCCCGGTGCGGTGCCGGTGTTCTCCACGGTCGAGGACGGCGGTCAGATGGACGCCGGCTACTGGTACCGCAATCTGCGTCAGCCGGTGCGCCTGGATCTGGCGGTCGCGGCGGCCTATGCGGCGGGGCACCGGATCTTCATCGAGGTCAGCGCGCACCCGGTGCTCACCGGAGCGATCGCCGACACCGCCGAGGTGGCCACAGTAGGCACCTTGCGTCGTGGCGAGGGTGGGCCCGAGCAGGTCGTCCGGTCGTTGGCCGAGGCGTGGGTGCGCGGCGCACCCGTCGACTGGCACACCGTCATCCCGGCAGCCCCCGTCGTGGAACTGCCCACGTACGCCTTCCAGACCCAGCGCTACTGGCCGCGCCCCAGCACCCGGCCGCACGGCGACGCCTCGGCCTTCGGCCTGGCCCCCGTCACCCACCCGGTCCTCGGCGCGGCCCTCGGACTCGCCGGGGCCGACGGCACGATCTTCGCCGGGCGGCTATCCCTCACCACGCACCCGTGGCTCGCCGACCACCGCGTCTCCGGCCGCCTGGTGGTCCCCGGCACCGCGCTGCTCGACCTGGCCATCCGGATCGGCGACCAGCTCGGCTGCGCGATCGTCGCCGACCTCACCCTGGAACGGCCGCTGATCGTGCCCGACCAGGCCGGTGTGGCACTACAGGCGGTGGTCGACGCCGCCGGGGACGGGCCGGACCGCACGTTCACCCTCTACGCCCGGCCGGACACCGCCGACGCCGAACAGCAGTGGACCCGGCATGCGACAGGTCTGCTCAGCACCACCCGACCGGAAGCCCCGGAACCTCTCCCGGTCTGGCCGCCGGCCGGCGCGCAAGCCGTGCCGGTGGACAGCTTCTATCCGGACCTGGAAGCCCGTGGCTACGGCTACGGCCCGGCGTTCCAGGGACTGCGGGCGATCTGGCGCTCCGACGACGACGTGTACGCCGAGGTCGCCCTGCCCCGGGGGACCGACGCCGACGCGTACGGGCTGCACCCGGCGCTGCTCGACGCGGCACTGCACCCGATCGGCCTGGCCCTCGGACCGGCCGGCCCGGAACAGGGCGGGCTGCTGCCGTTCTCCTGGACCGACGTGGACCTGTTCGCCTCCGGTGCGGAGGTGCTGCGCGTCCGGCTGCGTCCGCTGGGCGCCGACACCGTCTCGGTGCTCGCCGCCGACCAGACCGGCAGCCCGGTCCTGTCGATCGCCTCGCTCGTGCTGCGCCCGATCGCCTCAGGCGCCCTGGAGGCGGCCGACGACCCGGCCCGGGACTCGCTGTTCCGTCTCGACTGGACCCCGCTGACCCTTCCCGCCGACAGTGCTCCGGCCCTCGTCGCGATCCTCGGCGCCGACGAGATCGGCGTGTCCGCTGCCCTCGCGGAGGCCGGGCACGACGTCGTGGCGTACGCCGATGTCGCCGACGACGGGAGCCGGCGCCCCGACCTGGTCATCGCGCCCCTCGGCCCGGGCGGCACCGCGGGTGCCGTCGCCACGGCCGCGACCAGCGCGACGCACTCCTTCCTCGCCCTGTTGCAGGACTGGCTCGCCGGCCCGGACGCACGGCTCGTGGTGGTGACCCGCCATGCCGTGTCGACCGGCCCCGAGGACCCGATCGAGGACCTGGTGCACGCCCCCCTGTGGGGTCTGATCCGCGCCGCGCAGGCGGAGAACCCGGACCGGCTCCAGCTCGCCGACCTGGACGGCGATGCCGCCTCGGCGGCCGCGCTGGTCACCGCGACCGGCACCGGGGAACCGCAGGTCGCGCTGCGGGGTGGCACCGCGCACGCGCTGCGGCTGGCCCGCGCCGCGACCACCTCCGCCCTGGTCCTGCCGGACGGCGACGAGCCGTGGCGCCTCGACGTACGCGAGCGGGGCACCTTCGACAACCTGGAGCTGCTGCCCTGCCCGGAGATCGGCTGGGACCTGCCGGACGGTCACGTGCGCGTCCGCATCCACGCCAGCGGCCTGAACTTCCGGGACGTGGTGCTGACCCTCGGCATGGTTCCCGACCAGCAGGTGCTCGGCAACGAGGCGGCCGGTGAGATCGTCGAGGTGGGGCCGGGTGTGAGCGGCTACGCCGTCGGCGACCGCGTGATGGGCCTCTTCTCCGGCTCGATGGCACCGATCGGCGTCACCGACCACCGGATGATCGCCAAGGTCCCCGACGACTGGTCGTACCCGGTCGCCGCCACCGTGCCGGTCGCGTTCCTCACCGCCTACTACGGCCTGGTCGACGCCGGCCACCTCCGTGCCGGGCAGTCGGTGCTGGTGCACGCCGCGACCGGCGGCGTCGGCATGGCCGCCGTTCAACTCGCCCGGCACTTCGGCGCCGACGTGTTCGGCACCGCCAGCCCCGGCAAGTGGGACGTGCTGCGCGCCAACGGCTTCGCCGACGACCGGATCGCCTCGTCGCGCAGCCTAGACTTCGAGCAGCGCATCCTCGCGGCGACCGACGGTCGCGGCGTCGACGTGGTCCTCGACTCCCTGGCCGGTGAGTTCATCGACGCGTCGCTGCGGCTGCTGCCCCGCGGGGGGCGGTTCGTCGAGATGGGCAAGACCGACATCCGCAACGCCGACACCGTGGCCGCCGAGCACCCCGGCGTCGGCTACCAGGCGTTCGACCTCATCGAGGCCGGCGGCGAGCGGATCCGCGAGATCTGGACCGACCTGATCGCACTCTTCGCGGCCGGGCACCTGCGCCCGATGCCGCTGCGCACCTGGGACCTGCGTCGCGCGCCGGAGGCGTTCCGCTTCCTCAGCCAGGCCCGGCACATTGGCAAGATCGCCCTCACCCTGCCGCCCCGGCCGAACCCCGAGGGCACCGTGCTGATCACTGGCGGCACCGGCACGCTCGGCGCCCTGATGGCCCGGCACTTCGCCCGACAGGGCCGCCGGCACCTGCTGCTCACCAGCCGGCGCGGTCCGCAGGCTCCCGGCGCCGCCGAGCTGTGCGCGGAACTCGCCGAGCTGGGCGCCCAGGCCCGGGTCGTCGCCTGCGACACCGCCGACCGGGACGCCCTGGCCGGGCTGCTCGCTGACATCCCGCCCGAGCACCCGCTCAGCACTGTGGTGCACGCGGCCGGCGTCCTCGCCGACGGTGTGGTCGGCTCGCTGACACCGGAGCGCCTGGACGAGGTGATGCGGCCCAAGGTGGACGCCGCCTGGCATCTGCACGAGCTGACCCGCACGGCGCCGGTCGCCGAGTTCGTCCTCTTCTCCGCCGGCGCCGGCACGTTCGGCGGCGCCGGGCAGGCCAACTACGCGGCGGCGAACACGTTCCTCGACGCCCTCGCCCAGCACCGGCGCGACCAGGGACTACCCGCGGTGGCGCTGGCCTGGGGCCTGTGGGCCGACGCCAGTGGAATGACCGGTCACCTGGACGCGACCGACCACGCCCGGATGGCCCGCGGTGGGATGGCCCCGCTCACCGCCGGGCAGGGGCTCGCCCTGCTGGACGCGGCACTACGGCACGACGAGGCGATCCTGGTCCCGGCGAACATCGACACCGGGATCCTGCGCGGGCAGGGCGGCGCCGTGGCGCCACTGCTGCGTGGCCTGGTGCGGGCCCCGGCCCGCCGGGCAGCGGCCGCCGCCGTCGAGACCGGCGACGACCTGGGTCGGCGGCTGGCCGGGCTGGGCGCGGCGGACCAGCAGCGGATCCTGCTCGATCTGGTACGCGGGCACGCCACAGTGGTCCTCGGCCGCCCCGCCTCGGAGCCGATCGAAGCCACCCGCGCCTTCAAGGAACTCGGCTTCGACTCGCTGACCGCCGTCGAGCTGCGTAACCGGCTCAACGGCGCGACCGGGCTGCGGCTGCCCGCCACGCTCGTCTTCGACTACCCGAACGCGCAGGCGCTCGCCGAGCACCTGGGCAAGGAACTCACCACCGGCGCCGAGCCGGACGGCAACGCCGTGCACGTCGCGTTCGACCGACTGACCGGCGCCATCTCGGCGCTGGACGCCGAGGCGCTGGCCGGCACCGGCATCACGGCCCGGCTGCGGGAACTTCTCGCCGCCGTGGAACCGGCCTCGGCCGTGCCCGCCGCGGCGACGTCCGACGACGCCGACCTCGACAGCGCCTCCGCCGAGGACATCTTCGACCTGATCGACAACGAACTCGAATTCCCGTGATCCACCACTTCCGTCCTAGGGGAGGGCCGAACGATGGCCGATGAGCAGCAGCTTCTCGACTACCTCAAGAAGGTCACCGCTGATCTGCGGCGCACCAAGCGTCAGCTGCAGGCCGTCGAGTCACGCGACCAGGAGCCCATCGCGATCGTCGCGATGAGCTGCCGCTTCCCGGGCGGTGTGAACAGCCCGGAACAGCTGTGGCGGATGCTCGCCGACGGTCGGGACGGCATCACCGAGTTCCCCGCCGACCGGGGATGGAACGTGGAGGAGCTCTACGACCCCGACCCGGAGCACCGCGGCACCACGTACACCAGGCATGGCGGGTTCATCGACGAGGTCGGCGAGTTCGACGCCGCGTTCTTCGGGATCTCGCCGCGCGAGGCGCTCACCATGGACCCGCAGCAGCGACTGCTGCTCGAGTCGGCGTGGGAGACCTTCGAACGCGCCGGGATCGACCCGCTGTCGCTGCGCGGCACCAGCACCGGTGTCTACGCGGGCGTCACCATGCAGGACTACAGCGCCCGGGTGCTGATGAGCGCGCCGGACGCCATCGAGGGGCAGTTGCTCACCGGCAGCTCGACCAGCGTGGTGTCCGGGCGGATCGCGTACTCCCTCGGCCTGGAGGGGCCGGCCGTCACGATCGACACCGCCTGCTCGTCGTCGCTGGTCGCCGTGCACCTGGCGGCCCAGGCGCTGCGCCGAGACGAGTGTTCCCTGGCCCTCGCCGGTGGCGTCGCGATCATGTCGACGCCGACCCCGTTCGTGGAGTTCAGCCGGCAGCGTGGCCTGGCCCGCGACGGCCGCTGCAAGCCGTTCGCCGCGTCCGCCGACGGCACCGGCTGGGCCGAGGGCGTCGGCCTGGTGCTGCTGGAGAAGCTCTCCGACGCGCAGCGCCGGGGCCACCCGGTCATCGCTGTGGTCCGCGGCAGCGCCCTCAACCAGGACGGCGCGTCCAACGGTCTCACCGCCCCGAACGGCCCCGCCCAGCAGCGCATGATCCGTCAGGCGCTCGCCGACGCGAAGCTGACCGCAGCGCAGGTCGACGTGGTCGAGACCCACGGCACCGGCACCACCCTCGGCGACCCGATCGAGGCGCAGGCCCTGATCGCCACCTACGGCAAGCAGCGCGCCGCCGAGCGGCCCCTGCTGATCGGATCGGTCAAGTCGAACATCGGCCACACCCAGGCCGCCGCCGGCATCGCCGGCATGATGAAGATGGCGTTGGCCATCCAGCACGGCGTGGTCCCGCCCACCCTGCACGTCGACGAGCCCACCCCGCAGGTCGACTGGTCGGCGGGCACTGTCGCGCTGGCCACCGAACGCCTGCCGTGGCCGGACACCGGGCTGCCCCGGCGCGGTGGTGTGTCGGCCTTCGGGGTCAGCGGCACCAACGCGCACGTGATCCTGGAGGAGGCCCCCGCCCCGTCGTCGGAGCCGGTGACCCCGGTGCCGGCCGGAGGGGCCCTGCCCTGGGTGCTGTCCGGGCGTACCGAGGCGGCGTTGCGCGACCAGGCCCGCCGCCTCGCCACCCACCTGGACACCGCCGGACCCGTCGATCCGGCGGACGTCGGTTTCTCCCTGGCCACCACCCGGGCCGCCCTGGAACACCGGGCCGTGCTGGTCGGCCGCGACCTGGCGAGCCTGCGCCAGCGCCTGGACGCGCTCGCCGACCAGGGGCCGGACACCGCGGACGCGTACGCCTCCCGGGGTGAGGCAACCGGCGCGGTGCTGGTCTTCCCCGGCCAGGGCTCCCAGTGGGTGGGGATGGCCGCCGAGCTGATGGACAACGCGCCGGTGTTCGCCGCGCGGATCGAGCAGTGCGCCGCGGCTCTGCGGCCGCACACCGAGTGGTCCCTGCTCGACGTGCTGCGCTCCACCGACCCGGCCGTGCTGAAGCCTGTCGACGTGGTGCAGCCCGCGCTCTGGGCGGTCATGGTCTCGCTCGCCGAGCTGTGGCGCTCGTACGGTGTCACCCCGGCCGCGGTCGTCGGCCACTCCCAGGGCGAGATCGCCGCCGCGGTCGTCGCCGGCGCACTGTCCCTGGAGGACGGCGCAAAGGTCGTCGCGCTGCGCAGCCAGGCCCTGTCGGCGCTGTCCGGGCTCGGCGGCATGGTCTCGGTCGCGGCCCCCGCCGAGGCGGTGCGGCGACGACTGGAGACCTACCCCGGTCGGATCAGCGTCGCCGCGGTCAACGGGCCGGCGTCGGTGGTCGTCGCCGGCGACGCGGACGCCCTGGACGAGCTGCTCGCCGAGTGCGAGCGCGACGGCGTACGAGCCCGGCGGATCAACGTGGACTACGCCTCGCACTCCGCCCACGTGGAGCGGATCCGCGACGCCGTGCTGGCCGCCCTGGAAGGGCTCACGCCCGGCCCGGCGGTCATCCCCTTCTACTCCACTGTCACCGGCGAGCCGCTGGACACCACGACTGTGGACGGCGACTACTGGTTCCGCAACCTGCGCCAGCAGGTCCTCTTCGCGCAGACCGTGGAACGCCTGCGCGCCGACGGGCACACCGTCTTCATCGAGTGCAGCCCGCACCCCGTCCTGACCGGCGGGCTCACCGAACTGCTCGGCGGCACGGACGACGACGCCGCCGCGGTCATCGGCAGCCTGCGACGGGACGAGGGCGGCCTCGACCGTTTCACCCGGTCACTGGCCGAGGCCCACGTGCACGGCGTCCGACTGGACTGGCCGGCGGTGTTCCCCGGCGCGCGTACCGTCGCCCTGCCCACCTACCCGTTCCAGCACCAGCGCTTCTGGCTGGAGGTGGAGTTCGGCGCCGCCGACCCGAGCACCGGCACCGGCAGCGGCACCCCGGCCGAGGCCGGCTTCTGGGCGGCCGTGGATCGGGCCGACGTCGACGCGCTCACCGCCACCCTCGGGGTCGGAGGTGAGGTGGTCGAGCCGATCCTGCCCAGCCTCACCTCGTGGCACCGGGGCAGTCGCGACCAGGCGACCGTCGACTCCTGGCGGTACCACATCGCGTGGCGCCCGCACCCGGGAGGCGCCGATGGCGCCCCCGCCGGCACCTGGCTGGTCCTGGTGCCCGCCGGGCGGCGCGACGACGACCGGGTCACCGCGGCCCTCGACGCCCTCGGCCAGCACGCCGCCGGGGTCATCGCCGTCGAGCTCGACACCCGCACCGCCGACCGGGACTCGCTGGCCGACACCCTGCGCGGCGCGCAGCCCGGAGGCATCCTCTCCCTGCTCGCCCTGGACGAGCAACCGCTGCCGGACCACCCGGACGTGCCGGCCGGCTTCGCCGCCACTGTCGCGCTCACCCAGGCACTCGGGATCGCCGACCTCGGTGCGCCCCTGTGGTGCGCCACCTCGGGGGCGGTGTCGGTCGGTCGTACCGACCCGGTCACCAACCCGGCCCAGGCCCTGGTCTGGGGCTTCGGGCGGGTCGCCGCGCTGGAGCACCCGGACCGGTGGGGTGGGCTCGTCGACGTCCCGGCCGAACTGGACGACCGCACCCGACGACTGCTCGCCACAGTCGTCTCCGGCGCCACCGGCGAGGACCAGGTTGCACTGCGCAGCAGCGGCGTCTTCGGCCGCCGCCTGGTCCGCGCGCCGCTCGCCGAGACGACCCCGACCCGCCGCTGGAACCCCGAGGGCACCGTCCTGATCACCGGCGGCACCGGCGCGCTGGGTGGCCACATCGCCCGCTGGCTGGCCCGCTCCGGAGCCGGGCACCTGCTGCTGCTCAGCCGCCGTGGACCGGACGCGCCGGGCGCCGCCGACCTCGCCGCCGAACTCACCGGACTGGGCACCACGGTCTCCGTGGTGGCCTGCGACGCCGGCGACCGGGACGCGCTGGCCCGGGTCCTCGCGGACGTGCCGGCCGCGCACCCGTTGACCGCCGTCGTGCACACCGCCGCCGCCATCGACGACACCGTCGTCGACGCCCTCGACGTCGACCGGATGTCGCGTGCCCTGCACGCCAAGATGACCGCCGCGACAAACCTGGACGAGCTGACCCGTGAGCTGGACCTCGCCGTCTTCATGCTCTGCTCGTCGGTGGCCGGCACCCTCGCCAGCTCCGGCGTGGGCAACTACGCCCCGGCCAACGCCTACCTCGACGCGCTCGCCCAGCAGCGTCGCGCCACCGGCCGGCACGCCCTCTCGGTGGCCTGGGGCGCCTGGGACGGCGGCGGCCTCGCCGACGGCCGATTCGGCGACCTGCTCGACCGGCACGGGATGCCCGGCATGCAACCATCGCTCGCCATCGAGGCGCTGCGCGGCGCGGTCGACCACGACGAGACGTACCTGACCATCGCCGACATCGCCTGGGAGCGGTACTTCGTCGCCTTCACCGCCACCCGGGCGGCCCCGCTGCTCGACGTGGTGCCCGAGGTGCGGGAACTGCTGTCGCGCGCCGCGACGACCGCGGCCGACGACCCGGCCGCGACACCCACCAACGGGTACGCCCGGCAGCTCGCCGGCCAGTCCGAGGCGGACCAGCGGCGCACGCTGCTCGACCTGGTCCGCGCCCAGGTGGCCGCGGTGCTCAGCTACCCGTCACCGGAGGCGGTCGAGCCGCGCCGCACCTTCCAGGAACTCGGCTTCGACTCGGTGACCGGCGTCGAGCTGCGCAACCGGCTGGCCCGCGCCACCGGCCTGCGCCTGCCGGCCACCATGGTCTTCGACCACCCGTCGCCGCACGCCCTCAGCGCCCGTCTGCGGGAACAGCTAGTGGACACCGACCCGGGACCAGCCACCCCGACCCCGACGACCCCGGTGGCGGTCGACGAGCCGATCGCCATCGTCGGCATGAGCTGCCGCTACCCGGGCGGCGTCGGCTCGCCGGAGGACCTGTGGCGGCTGGTCAGCGCGGACGGCGACGGCATGGGCGCGTTTCCTACGGATCGGGGCTGGGATTTAGGGGTGTTGTTCGATCCCGATCCCGACAACGCTGGGACCACATACACCCGGAATGGCGGGTTCCTCTACGACGTAGGTGAGTTCGATGCCGAATTCTTTGGTGTCAATCCGCGTGAGGCATTAGCGATGGATCCTCAGCAGCGGCTGTTGTTGGAAGCCTCGTGGGAGGCCGTCGAGCGCGCCGGAATCGACCCGGCGGCACTCGCCGGTTCGCGTACGGGCGTCTTCGCCGGCACCAACGGCTCCGACTATTCGGCCGTGCTGTTCGGCGCCTCCGAAGGCTTGGAGGGCTACCTGGCCACCGGCAACGCCGGCGCGGTCCTGTCCGGCCGGGTGTCCTACGTCCTGGGCCTGGAGGGCCCTGCGGTCACCGTCGACACGGCCTGCTCGTCGTCGCTGGTGGCGCTGCATCTCGCTGCGCAGGCCCTGCGCAGCGGCGAGTGCGATCTCGCCCTGGCCGGTGGTGTGACAGTGATGGCCACCCCGTCGTTGTTCGTCGGTTTCTCCCGTCAGCGGGGCCTGGCCGCCGACGGGCGCTGCAAGGCCTTCGCGGGTGCCGCCGACGGCACCGGATTCTCCGAGGGCGTCGGAATGCTTCTCGTGGAGAGGCTTTCCGACGCGCGCCGAAACGGTCACCGCGTACTCGCTGTGGTCCGCGGTTCCGCTGTCAATCAGGACGGTGCCTCGAATGGTCTGACCGCGCCGAACGGGCCCTCCCAACAACGCGTCATCCGGGCCGCTCTCGCCAATTCCGGATTGTCCGCCGCAGATGTCGACGTGGTCGAGGCGCACGGCACCGGCACCCGGCTCGGCGACCCGATCGAGGCCCAGGCGCTGCTCGCCACCTACGGTCAGGAACGTCCCGCCGACCAGCCGCTGTGGCTCGGGTCGGTCAAGTCGAACATCGGGCACACCCAGGCCGCCGCCGGTGTCGCCGGCATCATCAAGATAGTCGAGGCGCTGCGCCACGGGACCCTGCCGCGGACTCTGCACGTGGACGAGCCGACGCCGCAGGTGGACTGGTCCGACGGCGCGGTGGAGCTGCTCACCGAGGCGCGGCCGTGGAGTGCGGGCGAGCGCCCGCGTCGGGCCGGTGTCTCCTCGTTCGGCGTCTCCGGCACCAACGCTCACGTGATCATCGAGGAAGCGCCGGCCGTGGACGCCGACGAGGTCACCGCGACGACGTCGGACGTGCCGTGGTTGCTGACCGGGCGCACCGCGAAGGCGATCGCCGACCAGGCCCAGCGGCTCGCCGCGCTGGACGCCGCACCCGGAGAGGTGGCCTACTCGCTGGCCGCGACCCGCTCGGCGTTCAGCCAGCGGGCCGTCGTGCTCGGCCCGGACCACGCGCCCGGTCTGGACGCGCTGGTCAACGGTCTGCCGTCCAGCTCGGTTATCTCCGGGTCGACGTACCCCGACGCGGAGGTCGTCTTCGTCTTCCCCGGCCAGGGTTCACAGTGGATCGGCATGGCGGTGGGCCTGCTCGACGCCGAGCCGGTCTTCGCGGCCCGGATCGCCGAGTGCGCCGCGGCCCTGGACGCGTTCGTCGACTGGAACCTGCTCGACGTCCTGCGCTCCGACGACCCGCGGTGGCTGGAGCGGGTGGACGTCGTGCAGCCCGTCCTCTGGGCGGTCAACGTCGCCCTCGCCGACGTCTGGCGGGCCAGGGGTGTCGTGCCGGACGCGGTGATCGGTCACTCGCAGGGTGAGATCGCGGCGGCCTGTGTCGCCGGGGTCCTCTCCCTCGGCGATGCCGCCAAGGTGGTCGCGCTGCGCAGCAGGGCGCTGCTGACGATCGCCGGCACGGGCGGCATGGTCTCGGTCAACGCCGGCCTGGACGTGGTCACCAGGTTGCTTCCTGACGGCGTGAGCGTCGCGGCCGTCAACGGCCCCACCAGCGTGGTCGTCGCCGGGGTTCCGGACAGCCTCGATGTCTTCCTGGCCGTCGCGGAGGCAGCCGGCGTACGCGCCAGGCGGGTGAAGGTCGACTACGCCTCGCACTGCGCCCTGGTCGAGCCGGTCGAGGCCGAGCTGGCCCGCCTGCTCGACGGTGTCACGCCACTGGCCGGTGCGCTGCCGGTGTTCTCCACCGTTCAGGACGGCGCCACGATGGACGCCGCCTACTGGTACCGCAACCTACGCCAGCCGGTGCGCCTGGACCTGGCCGTCGAGGCCGCGTACGCCGCCGGTCACCGGATCTTCATCGAGGTCAGCGCCCACCCGGTGCTCACCGGCGCGATCGCCGACACTGTGGACGCGGCCACGATCGGCACCCTGCGCCGCGACGCCGGTGGCACCGACCAGGTCGTACGGTCGCTGGCCGAGGCCTGGGTGCAGGGAGCCCCGGTCGACTGGAGCACCGTCATCCCGGCCACCCGGGTCGTCGACCTGCCCACCTACCCGTTCCAGCACCAGCGCTACTGGCCCTCTGGCGGAGGCGCGATGAGCGCCATCGACCCGGTGGACAGCGAGTTCTGGAAGGCCGTCGAGGACGGCGACCTCAGCCCACTGGGCATCACCGGCGACGGCGGCGACCTGCTGCCCGCGCTCGCCACCTGGCGGCGCGCCCGCAGGGAGAGGGACACCACCGACACCTGGCGCCACACCGTCGGCTGGACCCCCATCCCGGACGCCGGCACACCGCCCCGGCTCGACGGCACCTGGCTGCTCGTCGTACCGGACACCACCGACCAACACCGGATCGCCACCGACTGCGCCGCCGCCCTGCGCGAGCACGGCGCGGAGGTCCTGGAGATCGCACCCGCCACCACCGAGCGCGCCGAGCTGGCCAGTCTGCTCAACCGGCTCTCCGACATCGACATCCCGCTCGCCGGCGTCCTGTCGCTGCTCGCGCTCGACCAACGTCCGGATCGAGAGAACCAGCAGATCACCACCGGGACGACCGCCACGCTGACGCTGCTGCAGACGCTCGGCGACATCGGTTCCCCGGCGAAACTGTGGTGCGTCACCCGTGGGGCGGTTGCCGTCGCCCCCGGCGAGGACGTGCCGCATCCGGCCCAGGCGATGCTCTGGGGCCTTGGACCCGTACTCGAGGCCGAGGACCCGCAGCGCTTCGGCGGGCTGATCGATCTGCCCGACACTCTCGACCCGGTGGCCGGAACCCGGCTCGCCGTCACCCTTCGCGGCGAGCCGGGTTCAACCGGCGAGAACCAGGTGGCCATCCGGTCCGCGGGGGCGGTCGCCCGCCGCCTGCGACCGGCGCCGCTCAACGCCCCGGCGCCGACGACCGGATGGGCACCGACCGGCACCACACTGATCACCGGTGGCACCGGCGCGATCGGCGCACAGGTGGCCCGCTGGCTGGCCGGACGCGGCGCCGAGCACCTGGTGCTGGCCAGCCGCCGAGGCCCGGACGCCCCGGGTGCCGGTGACCTGCGCACCGAGTTGGAACAGCTCGGCGCCCGGGTGACCATCGCCGCCTGCGACGTCGCCGACCGCGACGCGGTACGCGGACTGCTCGACGGCATCGACGACCTGACCGCCGTCTTCCACCTCGCGGGGACCCGCGACTCGGGCCTGCTGACCGGACTCACCGGTGCGCGTCTGGCCGCCGTCGCCGCCGGCCGGGCGACCGGCGCCCGTCACCTGCACGAGCTGACCCGCGATCACGACCTGACCGCGTTCGTGCTGTTCTCGGCGCTCGCCGGGACGCTCGGCAGCACCGGGCAGGGCGCGTACGCCGCCACGAACGCGTACCTCGACGCCCTGGCCGACCGGCGCACCGCCGCCGGCCTTCCCGCCACCTCGATCGCCTGGAGCGGATGGGCGCAGAGCGAGGCCACCGACGGCCCCGCGACCACCCCGCTGCCCACCCCGGCCGCCCTGACCGCGCTGGGTCAGGTCCTCGATCACGCCGACACCCGGATCGTGCTGGCCGACATCGCCTGGGACCGCTTCACCGAACAGCACCCGGCCGGCCCGCCGCGCCTGGTCAGCGACCTGCCCGCGGTGCGTGCCGCGGTGGCCGCCGGCACCGGCGACCCGTCGAGCGCGCCCTGGCTGCGCCGGATCGACGGTCTGGACCCGGCCGAGCGGGACGCCGTCCTGCTCGACCTGGTCCGCGCCCAGGCGGCCTCGGTGCTCGGCCACCCGGACAGCACGGCGGTAGAGCCGGACCGGGCGTTCAAGGAACTGGGCTTCGACTCGCTGACGGCGGTGCAGCTGCGCAACCAGATCAGCGTGGCGACCGGCGTCAAGCTCCCGGCGACGCTGGCCTTCGACCACCCCAACGCCCGGGCCCTCACCGCACACCTGGTGGGCCGGATCGTCGGTGACTCGGCTGCCGAGCTGCCGCTGCTGGCCGAGGTGGACCGGCTCGCCGGGCTGATCGCCGGGCGAACCCTCGACAAGGGCGCGCGGTCGCAGCTCACCGCGCGGCTCCAGACACTCCTGGCCGACCTGCACGGAACCACCGAACACAGCGGCGACACCGTCACCGAGAAGCTCCAGTCGGCCAGCGCCGACGAGATCTTCGACTTCATCGACACGCAACTTTCGGTGTCCTGACCGAACGATGCGCGCATCCGGAGGGGTTGGCAAGCGATGCTGACTGAAGACAAGCTCCTCGACTATCTGAAGCGGGTCACCGCCGATCTGCACCAGACGCGGCAACGGCTGCGCGAGGTCGAGGCGGGCGAGCAGGAGCCCATCGCCATCATCGGCATGGGCTGCCGCTTCCCCGGCGACGTGCGTGCCCCCGAGGACCTGTGGCAACTGCTGCTCGACGGACGCGACGCGATGGCCGAGTTCCCGGACGACCGGGGCTGGGACCTGGACGCGCTGTTCGGCGACGGGGCGGCGGGCACCTCCGACGCCCGCCAGGCCGGCTTTGTCTACGACGCGGCCGACTTCGACGCGGCCTTCTTCGGCATCTCGCCGCGCGAGGCCACCGCCATGGACCCGCAGCAGCGGATGCTGCTGGAGGTCACCTGGGAGGCCCTGGAGGACGCCGGGATCGACCCGTCGACGCTGAAGGGCAGCCAGACCGGTGTCTTCGCCGGCACCGCCGGTCAGGACTACGGCACGCTGCTGCTGGGCGCCTCCGAAGGACTGGAAGGGCACCTGCTCACCGGCAACGCCGCCGCTGTGGTCTCCGGCCGGGTCTCGTACTGCCTCGGGCTGGAAGGCCCGGCGGTCACCGTCGACACCGCGTGCTCGTCGTCGCTGGTGGCGCTGCACCTCGCCGCACAGGCCCTGCGCCAGCAGGAATGCGGGCTCGCGTTGGCCGGCGGCGCCACCGTGATGGCCACCCCCGGCGCGTTCCTGGAGTTCTCCCGCCAGGGCGGGCTGTCCGGCGACGGGCGGTGCAAGGCGTTCGCCGCCGCGGCCGACGGCACCGGCTGGGCGGAGGGCGCCGGCGTGCTCGTCCTGGAGCGGCTCAGTGACGCGCAACGCAACGGCCACCCGATCCTCGCCGTGATCCGCGGCTCGGCGGTCAACCAGGACGGCGCATCCAACGGGCTCAGCGCGCCGAACGGCCCGGCGCAGCAGCGCGTCATCCAACGGGCACTGGCCAACGCCGGCCTCACCCCGGCACAGATCGACACGGTCGAGGCGCACGGCACCGGCACCAGCCTCGGCGACCCCATCGAGGCGCAGGCCCTCATCGCCACCTACGGGAAGGACCGCGACCCGGAGCGTCCGCTGTGGCTCGGCTCGATCAAGTCCAACCTCGGGCACACCCAGGCCGCCGCCGGGGTCGCCGGCATCATCAAGATGGTCCTGGCGATGCGCGCCGGTGTCCTGCCGCAGACGCTGCACGTGGACGAGCCGACCCCGCAGGTCGACTGGTCCGAGGGCGCCGTCGAGCTGCTCACCAGCCGGCGACCGTGGCCGCGGACCGGGGAGCCCCGCCGCTCGGCGGTCTCCTCGTTCGGGGTCAGCGGCACCAACGTGCACGTCGTCCTCGAACAGGCCCCGGAGGTCGCGGACGATACCGCGCCCGCACCGGCGGTCAGCTCGACGCCGGACGGACCGTGGTTGCTGTCCGGGCGTACCGAACGGGCACTGCGGGCGCAGGCGGCGAAACTGCTCGCCCGGGTGGCCGGCGACGACCGGGTCGACCTGCGCGACCTGGCGTACGCCCTGACGACCGCCCGCGGCACGTTCGACCACCGGGCTGTGCTCCTGCCCGGTGACCGCGCCGACCTGGTGCACCGGCTCGCGGCGCTGGCGGAGGGGCGCCTCGACACCGGAGTGCTCGTCGGCCAGCGGGGGACCGCGCGTACCGCCTTTCTCTTCGCCGGCCAGGGCTCCCAGCGCGCCGGCATGGGCACCGAGCTGGCCGCCGCGTACCCCGTCTTCGCGGCGGCGTTCGACGAGGTCTGCGACGCGCTCCAGCCGCACCTGGAGCAGCCGCTGCGCCAGGTGATCGCGGAGAACCCCGACGGCCTGCTGGACCAGACCGCCTACACCCAGGCCGGTCTCTTCGCCGTCGAGGTGGCGTTGTACCGGCTGATCGAGTCCTGGGGCATCGTCCCCGACCACCTGATCGGTCACTCCGTCGGTGAGCTGGCCGCGGCGCACGTCGCGGGGGTGCTGTCCCTGGCCGACGCCGCGACCCTGGTCGCCGCTCGCGGCACGCTGATGCAGGCGCTGCCCTCGGGCGGGGCGATGATCGCGGTTCGGGCCACCGAGGCCGAGGTGCTGCCGCTGCTGACCGAGGGCGTGTCGATCGCTGCGGTCAACGGCCCGCGCTCGATCGTGCTCTCCGGCCGGCAGGACGCGGTCGAGGCCGTCGCCGCGCACTTCGGCAAGGCCAAGCGGCTGACCGTGAGCCACGCCTTCCACTCGGCACTGATGGAGCCGATGCTCGACGACTTCCGCCGGGTCGCCGAGAGCATCACCTATCACGAACCGCGAATCCCGATCGTCTCCAACGTCACCGGCCGGCTCGACGAGCGACAGGACGCCGCCTACTGGGTGCGGCACGTCCGGGACGCGGTCCGCTTCGCCGACGGCATCACCGCGCTGGCGGACGCCGGCGTCACCACCCTGCTGGAGATCGGCCCGGGCGGCGCCCTCACCGCTCTGGCCGAGGACTGCCTGACCGACGGTCAGGTGGTGGTCGCCGCGCTGCGCAAGGACCGCCCCGAACCGGTTGCCCTGCTCGCCGCGGTCGGCCGCCTGCACGTGCACGGTGTGTCCCCGGACTGGCGTGCCGTGCTCCCCGCCGGCCGGCCGGTGCACCTGCCCACCTACGCCTTCCAACACGAGCGCTACTGGCCGGACACCTCCCGCCGATGGACCGGCGACCTGACCAACGTGGGCGTACGCCCGGCCGGGCACCCGCTGCTCGGCGCGGCCGTCGCGCTCGCCGACGGCGGCGGCTTCCTCTACACCGGCCGTCTCAGCCTGGAGCAGCACTCCTGGCTCGCCGACCACGCCGTGCAGGGCACCGTGCTGGTGCCCGGCACCGGTTTCGTGGAACTCGCGCTGCGCGCCGGTGAGCAGGTCGGCTGCGGTCATCTGCGGGAACTCACCCTCCAGGCGCCGCTGGTGCTGGCCGAGCGCGGCGACACCGAACTTCAGGTGTGGGTCGGCCCGGCCGAGGACGACGGCTCCCGCGCGGTGACCGTCCACTCCCGAGCGGTCGACGTCACCGACCCGGACAAGCCGTGGACCTGCCACGCCGCCGGTGTGGTCCAAGCCGTCGAGGCGTCCACCACAGACTGGCGGGACTTCGCCAACTGGCCGCCGGCCGGGGCGCACCCCGCCGACCTGACCGGCTTCTACGACAGGCTCGCCGCGCAGGGGTTCACCTACGGACCCGCGTTCCAGGCGCTCCAGCGGGCCTGGGTGGCCGGCGAGTACGCGTACGCCGAGGTGCGTATCCCGGACGGCAGCGGCACCGACCCGGCGGACTTCGGTCTGCACCCGGCGCTGCTCGACGCGGCCATGCACGCCACCGGACTGCTGCCGGCCCGCACCACCGAGCAGGGCAACCGGCTTCCGTTCGCCTGGAACGACGTCGCCCTGCACTCGGCCGGCGCCACCGACCTGCGGGTCCGGGTGCGGATCGCGGAGAACGCCGACGTGAGCGTCGCCGTCGCGGACGCCACCGGCGCACCGGTCGCCGAGGTGCGGGTGCTCACGCTGCGGCCCATCTCCGCCGAACAACTCGCCACCACCGACGACACGCTCTTCCACGTCGACTGGCCGGCCGTCACGACCACCGCCGTCGACCCGGGCCGGATCGTGATCCTCGGCGACGATCTGCCCGAACTCGACGCTCGCGGCGTCGACCGCTACCCGGACCTCGCGGCCCTCGGTGTCGCAGTGGCCGGTGGGGCCGACCGCCCGGACCTGGTCCTGGCCGGCTGCTCCGGGACGGACCCGGACCCGCGATCCACCCACACCACCACCATCGCCGCGCTGGTCACCGCGCAGCACTGGCTGGACGACCCGGCCTTCGACGGGGCCCGGCTGGTCCTGGTCACCCACGGGGCGATCGCCGCAGGCCCGGACGAGGACGTCACCGACCTGTCCGCCGCCCCGGTCTGGGGCCTGATCCGCTCGGCGCAGTCGGAGAACCCGGAGCGCTTCGTCCTGGCCGACCTGGACGCGCACCCGGAGAGCGCGGGCCGGCTGATCGAGGCGGTCACCTCCGGCGAACCGCAGATCGCCGTCCGGCGCGGTACGGTACGGGTGCCCCGGCTGGCCCGGCTCGCCCCGGCCCGCGAGCCGCAGCGCCCGCTCGACCCGGACGGCACCGTTCTGATCACCGGTGCCACCGGCACCCTGGGCGGCCTGCTCGCCCGGCACCTCGTCACCCGGCACGGCGCGCGGCACCTGCTGCTCACCAGCCGCCGTGGCGGCGCCGCCGAAGGCACCGCCGAGCTGTGCGCCGAACTGACCAGGCTGGGCGCCGCGGTGACCCTGGAGGCCTGCGACACCGCCGACCGGGACGCGGTCGCCGCGCTGCTCGCCTCGGTGCCCGCCGAGCATCCCCTGACCGCCGTGGTGCACGTCGCCGGGGTCTCCGACGACGGCGTGGTCAGCGCGCTCACCCCGGACCGGGTCGGCGCGGTGCTGCGGCCCAAGGTCGATGCCGCCCACCACCTGCACGAGCTGACCCGGGACGCGGACCTCAGCGCGTTCGTCCTGTTCTCCTCGCTCGCCGCGACCCTCGGCGGCGGCGGGCAGGGCAACTACGCGGCGGCGAACGCCTACCTGGACGCACTCGCCCAGCACCGGCGGGCCGCCGGGCTGCCCGCGGTGTCGCTGGTCTGGGGCCTGTGGGACGCCCGCAGTGGCATGTCCGAGCACCTGGACGACACCCACTTCTCCCGCATCGCCCGCGGCGGCATCGTCTCGATGCCGTCCGACGACGCGCTCGCGCTCTTCGACAGGGCGATCGCCGCCTCCGTACCGGTGGTCGCGCCGGCCCGGCTGGACTTCGCCGCGCTGCGCGCGCAGGCCGCCCAGGGCGGCGTCCCGGTGCTGCTGCGCGGTCTGGTCCGGCTGCCGGGTGGCAGGCCGGGCACCAAGACCCGCGCCGGCAACGCGTTCCTCACCCACCTCGCCGCCCTCGCCGAGGCGGACCGGGAGCGCGCACTGCTCGATCTCGTACGCGGACAGGCAGCCGCCGTCCTGGGCCACTCCGGTCCGGCGGCCGTCCCGCCGCAGCAACCCCTCTCCGAACTCGGCGTCGACTCGCTGACCGCCGTGGAGATCCGCAACCAGTTGGGCGGTGCGACCGGGCTGCGCCTGCCGGCCACCCTCATCTTCGACTACCCGACCCCGCAGGCTCTCGCCGGATACCTGCACGACCAGCTGATCGGCATCGAGGCGCCGACACCGGCGAGCCCCGAGGCCGCGATCGCCGCGGACGAGCCGATCGCCATCGTCGGCATGGCCTGCCGCTACCCCGGCGGTGTGCGGACGCCCGAGGACCTGTGGCAGCTGGTCGACCTGGGCAGCGACGGGATCACCGGGGTTCCGGAGGACCGGGGCTGGGACATCGCGGGTCTCTACGACCCGGACGCGGACCGGCCGGGTGGCTTCTACGTCCGGGAGGGCGGCTTCCTCGACGGGGCCACCGACTTCGACGCCGCGTTCTTCGGGATCAGCCCCCGCGAGGCCGTCGCGATGGACCCGCAGCAGCGGGTGCTCCTGGAGGTCTCCTGGGAGGCGATCGAGCGGGCCGGCATCGACCCGGTGTCGTTGCGGGGCAGCCGGACCGGCGTGTTCGCCGGCACCAGCGGCCAGGACTACGGCGGCGTGCTCGGCCGTGACCCGTCCAGCGTGGGCGGTTTCGGCCTGACCAGCACCACCGCCAGCGTTATCTCCGGTCGTGTCTCGTACGCGCTCGGGTTGGAGGGGCCGTCGCTGTCGGTGGACACCGCCTGCTCCTCGTCGCTGGTCGCCCTGCACCTCGCGGCCCAGGCGCTGCGGCAGGGGGAGTGCTCCCTCGCGCTGGTCGGTGGCGTGATGGTGATGGCGACCCCGGCCGCGTTCGTCGCGTTCAGCCAGCAGCGCGGGCTGGCCCCAGACGGTCGGTGCAAGTCGTTCGCCGGGTCCGCCGACGGGATCGGCTGGGCCGAGGGCGCCGGCGTCCTGGTGGTCGAACGGCTCTCCGACGCGCGGCGCAACGGCCACCAGGTCCTCGCCGTGGTCCGGGGCAGCGCGATCAACCAGGACGGCGCCTCCAACGGGCTGACCGCCCCGAACGGCCCCTCTCAGCAGCGCGTCATCCGGGCTGCCCTGGCCAACGCGGGTCTGGGCACCGCCGACGTCGACGTGGTCGAGGCGCACGGCACCGGGACGGTGCTGGGCGACCCGATCGAGGCACAGGCGCTGCTCGCCACCTACGGTCAGGGCCGGCCCGCGGACCGGCCGCTGCGGCTCGGGTCGATCAAGTCGAACATCGGGCACGCGCAGGCCGCCGCCGGCGTCGCCGGGATCATCAAGATGGTCGCGGCGATCCGCAACGAGACGATGCCGCGCACCCTGCACGTGGACGAGCCCACCCCCGAGGTGGACTGGTCGGCAGGCGCGGTCGAGTTGCTCACCGACGCCCGGCCGTGGGAGGCGTACGGGCGTCCGCGCCGGGCCGGCGTCTCGTCGTTCGGTGTTTCCGGCACCAACGCGCACGTGATCATCGAGGAGGCGCCGGCCGCGCCGGTCGACGAGCCGGCCGTGGTGTCGCAGGACGTGCCGTGGGTGCTGTCCGGGCGTACCGCCAAGGCTGTCGCCGACCAGGCCCGCCGGCTCACCGACCTTGGTTCGGCCCCGGCCGAGATCGCTCACTCGCTGGTGGCCCGATCCCAGTTCGTCCAGCGGGCGGTGGTGCTCGGTCCGGATCACCGCAGTGGCGTCGTGGCCTTGGCCGACGGGTTGCCGTCCAGCACGGTGATCTCCGGTGCGGCGCGCCCGGCCGGTGTGGTGTTCGTGTTCCCGGGTCAGGGTTCGCAGTGGGTTGGTATGGCAGTGGAGTTGTTGGATGCGGAGCCGGTGTTCGCGGCGCGGATCGCGGAGTGCGCGGCGGCGCTGGACCCGTTCGTGGACTGGAATCTGCTGGAGGTGTTGCGCTCGGACGATCCGTTGGAGCGTGTCGACGTGGTGCAGCCGGTGTTGTGGGCGGTGCACGTCTCTCTCGCCGAGGTGTGGCGGGCCAGGGGTGTGATGCCGGATGCGGTGATCGGTCATTCGCAGGGGGAAATCGCGGCGGCCTGTGTGGCCCGGGTGCTGTCGCTCAGTGACGCGGCCAAGGTCGTCGCGTTGCGCAGTCAAGCTCTCCTCGCGCTGTCGGGCACTGGTGGGATGGTGTCGGTCAACGCCGGCCTGGACGTGGTCACCCCGTTGTTGACCGACGGGGTCAGTGTCGCGGTGGTCAACGGCCCGACCAGCGTCGCCGTCGCCGGCGCCGACCTGGATCCGTTCCTGGCTGCTGCGGAGGCGGCCGGGGTGCGGGCGAGGCGGGTGAAGGTGGATTACGCCTCGCACTGCGATCTGGTCGAGCCCGTGGAAGGGGAACTGGCGCGTCTGCTCGACGGGGTGCGAGCGCAACCCGGGACGGTGCCGGTGTTCTCGACCGTCGAGGGCGGCGGTCAGATGGACGCCGGCTACTGGTATCAGAATCTGCGTCAACCGGTGCGGCTCGACCAGGCCGTGCAGGCCGCGTACACCGCCGGGCACCGGATCTTCATCGAGGTCAGCGCTCACCCCGTGCTCACCGGCGCGATCGCCGACACCGCCGACGTTCCCGCCGTCGGCACGCTACGCCGAGGCGAAGGCGGCCCCCGGCAGGTGGTGCGGGCCCTCGCCGAGGCCTGGGTGCAGGGCGCCCCCGTCGACTGGAGCACCGTCGTCCCGCCGACCCGGACCGTCGACCTGCCCACCTACCCGTTCCAGCACCAGCGGTTCTGGGTCGACGAGGTCAACCTCCCGGTCACCGCCGACATCGCCACCGCCGGACTCAGCGCCGCCAACCACCCGATGCTCGGCGCCGCCATCCCGCTGCTCGACTCCGACGGGGTCCTCTTCACCGGCCTGCTCTCCGTCGAGGCCCACCCGTGGCTCGGCGAGCACAAGGTGATGGGCGCCAACGTCATGCCCGGCACCGCCTTCGTCGAACTCGCCCTGCACGTCGCCAATCAGACCGGATGCCGGCGGCTGGAAGAACTCACCCTGCTCACCCCGCTGATCGTGCCCGAGCGCGGCGCCCGCCAACTACAGCTCTGGGTGGGCCCACCGGACGGCAACGGCCGACGTGCCTTCAACGTCCGCTCCCGCTCCGACGACGGGGAGCCCGCCGACGCGCTCAGCCCCACCGGCTGGATCCACCACGCCACCGGCGCGATCAGCACCGCCGCCGATCCGGCCGCACCGGCCGACCTCACCACCTGGCCACCGCCCGGCGCCCGGCCGGTCGACCTCACCGAGTTCTACGAGGCCGTCAGCCGGACCGCGTTCGACTACGGGCCGATGTTCCAGGGCCTGCGCGCCGCCTGGGTCACCGAGGACGACGTCTACGCGGAACTGTCCCTGCCCGAGTCGGGCCGGGCCGCCGCAGGCGCGTACGGCATGCACCCGGCCCTGCTCGACGCCGGGCTCCAGGCCATGTCGCTCAACAACTTCCTGACCCGGATGGGCGACGGTGAACCCGCCGAACGGAGCCGCTTGCCGTTCGTCTGGAGTGGCATCTCGCTGCACGCCACCGGCTCCTCCAGCTTCCGGATCCGGCTCAAGCCGGCCGGCGCGGTCGGTGTCTCGTTCACCGTCGCCGACAGCACCGGCGCCCCGGTCGCCGAGATCGACTCGCTGATCATGCGGCCGGTCTCGGCGGACCGGCTGGCCAGTGCCCGTGGCGGCGACCACGAGTCGCTGTACCGGCTGGACTGGACTCCGGTGCTGCCCGCAACCGCGCCGGCCACCGCCGTCGTCGGCGCCGACCCGTACCAGCTCACCGGTGTCGCCGGGACCGGGTACCCGGACCTGGCCGCGCTGGCGAACGCGCCGGCCGTACCCGAGCTGGTCTTCGTGACGCTCGAAGCGGATCCACTGCGGACGGCCGAACCCGGCGTCGGCGCCCGGCACAGCACCACGCTCGCGCTCGACCTGGTGCAGCGATGGCTCGCGGAGCCGGCCTTCGGCGCGTCGCGCCTGGTCGTCGTCACCCGCGGCGCGGTCGCGGCGAACACCGACGATGCGGCCGGTGACCTGGCTGCGGCCGCCGCGTGGGGCCTGATCCGCACCGCCCAGGCCGAGAACCCGGACCGGTTCGTCCTGCTCGACCTCGACGACGATCCCACCTCACTCGCGGTGGCCGTCCCGGCGGTCGCCTCCGGCGAGCCGCAGGTGGTCGTCCGCGCCGGCCGCCCGCTGGCACCACGCCTGGCGCCGGTCCCGGTCGCCCCGGAACCGCGCGCGGACATCACCCCCGGCGACCCGGACGGCACCGTGCTGATCACCGGCGGCACCGGCACCCTCGGCGGGTTGCTCGCCCGGCATCTCGTCACCGAGCACGGCGCCCGGCGGCTGGTGCTGACCGGACGTCGCGGACGCTCCGCCGACGGGGTGGACGACCTGGTCACCGACCTGACCGACCTCGGCGCCGAGGTCACAGTGGAGGCCTGCGATGCCACCGACCGGGACGCCCTCGCGGCGGTCCTGGACCGGATACCGGCTGACCGGCCACTGACCGTCGTGCACGCCGCGGGCGCACTCGACGACGGTGTCGTCACCGCGCTGACCCCGGAGCGTATCGACACCGTACTGGCGCCGAAGACCGACGCCGCGTGGAACCTGCACGTGCTGACCCGAGACCGCAAGATCGCCCGGTTCGTGCTCTTCTCCTCGGCGGCCGGCGTGCTGGGCGGCGCGGGGCAGGGCAACTACGCGGCGGCAAACGCCTTCCTCGACGAGCTGGCCCGCCACCGCAGAGCGCGCGGCCTGCCCGCCGAATCCCTGGCCTGGGGCCTGTGGGAGCAGGCCAGCGGCATGACCGGGCACCTGGACGGCGCCGACCTGCGCCGGGTGGCGCGCGGCGGGGTCCGGCGACTGCCGACCGCCCGGGCGCTCGCCCTGTTCGACACGGCAGGTGTGCTGGACGAGCCGTTGCTGATCCCCGCCGACCTGGACCTGGCCGGGCTGCGCAACCAGCCGGTGGAGACAGTGCCGGCGCTGCTGCGCGGACTCGTCCGTGGCGCCACCCGGCCGGTCGCCGAACCGGCCGGTGGCCCGTCGGTCGTGGGCCTGGCCCAGCGGCTCGCCGGTCTCGCCGACGAGGACGCCGACGCCCTGGTCCTCCAGGTGGTACGCGCCAACGTCGCCGCTGTCCTCGGCTACCCGAGCCCGGACGAGGTGGACCCGACCCTGCCGTTCAAGGAGCTGGGCTTCGACTCGCTGACCGCCGTCGAGCTGCGCAACCGGCTCAACGTCGCGACCGGCCTGCGGCTGCGCGCCACCCTCGTCTTCGACTACCCGAACGCCCACTCGCTCGCCGCGTACCTGCGGGCGCAGGTGGTGCCGGACGAGGTCGGGGCGGCCGAGCCGCTGCTGGCCGAGTTGAGTCGGATCGAAGCCGCCGTGGCCACGCTGCCCGGCGACGGACCGGTCCGCGAGCAGGTGACCAGTCGCCTGCGGGACCTGCTGGCCGGGCTGGAGCCCACCGGCGCCGCGGACGTGGCGCAGGACCTCGAGTCGGCCACCGACGACGAAATGTTCGAGTTCATCACCCGAGAGTTCGGAGTGTCGTGATGGCAGACGACGAGAAGCTTCGCCATTTCCTCAAGAAGGTCACCACCAGCCTTCAGGAGACCCGGCAGCAGCTGCACGAGGCCGAGAACCGTGACCGGGAGCCGATCGCGATCGTCTCGATGAGCTGCCGGTTCCCCGGAGGCGTACGCGGGCCGGAAGACCTCTGGCAGATGCTGGTCGGCGGGCGCGACGCGCTCGGCCCGCTCCCCGCCGACCGTGGCTGGGACCTGGAGTCGCTCTACAGCCCGGACGCGGACGCACCCGGCCAGAGCTACGTCCGGGAGGGCTCGTTCCTGACCGACGCCGCCGACTTCGACGCCGCGTTCTTCGGGATCAGCCCGCACGAGGCGCTCGCCATGGACCCACAGCAGCGGCTGCTGCTGGAGGCGTCCTGGGAGGCGATCGAGCGGGCCGGTGTCAACCCGCAGAGCCTGCGCGGCAGCCAGACCGGCGTGTTCGTCGGCATCACCCAGCAGAACTACGGCACCGCGCTGCACGAGGCGCCCGAGGGCGTCGACATGTACCTCGGCACCGGCACCACCACCAGCGTCGCGTCCGGCCGGATCGCGTACAGCCTGGGCTTCGGTGGCCCGGCCGTCACGGTGGACACGGCCTGCTCGTCGTCGCTGGTCGCGATGCACTGGGCGGTCCAGTCGCTGCGGTCGCGCGAGTGTGACCTGGCCCTGGTCGGCGGCGTCACGATCATGGCGGCGCCGGGTGCGTTCATCCTGTTCAGCAGGCAGAAGGGGCTGGCCGCGGACGGCCGGTGCAAGCCCTTCGCCGAGGCCGCCGACGGCACCGCCTGGGGGGAGGGCGTCGGCATCATCATGGCCGAGCGGCTCTCCGACGCGCAGCGCAACGGCCACCCGATCCTGGCGATCGTGCGCGGCAGCGCGACCAACCAGGACGGTGCCTCCAACGGCCTGACCGCGCCGAACGGGCCGGCCCAGGAGCGGGTCATCCGCGCCGCGCTCGCCAACGCGCGGCTCACCCCGGACCAGGTCGACACCGTCGAGTCACACGGCACCGGCACCACCCTCGGCGACCCGATCGAGGCGCAGGCGCTGCTGGAGACGTACGGCCGGGGCCGTCCGGCGGAGCACCCGCTCTGGATCACCTCGGTCAAGTCGAACATCGGGCACACCCAGTCGGCGGCCGGCATCGCCGGGCTGATCAAGGCGGTGCTCTCCATCCAGCACGGGGTCCTGCCGAAGACACTCAACGTCGACGCGCCCACCTCGCACGTGGACTGGTCGGCGGGCGCCGCGCAGGTGCTCACCGAGACGATCCCGTGGCCGGAGACCGGGCACCCGCGCCGGGCCGGGGTGTCGTCGTTCGGCGTCTCCGGCACGAACGGGCACATCATCCTGGAGGAGCCACCGGCCGAGACCCCTGTCGACGCCACCGACGGCAGCGACGACCAGCTCGCCGCGTGGCCGATCTCGGCACGTACCGAGGCCGGCCTCGTCGAGCAGGCCCGCCGCCTGCACGACCACCTGACCCGGCACCCCTCGCTCACACCGACGGACGTCGGCCACTCGTTGTGGAAGACCCGGGCCACCTTCGACCACCGCGCCGTCGTCGTCGGCTCCAACCGCAGGGAGATGCTGCAGACCCTCGCCGAGTTCCCCGACGGCAGCGCCCCCCGGGCCGACCGGCAGCTCGGCGCCAGGCCACTCTTCGTCTTCCCCGGCCAGGGCTCGCAGTGGCTCGGCATGGCGACCGAACTGCTCGACCAGGAGCCGGTCTTCGCCGCCCGGATCGCCGAGTGTGCCGCCGCCCTCGACCCGTACGTCGACTGGTCGCTGCTCGACGTGCTGCGCTCCACCGACCCGGCCGCGTTGAACCGGGTCGACGTGGTGCAGCCCGCGCTCTGGGCGGTGATGGTGTCGCTCGCCGAAACCTGGATCTCCCGTGGCGTACGACCCGGCGCGGTCATCGGCCACTCCCAGGGCGAGATCGCCGCCGCCTGTGTGGCCGGCGCGCTGTCGCTGACCAACGCCGCCAAGGTGGTCGCCCTGCGCAGCCGCGCGCTGCTGGCCCTGTCCGGCACCGGCGGCATGGTGTCGGTCAACGCCCCGCTCTCGGCGGTAGAACCGCTGCTCACCGACGGCATCGCCGTCGCCGCCGTGAACGGCCCGTCCAGCGTGGTCGTGGCCGGCGCCGACGTCGCAGGCTTCCTGGCCGCGGCCCAGGCGGCCGGTGTCCGCGCCCGGCAGGTCCAGGTGGACTACGCCTCGCACTGCGCCCAGGTCGAGCCGATCGAGGACGAGCTGGCCCGACTCCTGGACGGGATCACGCCGACCGCCGGCACCGTGCCGATCATCTCCACGGTCACCGGCGAGCCGATCGACGGCACCGCGATGAACGCCGGCTACTGGTACGACAACCTGCGCAACCCGGTCCGCCTCGACCGGGCGGTCCGCACCGCCCTGGGCGCCGGTCACGCCCTGATCGTCGAGATCAGCCCGCACCCGGTGCTGATCGCCGGGCTCACCGGCCTCGCCGAGGAGACCGGCGGCGACGCCGTGGTTCTCGGCACGCTGCGCCGCGGCGACGGAGGGCTCCGCCGGTTCACCCAGTCACTGGCCGCGGCGTACGTGCACGGTGCCGCTGTCGACTTCGCGACGGTCCAGCCGCAGGGGCGCATCGTGCCGCTGCCGACCTTCGCCTTCCAGCGCCGGCCGTACTGGCTGGGCGGCCAGCGGCCTCCGGCTCCCGCCGCTGCGGCCCCGGGCACCGACGACGCGGTCTTCTGGAACGCCGTCGAGCGGCAGGACGCGAACGTGCTCGCTGAGACCATCGGCGCCGACCCGGCGGCCGTGGGGGACCTGCTCCCGGCGTTGTCGTCGTGGCGGCGGCAGCGGCAGACCGGCTCGACGCTGGACAGTTGGCGCTACCGCGACGAGTGGGTCCGCGTTCCCGACCAGCCGGCCCGTCTCACCGGCACCTGGCTGGTCGCCGTACCGGCTGGTCTCGACTCCCCGCTGCCCGCCCAGGTCAGCGGAGCCCTGCGGGCCGGCGGCGCGCAGGTGGTGCCGCTGGAGATCGACCCGGTCGACGTCCAGCGCACCGCCCTGGCCGCCCAGCTCACCCTGGCGCTCGACGCGGCCGGCTGCGACCGCCCCGACGGGGTGCTGTCCCTGCTAGCCCTGGACGAACGGGTCCTGGACGGGCACCGCTCCACCCCGCGCGGCTTCGCCGCCACCGTCGTACTGGTGCAGGCCCTCGGCGACCTCGGCGTCGGCGCCCCCCTCTGGTGCGCGTCGCACGGCGCGGTCGGCACCGGGCCGGGCGACCCCCTGGCCAACCCGGTCCAGGCGCTGCTCTGGGGCTTCGGCCGGGTGGCCGCGCTCGAACACCCGGAACGCTGGGGTGGCCTCGTGGACCTGCCCGGGACGCTCGACGAGCGCGGCTCCGGCCTGCTCTGCGCCCTGCTCTCCGGCGCGACCGGCGAGGACCAGGCCGCGATCCGTCCACCCGGTCTCCTCGGCCGGCGCCTGATGCGCGCCCCGGTCGGTGACCGCAGCCCGGCGCGGAGCTGGCAGCCGCGCGGCACCACCCTCATCCTGGGCGGCACCGGCGGCCTCGGGTCCCAACTGGCCCGCTGGCTGGCCGAGCACGGCGCCGAGCACCTGCTGCTGGTCAGCCGCAGAGGCCCGGACGCGCCCGGCGCGGACCGGCTGCGCGACGACCTCACCGCGCTGGGTGCGACAGTCACTCTCGCCGCCTGCGACGCCGCCGACCGGGACGCCCTGGCCGCGCTGATCGACGCGATCCCCGCGAAGACCCCGCTGACCACTGTCGTGCACAGCGCCGCCGTCCTCGACGACTGCGTGATCGACGCGCTGGAGACACACCGCCTCGACGGTGTCCTGCGCGCCAAGGTGGACTCCGCCCGCCACCTGCACGAGCTGACCCTGGGCCTGGACCTGGACGCGTTCATCACGTTCTCCTCGTTCGCCGGCACGGTGGCCAGCTCCGGCGTCGGCAACTACGCCCCCGCCAACGCCTACCTGGACGCCCTGGTGCAGCACCGCCGGTCGCTCGGCCTGCCGGGCACCGCGATCGCCTGGGGCGCCTGGGGTGGCGGTGGCATGGCCGACGGCGACTTCGGTGAGCTGCTGACCCGCCACGGCGTCGCCGAGATGGCACCCGAGCTGGCGATCACCACGCTGCGCCAGGCGGTGGAGCACGGCGAGCCGTTCCTCACCGTCGCCGACATCCGGTGGGAGCGGTTCTTCGTCGCGGTCACCGCGACCCGACCCAGCCCGCTGGTCAGCGCGATCCCGGAGGCACAGCAGGTGCTCGCGGCGATCGCCCGCGACGGGGACGGCGGCGGCGAGAGCGCCACGGCGCGCCTGGCGGGCCTGCCGCCGGCCGAGCGGGCCAAGGTCCTGCTGGACACGGTACGGGCACAGGTGTCCACGGTGCTCGGTTACGCCTCGGCCGACGAGGTGCCGCCGAAGAAGGCGTTCCAGGAGCTCGGCTTCGACTCGGTGACCGCCGTGGAGCTGCGCAACCGCCTGGGCGCCGCCACCGGGCTGCGGCTGCCCGTCACGCTCGTCTTCGACTATCCGAACCCGGTCACGCTCGCCGCCTTCCTGGACAGTCTGTGCGGCGGCGCCGACGACAGTTCCGCGCTGGACGACCTGGACCGGCTGGAAGCGGCCCTGGACGGCCTCGAACCGGACGACGTCACGTACGTCCGGCTGATGACCCGCATGCAGGCGCTCGTCGCCGACTGGAAGCACGGCCGCGCCGAGCCGGTGGAGACCGCGGGCGAAGCCCTGGCCGACGCCACCGACGAGGAGATGTTCGAACTCCTCGGCAAGAAGTTCGGCATCGCCTGACCCGCACGCTCACAAGGGGAGACCACCGATGGCCAACGAAGAGCGGTTGCGCTACTTCCTCAAGCGGGTCACCGCCGACCTGGAAACCGCCCAGGAGCGTATCCGGCACCTGGAGGTACGCGCCGACGAACCGATCGCGATCATCGGTGTGGGCTGCCGGTTCCCCGGTGGCGTGGACTCCCCGGAGTCACTGTGGAACCTGGTTGCGGCGGACGGCGACGGCATCACGCCGTTCCCGGCCGACCGGGGCTGGGACACCGAGGCGCTGTTTGACCCCGACCCGGACAACCCCGGGACGTCGTACGCCGCCGAGGGTGGGTTCCTCAGCGGGGCGGGTGACTTCGACGCCGGCTTCTTCGGCATCAGCCCGCGCGAGGCACTGGCGATGGACCCGGCGCAGCGGCTCCTGCTGGAGGTGTCGTGGGAGGCGATCGAGCGGGCCGGCATCGACCCGGCGTCGCTGTCCGGGTCGCCGACCGGCGTGTTCGCGGGCACCAACGGCTCGGACTACGCGGCGATGCTGATGGGTGCGTCCGAGGGCCTGGAGGGTTACCTCGCCACCGGCAACGCGGGTGCGGTGATCTCCGGCCGGGTGTCGTACTCGCTGGGCCTGGAGGGGCCGGCGGTCACCGTCGACACGGCCTGCTCGTCGTCGCTGGTCGCGCTGCACCTGGCGGCGCAGGCGCTGCGGGCCGGTGAGTGCTCGCTCGCGCTGGCGGGCGGTGTGACAGTGATGGCGACCCCGTCGCTGTTCGTCGGCTTCTCCCGTCAGCGTGGCCTGGCCGCCGACGGCCGTTGCAAGGCCTTCGCCGGTGCCGCCGACGGCACCGGCTTCGCCGAGGGCGCGGGTGTGCTGCTGTTGGAGCGGCTGTCCGAGGCCCAGCGCAACGGGCATCCGGTCCTCGCCGTGGTACGCGGCAGCGCTGTCAACCAGGACGGTGCGTCCAACGGGCTGACCGCCCCGAACGGGCCGTCGCAGCAGCGGGTGATCCAGGCGGCGCTGGTCGACGCCCGGCTCTCGGCGGCGGACGTCGACGTGGTGGAGGCGCACGGGACCGGCACCCGGCTGGGCGACCCGATCGAGGCGCAGGCCCTGCTGGCCACCTACGGCCGGGAGCGCCCGGCGGACCAGCCGTTGTGGTTGGGGTCGGTGAAGTCGAACATCGGGCACACACAGGCCGCCGCCGGCGTCGCCGGGATCATCAAGATGGTCGAGGCGCTGCGTCATGAGACGTTGCCGCGGACCCTGCACGTGGACGAGCCGACGCCGCAGGTGGACTGGTCCGACGGTGCGGTGGAGCTGCTGACGGCACCGCGCCCGTGGGCGGCGGGGGAGCGTCCCCGCCGGGCCGGGGTGTCGTCGTTCGGGGTGTCCGGCACGAACGCCCACGTGATCATCGAGGAGGCACCGGCCGCGCCGGTGGACGAGCCGGTCGGGACGGCGCCGGATGTGCCGTGGCTGTTGTCGGCGGCCGCGCCGGAGGCGCTGCGCGGGCAGGCGGATCGGTTGTCGCGGGTGACGGCGGATCCGGGCGCGGTGGCGTACTCGCTGCTGTCCACCCGGTCGGTGCTGAGCCACCGGGCGGTCGTGCTCGGCCCGGACCACTCCGCGGGCCTGTCCGCCCTCCGGGACGGCCTGCCGTCGGGCTCGGTGGTCTCCGGTGCGGCCCACCCGGACTCGGGCGTGGTGTTCGTGTTCCCGGGTCAGGGTTCGCAGTGGGTCGGCATGGCTGCGGGGCTGTTGGATGCGGAGCCGGTGTTCGCGGCGCGGATCGCGGAGTGCGCGGCGGCGTTGGATCCGTTGGTGGACTGGAATCTGTTGGAGGTGTTGCGCTCGGACGATCCGTTGGAGCGGGTGGACGTGGTGCAACCGGTGTTGTGGGCGGTGCACGTCTCTCTCGCCGAGGTGTGGCGGGCCAAGGGTGTGACCCCGGACGCGGTGATTGGCCATTCGCAGGGGGAAATCGCGGCGGCCTGTGTGGCCGGGGTGCTGTCGCTCAGCGATGCGGCGAGGGTCGTGGCGTTGCGGAGCAAGGCGCTGCTGTCGATTGCGGGCAGCGGTGGGATGGTGTCGGTCAACGCCGGCCTGGACGTGGTCACACCCCTGCTGACCGACGGGGTCAGTGTCGCCGTGGTCAACGGCCCGACCAGCGTCGCCGTCGCCGGCGCCGACCTGGATCCGTTCCTGGCTGCTGCGGAGGCGGCCGGGGTGCGGGCGAAGCGGGTCAAGGTCGACTACGCCTCACACTGCGCTCTGGTCGAGCCCGTGGAGGCGGAGCTGGCCCGTGTCCTGGACGGTGTGCAACCGCTGGCCGGCGAGGTGCCCGTGTTCTCCACAGTGGAGGACGGCGGTCAGATGGACGCCGGCTACTGGTATCGCAATCTGCGCCAGCCGGTGCGCCTGGACCTGGCCGTCGCGGCGGCGCAGGCGGCCGGGCACCGGATCTTCATCGAGGTCAGCGCTCACCCGGTGCTCGCCGGTGCGATCGAGGCCACCACCATCGGCACGCTGCGCCGTGACGCGGGCGGCCCCCAGCAGGTCGTACGGTCGTTGGCCGAGGCGTGGGTGCGGGGCGCGCCGGTCGACTGGAGCACCATCATCGCGGCCACCCGGGTCGTGGACCTGCCGACGTACCCGTTCCAGCACGAGCGTTACTGGCCCACCCGTGGCAGCGCGATCAGCGCGGCCGACCCGGTGGACAGCGAGTTCTGGCAGGCCGTCGAGAACGGCGACCTCACCCCGCTGGGCATCACCGGCGACGGTGGCGAGCTGCTGCCCGCCCTCACCGCCTGGCGCCGCCGCAAGCGCGAGCACCACACCCTCGACGACTGGCGGTACCGGGTCACCTGGCAGACCAGGACCACCCCGACCGAGAACACCCTCACCGGCACCTGGCTGGTCCTGCGTCCAACCGGCGAACCCTGGTCGGACGCCGCCGAGGACGCCCTCGCGCAGGCCGGCGCCCGGGTCGTACCGGTGGCCATCGCTCCCGGCCCGATCGACCGGAGCGCCCTCACCGACGCGGTCAACGCCTCCATCGGCGCGACACCCGTCGACGGAGTGCTGTCCCTGTTCTCCCTGCCCGCCGCCGAGGCCGCTGGCGCGGTGCACGACGCGTCCACGGTGCTGCACGGTCTCGCGGACGCGGGCGTCACCGCCCCGCTCTGGCTCGCCACCCGCTCCGGAGTCCGGGTCGGCCGTTCCGACGCCGCCCCGGCACCCACGCAGGCAGCGCTCTGGGGCTTCGGCCGGGTCGTCGCACTGGAAGAGCCGCACCGCTGGGGTGGCCTCATCGACCTGCCGGCGCAGCCCGACCCCCGGTCGGCCGCCCGGCTCGTCGCGGCACTCACCGCCGGCGACGACGAGGACCAGTTCGCCGTCCGCGCCTCGGGCCTCTACACCCGCCGGCTGACCCGCGCCCTGCAGGGCACCACTCCCGGGTGGTCGCCGTCGGGCACCGCACTGGTCACCGGCGGCACCGGCGCGATCGGCGCGCACACGGCCCGCTGGCTGGCCCGCAACGGCGCCGAGCACCTGGTGCTCACCAGCCGCCGAGGCCCGGACGCCCCTGGCGCCGACGACCTGCGCGCCGAGTTGGAGCAGGCCGGCGCCCGCGTCACCATCACCGCCTGCGACATCGTCGACCGGGACGCCCTGCGCACCCTGATCGACGGCCTGCCGGACCTGACCTCCGTCTTCCACACCGCCGCCGTCCTGGACGACGGCACGCTCGGCAGCCTCGACCGGGACCGGATCGAGCGGGTGCTCGCCCCGAAGGCCGTCGCCGCCCAGCACCTGCACGACCTCACCCGGGACCGGGACCTGACCGCGTTCGTGCTGTTCTCGTCGCTGTCCGGCACCCTCGGTAACGCCGGGCAGGGCGCGTACGCCGCCGCGAACGCGTACCTCGACGCCCTGGCCGAGCAGCGGGCCGCCGCCGGCCTGCCGGCCACCTCGATCGCCTGGGGCCGCTGGGGCGACGGAGGCCTCGCCGAGGAGGCCGTACGCCGGGAGCGGCTCAGCCGCGGCGGCCTGGGCGCCATGGACCCGGCGCTGGCCCTCACCGGCCTCGCCAGCGCGATCGGCGCCGGTGAGCCGGCCCTCGCCCTGACCGACGTGGACTGGGAGCGGTTCGCCCCCACCTTCACCGCGGTACGCCCCAACCCCACCCTCGCCACCCTCTGGGAAGCCGCCGGGAGCACCGGCACCGACCCGTCCGGCGACCTGACCCGGCGGCTGCTGTCGATGACCGCCCGGGACCGCTCCGCAGCCCTGGTCGAGCTGGTCCGCGGGCACGCCGCGGCGGTCCTCGGCCACTCCGGCGCGGACGGCGTGGAACCGGAGCGCGCCTTCCGTGACCTCGGGTTCGACTCGCTCACCGCTGTCGAACTGCGCAACGCGCTCGGCGCGGCCATCGGCCTGCGGCTGCCCGCCACCCTGATCTTCGACCATCCGACCGCCCTCGCCCTCGGCTCCCACCTCGGCGGTCTGCTCGCCGGAGGGACCGACGGTGACGCCGAGCCGGATGCCGGCCCGGACGCCTCCACCGCCGCCGACCAGGACGACCCGATCGTCGTGGTGGGCATGTCGTGCCGCTTCCCCGGCGGTGCGGACAACCCCGACCAGCTGTGGCAGCTCGTGCACGACGAGGTGGACGCGATCTCCACGTTCCCCGCCGACCGCGGCTGGGACGTCGACAGCGTCTACGACGCCGACCCGGACAACGCCGGCACCAGCTACGTGCGCGAGGGCGGCTTCTTCTACGGCGCCGCCGCGTTCGACCCGGAGTTCTTCGGCATCTCACCGCGTGAGGCCCTGGCCATGGACCCGCAGCAGCGGCTCCTGCTGGAGACCGCCTGGGAGGCCTTCGAGCACGCCGGCATCGACCCGTCGACCGCCCGCGGGGAGCAGGTCGGCGTCTTCGTCGGCTCGAACGGCCAGGACTACGGCGCGCTGCTCTACGGCTCCACGGAGGGCGTCGAGGGGCACACCATGACCGGCAACGCCGGCAGTGTCGCGTCCGGCCGGATCTCCTACGCGCTCGGCCTGGAGGGACCGGCCGTCACCATCGACACCGCCTGCTCGTCGTCCCTGGTCGCGCTGCACCTCGCCGCCCAGTCGCTGCGCCAGGGCGAGTGCCGCCAGGCGCTGGCCGGCGGTGTCACGGTGATGGCCACCCCGGGCCGGTTCGTCGAGTTCAGCCGTCAGCGCGGGCTCGCCGCCGACGGCCGCTGCAAGGCGTTCGCCGACGGCGCCGACGGCACCGGCTGGGGCGAGGGCGCGGGCATGCTGCTGCTCGAGCGCCGATCCGCGGCGCTGACCGCGGGCCACCAGATCCTCGCCACGGTACGCGGCAGCGCGATCAACCAGGACGGCGCGTCGAACGGATTGACCGCCCCCAACGGCCCCGCCCAGCAACGGGTGATCCGGGCTGCTCTCGCCGACGCGGGCCTGCGACCCTCCGAGGTGGACCTGGTGGAGGCGCACGGCACCGGCACCCGGCTCGGCGACCCGATCGAGGCCCAGGCGCTGCTCGCCACGTACGGGCAGCACCGACCGGCGGACCGCCCGCTGCGGCTCGGCTCGATCAAGTCGAACATCGGCCACACTCAGGCCGCAGCCGGTGTCGCCGGTGTGATCAAGGTGATCCAGGCGATGCGGTACGGGGTGCTGCCCCGGACGCTGCACGTGGACCAGCCGAGCGCCGAGGTGGACTGGGAGTCCGGTGCGGTAGCGCTGCTCGACCGGTCCCTGCCGTGGGAGGGCGCCGGGCCGCGCCGGGCCGCGGTGTCGTCGTTCGGCATCAGCGGCACCAACGCCCACGTCGTGCTGGAGGGCGACCCGGCCCCGACGACCGCCGCCCCCGCCACGAACCCGGAGCGCCCCGTCACGTGGCTGCTCAGCTCGCGGACCGAGGAGGGGTTGCGCGACCAGGCCGGGCGGTTGCTCGCCCACCTGGACGAGCACCCGGGGCTGGACCCGTACGACGTCGGTTTCTCCCTCGCCACCACCCGTACCCAGCACCGGCACCGGGCCGCGGTGTTCGGCCGTGCCGAGCTGGCGGCGGTGGCCGCCGGATCACCGGCTCCGATCACCGGTTCGGTGGTGCGGGGCAGGACGGCGTTCGTGTTCTCCGGGCAGGGTTCGCAGCGCCCGGGCATGGGCCTGGAACTGGCCGCCACGTACCCCGTGTTCGCCGAGGCGTTCGACGCGGCCTGCGCGGAACTGGATCTGCATCTGGACCGGCCGTTGCGCGCGGTGATCGCCGACGGCGGGGAGCTGGACCAGACGGTCTACACGCAGGCCGCGTTGTTCGCTGTTGAGGTCGCGCTCTACCGGCTGGTGGGTGCCACCCCCGACTATCTGGTGGGGCACTCGATCGGTGAGATCGCCGCCGCCCATGTGGCCGGGGTGTTGTCGCTGGCCGATGCGGCGAAGCTGGTCGCGGCGCGCGGTCGGTTGATGCAGGCGTTGCCGGCCGGTGGGGTCATGGTCGCGGTGCGGGCCACCGAGGCCGAGGTGCTGCCTTTGCTGGTCGACGGGGTGTCCGTGGCGGCGGTCAACGGTCCGCGCTCGGTGGTGCTGTCCGGTGCCGCCGACGAGGTGGCATCCGTGGCCGCCCAGTTCGAGAAGTCCAAGCGGCTCACGGTTTCTCACGCGTTCCACTCGGTGTTGATGGAGCCGATGCTGGTGGAGTTCGCACAGGTTGCGGAGACGTTGACCTACGCGTCTCCGCGGATTCCGGTCGTCTCGAACGTGACCGGGCAGGTTGGTGAGACGCAGGACGCGGCGTACTGGGTGCGGCACGTGCGGGAGGCGGTGCGCTTCGCCGACGGCATCGCCACCCTGGAGGGCGCGGGTGTCGCCACGTTCGTGGAGATCGGCCCGGACGGGGTCCTGTCGGCGATGGGCGCGGACTGCGTGACCGACGCGGTCTTCGTGCCGGTGCAACGCGCCGACCGGGACCAGCCCACCGCCCTGCGCACCGCGCTCGCCCAGCTTCACGTCCGGGGCGTCGCGGTGGACTGGGCCGCTCTGCACCCCGGAGCGCGCCGCGTCGACCTGCCCACCTACGCCTTCCAACGGCAGCACTACTGGCCCGGTTCGGTCTCCTGGGCCCGGCCCACCGCCGACAACGACGAGCACCTGTGGGACCGCATCGAACGCGCGGACCTCGACGGCATCGGCGCCGAACTCGCCCTGCCGCCCGACGCCACCCTTCCGGCGGTCGTCCGGGCACTCTCCGACTGGCGGCGGCAGGCCCGGCGCAGCTCCACGATCGACGGGTGGCGCTACGGCGTACGCTGGCGGCCCCTGTCCTCGACCGGGACGCCCACCCTGACCGGCACCTGGCTGCTGGTCAGCACCCCGGAGCACCCCACGGCGGAACTCGCCGCCGTGCTGCGCCGACACGGCGCGGCGACCGGAACCGTCACGCTGACGCCGGCCGACCTGACCCGGGCCGGCACCGCCGCGCGGCTCGGCGCGGCCCTCGACGAACACGGCCCGGTGCACGGCATCCTGTCCCTGCTCGCCCTCGACCAGGAGCCGCATCCCACGCACCCGATCCTCACCAGAGGCGTCGCCGGCACGGTGACGCTGGTCCAGGCCCTCGACCAGCTCGGCGCCACCGCTCCGGTGTGGAGCGTGACCCGCGGCGCTGTCGCGATCGGCGGCTCGGAGCGGGTCGCCGCGCCCGCCCAGGCGCAGGTCTGGGGCCTCGGCCGGGTCGCCGCCCTGGAACAGCCCCGGCTGTGGGCCGGTCTGGTCGACCTGCCACCCCTGCTCGACGACCGCGCCGGCTCACGGCTCTGCGCCGTGCTGGCCGGTGCCGGCGCCGGAGGCGGTGAGGACCAGGTGGCGGTCCGCGCCTCGGCGATCTTCGGTCGCCGACTGGTCCGCCACCCGCGCAGCACGACACCGGGTCCGCAGTGGCGCCCGCGCGGCACGGTCCTGATCACCGGTGGCACCGGAGCGCTGGGCGGGCGGGTCGCGCGGCTGCTCGCCGAACGAGGAGCCGAGCACCTGCTCCTGCTCAGTCGCCGGGGCGCCGACGCACCCGGGGTGGCCGACCTGACCGGCGAGCTGACCGCGCTCGGCGCCCGGGTCACCGTCGAGGCCTGCGACGTGGCGGACCGGGACGCGCTGGCCGGGGTGCTCGACCGCGTCCCCGCCGACCTGCCGCTGACCGCTGTGGTGCACGCCGCCGGCATCGGCACCCCCGGATCGCTGCGGGACACCGATCTGGACGAGTTCGCCTCCGTGGTCCGCGCCAAGATCGCCGGTGCGGTGCACCTGGACGCGCTGCTCGGCGAACGGCCGCTCGACGCGTTCGTGCTCTTCTCCTCCATCGCGGGGATCTGGGGCAGCGGCGGCCAGGGTGCGTACGCGGCCGCCAACGCGTACCTCGATGCCCTCGCCGAGGCCCGGCGGGGTCGCGGCCTCGCCGGTACCGCGGTGGCCTGGGGTCCGTGGGGCGACGGTGGCATGGCCGAAGGGCCAGCCCAGGAGCAGTTGCGCCGCCGTGGCCTGCCGGTGATGAACCCGGAGTCGGCGATCGAGGCGCTCGCCGCCGCCATCGACGACCGTGAGGTGGCGCTCGCCGTCGCCGACGTCGACTGGGCCCGGTTCGCGTTGCCGTTCCAGGCGGTCCGCTCCGGCCGGCTGCTGGACGAGATCGACGAGGCGCGGGCGGCGCTCACCGCCGCCGCGCCGGGCGCCGAGAGCGCGGCCGACGCCGACGCGCTACGCCGCAGCCTGACCGGCCTACCGCCAGCCGAGCGGGAACGGGTCGTGCTCGACCTGATCCGCAAGAACGCGGCCACCGTGCTGGGGCACACCGCCCCCGGCGGCGTCGACGTCGACCGCGGGTTCCTGGAGCTCGGCTTCGACTCGCTGACCGGGGTGGAGCTGCGCAACGCGCTCTCCGCCGAACTCGGCCTGCCGTTGCCCGCGACGCTGATCTTCGACTACCCGTCACCGCTGGTCCTGGCCGAATACGTCCTCGACCAGTTGGCCGGCCCGGAGGCGGGCGGGGACCCGGAGGAGCAGCAGGTCCGACAGGTCCTGTCCCGGATCCCGGTGGAGCGGCTGCGCGCGGCCGGTCTGCTGGACACCCTGCTCGGCCTGGCACAGACCGGGCCGGAGGCGCCGGATGCGCCGCCGGCCACCGATGACGACGGTGAGGACCTGGCCGAGCTCGATGTCAGCGAGCTGGTCCGCCTCGCCCTCGACGGCACCGAGAGCTGACGGGGAGTAAACGATGGCCACGAGTTACGACGAGGTGGTGGCGGCGCTGCGTGCGGCGCTCGCCGACAACAAGCGGCTGAAGCAGCGCAACGCCGTCCCGGCGGCCCCGCCCGCGCCCGAGCCGATCGCGATCGTCTCGATGGGCTGCCGGCTGCCCGGCGGGATCCGCGGCCCCGAGCAACTCTGGGACCTGGTGACCGACGGGCGGGACGCGATCGGCGAGTTCCCGCCCGACCGGGGCTGGGACCTGGGTGCCCTGTCCGAGCTCAGCACCGCCGGCGCCGGCGCGTTCCTCTACGAGGCGGGTGACTTCGATCCCGGCTTCTTCGGTATCTCGCCGCGCGAGGCGATCGCCATGGACCCGCAGCAGCGGCTGCTCCTGGAGACCGCGTGGGAGACCTTCGAGCGGGCCGGGATCGACCGGGCCACCGCCCGGGGCAGCCGCACCGGCGTCTTCGCCGGCACCAACAACCAGGACTACACCGGCGTGCTGGTCGCCGCCCTGGCGCAGGGTTTCGACGGGCACCTCGGCACCGGCAACTCGGCGAGCGTGGTCTCCGGGCGGATCTCGTACACGTTCGGCCTGGAGGGGCCAGCGCTCACAGTGGACACCGCCTGCTCGTCGTCACTGGTCGCGGTGCATCTCGCCGCCCAGTCCCTGCGCGACGGCGAGTGCAGTCTGGCGCTGGCCGGCGGCGTCGCGGTGATGGCCACCCCGTCGGTCTTCGTCGAGTTCTCCCGGCAGGGTGGGCTCGCCACCAACGGCCGCTGCAAGTCGTTCGCCGCCGCCGCCGACGGCACCGGTTGGGGCGAGGGCGCCGCGATGGTGCTGCTGGAACGGTTGTCCGACGCCCGCCGCAACGGCCATCCGGTGCTCGCCGTGCTGCGCGGCAGCGCTGTCAACCAGGATGGCGCGTCCAGTGGCCTGACCGCCCCGAACGGCCCTGCCCAGCAGCGGGTGATCCGGACCGCGCTGGCGAACGCCCGGCTCACCGCGGCCGACGTCGACGTGGTGGAGGCGCACGGCACCGGCACCCGGCTCGGTGACCCGATCGAGGCGCAGGCGCTGCTCGCCACGTACGGCCAGGACCGGCCGGCCGACCAGCCGGTGTGGCTCGGCTCGATCAAGTCCAACATCGGCCACACCCAGGCCGCCGCCGGGGTCACCGGCATCATCAAGATGGTCCAGGCGATGCGGCACGGCGTGCTGCCGGCCACCCTGCACGTCGATCGGCCCACCCCGCAGGTGGACTGGTCCGCCGGAGCCGTCGAACTGCTCACCTCGGCGCGCCCGTGGCCCACCACGGGTCGGCCGCGTCGCGCCGCCGTCTCCTCGTTCGGGGTCAGCGGCACCAATGCCCACGTGATCCTCGAACAGCCCGCGGAGGAAGAGGACCGGCTCGCCACCCCGGGGACCCGTGCGACGCACGACGTCCTGGCCTGGCCGGTATCGGCCCGCGAGCCCGCCGGGCTCCGGGCCCAGGCGGCACAACTGCTCGACCACCTGCGGGAGCACCCCGGCCTGGACCCGGCCGACGTGGCCGGCTCGCTCGCTGTCACCCGGTCGCACTTCGAGTACCGGGCGGTGGCGCTCGGCACCGAAACGGACAGCCTGACCGCGGCGCTGACCCGGATCGCCGACGGGACCGACCCGGGCGACCTCGCTACCGCCCGGCCGCAGGTGGCCTTCGTCTTCTCCGGCCAGGGCGCCCAGCGGGCCGGTACGGGCCGGGACCTGTACGGCACCTTCCCGGTGTACGCCGAGGCGTTCGACGCGGTGTGCGCCGAACTCGACGTCCACCTGGACCGGCCGATCCGGGAGGTGATCCTCGACGACGAGGCGGCGCTGGAGCGGACCGGGTACGCCCAGGCGGCGCTGTTCGCCGTCGAGGTCGCGCTGTACCGCCTGGTCACGTCGTTCGGAGTGGTCCCGGATCAGCTCATCGGCCACTCCACCGGGGAGATCGCGGCGGCGCACGTGGCCGGGGTGCTGTCGCTGCCCGACGCGGCGGCGCTCGTCGCGGCACGGGGGCGGCTCATCCAGGCACTCCCGACCGGTGGCGTGATGGTCGCGGTCCGGGCGACTGAGGCGGAGGTCCGCGAGGCGCTCGCCGGCCACGAGGCGGTGGTGTCCGTCGCCGCGGTGAACGGGCCGAAGTCGGTGGTGGTTGCCGGCGCGGCGGAGGCGGTCGAGCAGGTCGTCGCCCGGTTCGGCAAGACCCGGACGCTGGACGTGGGTCACGCCCTGCACTCGCCGCTGATGGCGCCGATGACCGCGGACTTCGCCCAGGCCATCGGCGGGCTGACCCACGCGCCCGCCCGCATCCCGGTCATCTCCACGGTCACCGGCGACGTCGCCGAGTTCGGCACCGACTACTGGGTGGACCAGATCCGCGCCACCGTGCGCTTCGCGGACGGCATCCGGGCTCTGCACGAGCGGGGCGTCAGCGCCTACCTGGAGATCGGCCCGGACGCGGTGCTCACCCCACTGGGCGCCGACTGCGTCGAGGGCGCCGACCGGGACAACGCCCCGCTGTTCGTCGCCGCCCAGTCACGCGACGGGGTCGAGGCCCTGGTCACCGCGCTCGCCCGACTGCACTGCCGGGGCGTACGACTGGACTGGGCGGCGCTGCTGCCCGGGACCACGCGGGTCGACCTGCCCACCTACCCGTTCCAGCGGCAGCACTACTGGCCGGCGCTGGAGCCCGTCGCCATGCCGACCGCCGCAGCACCCGCCGAGCTGCCACCGGCCGTCTCGTCGGCGCCGGTCCTGTCGCGGGACTCCGCGTTCGAGGAGGTCCGCGACCTCATCCGGCAGGAGACCGCCGAGATGCTCGGCTACTCCGGCATCGAGTCCATCCGGCCCGGGCGAGACTTCCTCGAACTCGGTGTCGACTCGGTGATCGCGCAGGAGATCCGCCACCGTCTCAGCGCCGCCACCGGTCTCACCCTGGCCCCCGGTCTGCTCTTCGCCCACCAGGACCCGGACCGGCTGGCCCGGCACCTGATGGCGGAGATGGCCGGGACGACGGCGGCCTCGCCGGCCCCCACGCTGGACGTGATGTTCCGGCAGGCGCGGCACCGCGACGACCTGCACGAGTTCACGACACTGCTGATGCGTCTGGCCGGGTACCGGCCGAGCTTCACCGCGGCCGACGTGGACGAGGGGCGGGTGGCCGTACCCGCTCTGGCGCGCCTGGCCGAGGACGGCGGCGGCCCACGGATCATCGCCTGCTGCACCACCTCGCTGATGGCCGGGCCGCAGGAGTACGCCCGGCTGGCCGGCGCCCTGCGCGGCCGGTACCAGATCTCCGCCCTGGTCAACCCGGGTTACCAGGAGGATGAGCCGGCCCCCGCCGACCTGGCCGCCGCACTGCGCCTCCAGGTCCGGGCGATCCGCGCGGACGTCGGCGTCGAGCCGTTCATCCTGCTCGGACACTCGGCCGGCGGCCTGGTCGCCAACGCCCTCGCCGCCGAGCTGGAGGCCGAGGGCGTCGGTCCGGCCGCCGTGGTGCTGCTCGACTCCTACCCGCCGGCCGACGCGGTGCTCGGCCGGTGGATACCCGAACTGCTCGACGGCCTGGACCTGGACGACGCCGGCGTGGCCGATCAGCGGTATCTCGCCTGGGCGTCCTACGTGCGTCACTACGGTGACTTCGAGCCGCTGCCCACCAGCGCACCGACCCTGCTGGTCCGCGCCGGTGAGCCCCTCGGCACGGTGCCGGACGACCGCGACTGGCGGCCGTCCTGGCAGCACCCGCACACGGTGGCCGACGCCACCGGCAACCACTTCACCATGGTCGGCGACCAGGTCGACCGCACCGCGCAGACAGTGCACGACTGGCTGACCGCGACCCTCTGACCTGACTTTCGTGAACGGAGACCCGACATGACCATCACGACGACCAGCACTGTCGACACCAGCCTGTGGCTGCGCCGGTTCCACCCGGCGCCGGACGCGCCGGTGCGTCTGGTCTGCCTACCGCACGCCGGCGGCTCGGCCAGTTACTATCACCCGGTCTCGCGCGCCCTGACCGGCGTCGAGGTGTTCGCGGTGCAGTACCCCGGCCGGCAGGACCGTCGCGCCGAGCCCTGCATCGACACCGTCCACGGCCTGGCCGCCAGGGTCGCCGAGCAGGTCGCCACGCTCGCCGACCGCCCGATCGCCCTGTTCGGCCACAGCATGGGCGCCTCGGTCGCCTTCGAGGTGGCCCGGCTCCTCGAGGAGGACGGCATCGTCCTGAAGCACCTGTTCGCCTCCGGGCGGCGTGCGCCCTCGCGGCACCGCGACGAGCACATCCACCAGCTGGGTGACAACGGCCTGATCGCGGAGATGCGCCGGCTCAACGGCACCGAGGGCAAGCTGCTCGACGACGACGAGCTGATCCGCATGATCATCGGGGCGATCCGCAACGACTACAAGGCCGCGGAGACCTATGTGTACCGACCCGGCCCGCCGCTGTCCTGCCCGATCACGGTGATGACCGGCGATTCGGACCCGAAGGTCACCGTGGACGAGGCCGACTCCTGGCGGACGCACACGACGGGCCCCTACGCCATGAAAGTTTATAGGGGTGGTCACTTCTACCTGAACAACCACCAGACGGACATACTGGAGACCATTGTGGATCGCCTGACGGCAGGCTGACGGCAACGGCGGCCCGACCAGTCCGAGACTTCCGGAGGTACCAGTGACAACCCCGACACCCACGCCGGCTCTGCGGCTCATCGGGCTGTCCAAGGCATTCGGTGACAAGCGTGCCGTCGATCACGTCGATCTGGAGGTTCCGGGCGGCTCGTTCTTCGGGCTGGTCGGTCCCAACGGGGCCGGCAAGACCACATCGCTGTCCATGGCGGTCGGGCTGCTGCGCCCCGACAGCGGTCGCGCCGAGATCTTCGGCGTGGACGTCTGGGCCGACCCGGTCCGAGCCAAGGAACTGATCGGCGTCCTGCCCGACGGCCTCGGCATGCCCGAGCGGCTCACCGGCCGGGAGGTGCTCAGCTACCTGGGTCTGCTGCGGGGCATGGAGCCCGAGGCGGTCGCCAAGCGCAGCCAGGAGCTGCTGGAGGTCCTCGAACTCGACCGGGCCGACAGCACCCTGGTCCTCGAATACTCGACCGGCATGCGCAAGAAGATCGGCCTGGCCACGGCCCTGCTGCACGCACCGAAGCTGCTGGTGCTCGACGAGCCTCTGGAGGCCGTCGACCCCGTCTCGGCGGCGACGATCAAGGTGATCCTCCAGCGCTTCGTCGCCGCCGGCGGCTCGGTGGTCTTCTCCAGTCACGTCATGCCGGTCGTCGAGCAGCTCTGCGACCACGTCGCGGTCGTCACCGACGGCCGGGTGGTCGCCTCCGGCCCGCTCGACGAGGTCCGCGGCGGCAGCTCCCTGGAGAGCCGGTTCGTCGACCTGGTCGGCGGCCAGCCGGTGAGCGCGGGGGAGCTGTCATGGTTGGCATCCTGATCCGGATGAAGCTGGCCGTTCTACGGCACTCGATGACCGGGCAGCGTGCCGCCGACATGATCGGTGGCGGCGTGCTGGGCCTGGTCCTCGCCGGCGGCACGATCTGGCTGGCCCTGCACGACTGGCCGGTCGACGGCCTGCCGCTGGACCTGGTCGGCGCGGCGTTCGCCATCTGGATGATCGGCTGGCTGTTCGGCCCGGTTCTGTTCGGTGGGGGCGACGAGACGCTGCGCCCGGAGCACCTGGCCCTGCTGCCGATCCCGCCGCGCCGGCTCGCCACCGGTCTGCTCGCCGTCGCGTTCGTCGGCGTCGCCCCGGTGGTCAGCCTGGTGGCCTTCACCGCGCTGATCGTCGTCGCTCTCCCGGTCGGCGGTGCCGCCGCCCTGATCGCGGTGCCGGTGGTCTTCCTCCAGCTGCTGTTCGTGGTGCTCGCCTCCCGGTTCGTCACCGCCGCGCTCAGCACGCTGATGCGCGCCAAGATCGGTGCGGTCCTGGCCGCCGTGATCAGCGGCGGCATCCTGGCGCTCACGCACACCGGTTGGGTGCTCAAACCCACCATCCAGTACGCCCTCACCGCCGGTTTCCCGGAGAACCTGGCGGACTGGGTGCGCCGCCTGCCGTCCGGCTGGGGCATCGTCGCGGTGGAGGCCGCCGGCCGGGGTGACTGGCTGCTCGCCCTCGCCGCGCCGGCCGGTCTCGCCGTACTCAGCGTGCTGGCCATGCTCGGTTGGTCCGCGCTGCTGGTCCGCCGGCTCAGCCACCGGGGCGCAAGCGGCCGCCCGGCCCGTGGCCGCACCGCCGCGCAGCAGATCCGCGGTGGCGGCGTGCGAGCCGTCGTCGGTCGTGAGCTGCGCACCGCGTCCCGGGACCTGATGCGCTTTCACTACCTGGTCTTCTCCCTGGTCTACGCGCTGGCGTTCTGCCTGCTGCCGCTCCTGGTCGACCTGCCGATCTTCGTGCCGTTCATCGGTGTCGCGTTCGGCATCTGGGCCGCGGCCATCTCCGCCAACCTGTACGGCGAGGACGGCACGGTGATCTGGCAGACAGTGCTCACCCCCGGGGCCGCCCGCAAGGACGTCCGCGGTCGTCAGCTCGCCTGGTTGCTGCTGACCGCCCCCGCGGTCGTGGTCCTCAGCGTCGTGCCGACAGTGCTCAGTGGGCAGACGTGGGCCTGGCCGTGGCTGGCCGCCCTGGTGCCGGCCCTCATCGGCGGCGGCGCCGGCGTCATCGTGCTGATCTCGGTGCTGCGCCCGGTGCCGATGACCGACCCGCACAAGCGCAGCGGCAACCTCCTGGAGAACGGCACCGACTTCACCCAGGTGCTGCTCATGCTGGTGCTGGTCGCCGCCACCGCGGCCCCCGCCTATCTCACCGTCCGCTACGGACCCGATTGGGCGGGCGCCGGTGTCGGCCTGGTCACCGGCATCCTGCTGGCCTGGCTGCTCGGCGATCTGGCCGCCAAGCACCTGGAAGCGACCGGCCCCGACCTGCTCGCCACCATGCGGGCCTCCACTTCCCGCAAGAGCAACCTCAGCGGCGACGTCGACTGGGACCAGATCACCGCCTCCCTCGGCGGGGTGGATCTCGGTGAGAGCCGCCTCGGCATCGACAAGGCGTCACCGGCCCGCCGCGCCGTCATCTACGTGTGCTTCACCGTCTGCTGGGTCCCGCTGGTCGCACAGGGCGTCGTTCCGGCCTTCCTGAAATACAGCGACCCCGACCGCGACTCCTGGTTCGTGGCCCGCCTCGTCCCCGAGGCGCTGCACTGGCCGGTCGTCAGCGTCATGGTCGTGCTCGGCCTGGGTCTCATCGCCGTCGGCTTCCACCAGCTGCGGGTGGCCCGTGCGGAGAGCCGCCAGGCCACTGTGGACCGGGCCGGCCACGCTCCGGTGGTGACCCGCCAACCCGAGAAGGTGGACGAGCTGAACCACTGACCGGACGGAAATGGGGCTCGGCCACCGTGGTGGCCGAGCCCCATTCGCGTGCCTGGAGCGTCACCAGGTGATGGGCAGCTCGCGGACACCGTAGATCAGGGACTCGGAGCGCAGCGGAACGTCCTCGATCGACCCGTGCAGGCGCAGGCCGGGAAAGCGGGTGAACAGGGCCCGCAGAGCGATCCTGAGTTCCGCGCGGGCGAGCTGCTGGCCGATGCAGAGGTGCACGCCGTGGCCGAAGGCGAGGTGCTGGTTGCCGGTCCGGGTCACGTCGAGGACGCCGGGATCGGCATAGCGGGACGGGTCGCGGTTGGCGGCGGACAGCGAGAGGCTGACGCTCTCGCCGGCGCGGATGAGCTGCCCGCCCACCGGCACGTCCTCGGTGGCGAGGCGGGTCACGCCGAACTGGAAGGTCGGCAGATAGCGGAGCAGCTCCTCGACGGCGTCCGGGACCCGGTCCAGGTCGGCGCGCAGGACGGCCAGCTGCTCGGGGTTGCTGAGCAGCGCGAACACGCCGAGGCTGAGCTGGTTGGCGGTGGTCTCGTGGCCGCCGACGAGCAGCAGCATGGCGATGCTGGTCAGCTCCTCGTCGGTGAGCGGGTCGTCGTCCGAGTCGTGGATCAGGCCGGAGATCAGGGCGCCGTCCGGCTCGTCGTGTTTGGTGGCGACCAGGGCGGCCAGATACTGGCGCAGGTTCCAGGCGGACATCCCGATCTCCATCGGGGTGGCGTCGGTGCGCAGCATCGCCGCGGTCAGCGTCTGGAACTGGGCGCGCTCGGCGTAGGGGACGCCGAGCAGCTCGCAGATGACCAGCGAGGGGATCGGCAGGGCGAAGTCCCGGACCAGGTCGGCAGGCGCGCCGGCGGCCTCGATCGCGTCGAGGCGCTCGGTCACGATCTCCGCGATCCGCGGCTCCAGGGCGCGGACCCGGCGCATCGTGAACTGGCCCATCAGCATCTTGCGGTAGCGCGTGTGGTGCGGCGGGTCGACGTGGATGAAGAACGCCGGGTCCGGCGGAAGCTGCTTGGCCTCCTCCGGTATCACCTGGATCGGGTTGGACGCCTTGAGGATGTCCGCGCTGAACCGGTTGTCGGCGAGCACCGCGCGGACGTCCTCGGCCCGGGTGACCAGCCAGCCGACCGAACCGTCGGCCATGATCAGCGGACTGACCGGGTGCTCCTCGGCGCGCTGGAGGAGTTCGTCGGGTGGGGAGAACGGACACTTGCCGCGCTGTCGGGGCAGCGGAGCTGGCTCCCCGGTGCCCGATCCGGCCGGGGCGGGATGTTGCGTCGCACTGGTCATCGTCACCACTCATTTCCGCATGGACATTGTCTCCACGTTAGGTGGAACGTGCCGTCAGGAAATGCGCCCCGATCCGGATCGGGGGTCGATCCAGGGGAGTAGGGGTCCCGCCCGAATGGCCTTCCCCCGGGGTGCACTCGATCGCTTAGGGGTGTCCGGCCTCCTCTGACGCTCATTACCGTCCGAACCGAACGCGCCATCGGGTCGTGTGGACGAGTGGGGGCCGCGGATCGTCATGAAGAGCGAATCAGCATTCACCGATGGAAATGCGGAATTTGACGGCGTCGCCATTGTGGGTATCGCGTGCCGACTGCCCGGCGCAGACGATCCTGGCGCTTTCTGGCGCCTGCTGGCGGACGGCCGCGACGCGGTCACCGAAGCACCGGCGCACCGCTGGGGGAGCGCGGGAGATCGCCCACGCGGCGGCTTCCTGGACCGCGTCGACGGCTTCGACCCGGGCTTCTTCGGAATCGCCCCGCGCGAGGCAGCCACCATGGACCCCCAGCAACGCCTCATGCTGGAGCTCGGCTGGGAGGCCCTGGAGGACGCGGGCATCGTCCCGAACGCCCTCGCCGGCACGCGGGCCGGCGTCTTCGTCGGCGCGATCGGGGACGACTACGCCACCCTGTTGCGCGGCCTCGGCACCGACGGCATCACCCCGTGGACCCTGACCGGCACCAACCGGGGCATCATCGCCAACCGACTGTCCTACGTGCTCGGGCTGCGCGGCCCCAGCCTCACCGTGGACGCGGCCCAGGCCTCCTCGCTGGTCGCCGTCCACCTGGCTGCGGAGAGCCTGCGCGACGGCCGTTGCAAGGTCGCCCTGGCCGGCGGCGTCAGCCTCAACCTGGTCCCGGAGAGCACCCTCACCGCCGCCGCGTTCGGTGGCCTGTCGCCCGACGGGCGCTGCTACACCTTCGACGCCCGGGCCAACGGTTACGTCCGCGGCGAGGGCGGTGTGGTGCTCACCCTCAAGCTGCTCACCGACGCGCTCACCGACGGCGACCAGATCTATGGCGTGGTACGCGGCAGCGCGGTCAACAACGACGGTGGCGGCGACAGCCTCACCACGCCCACCAGCGACGGCCAGACCGACGTGCTGCGCGAGGCGTACCGGCAGGCCGGGGTGGACCCGTCCGTGGTCCAGTACGTGGAGCTGCACGGCACCGGCACCCGGGTCGGTGACCCGGTGGAGGCCGACGCGCTCGGTGCGGTCCTCGGGGTGGCGTCCGGCCGGCGGCAGCCGTTGCTGGTCGGCTCGGCGAAGACCAACGTCGGGCACCTGGAGGGTGCGGCGGGTGTGGTCGGGCTGCTCAAGACCGTCCTGGCGCTGCATCACCGGGAGCTGCCACCGAGCCTGAACTTCGCCACGCCAAACCCGCAGATCCCGTTCGACGAGCTGCGGCTGCGGGTGCGTACGACCCACGGGGCGTGGCCGGAGACGGACCGTCCCCTGGTCGCCGGGGTGAGTTCGTTCGGCATGGGCGGCACGAACTGTCATGTCGTGCTGTCCTCGGCGCCGGCCTGGCCGTCCGTGGCCGGACCGGTGGCCGGCCCCGCGTCCGGTGGGCCGGTGGCGTGGCTGCTGTCGGGGCGTACCCCGGCCGCCGTGCGGGCGCAGGCCGCTCAGTTGCGTGACACGCTCGCGCAGGACGCGCGGCCGGTGGACGTGGCGTACTCGCTGGCCCGGCACCGGAGCGACTTCGACCACCGGGCGGCCGTGGTCGGCGCGGACCTGGCCACCCTGAAGGAGCGACTGACCGCACTGGCCGACGGTGAGTCGCCGGTGCAGCGGGTCGGCGATGGCCCGGTGGCGTTCCTGTTCGCCGGTCAGGGCTCACAGCGGGCCGGGATGGGCCTCGATCTCGCGGACACCTACCCGGTGTTCGCAGACGCCCTCGACCACACCTGCGCCGCACTCGACGTGCACCTGGACCGCCCGCTGCGCGAGATCATCGCGGAGGGGACGGAGCTGGATCGGACCGTCTACACCCAGGCCGCCCTGTTCGCCTTCGAGGTGGCGTTGTTCCGGCTGGTCGAGTCGTTCGGGGTCACCCCGAACTACCTGGTCGGGCACTCGATCGGGGAGATCGCCGCCGCGCATGTCGCCGGGGTGCTGTCCCTGCCCGACGCGGCGAAGCTGGTCACCGCCCGCGGCCGGCTGATGCAGGAGCTGCCGGCCGGCGGCGTGATGGTCGCGGTGCAGGCGTCCGAGGCCGACGTGGTGCCACACCTCACCGAGGGCGTCGACATCGCGGCGGTCAACGGCCCCCGGTCCGTCGTGCTGTCCGGTGCCGCGGACCCGGTCGCGGCGGTCGCGTCAGAGTTCGAGAAGACCAAGCAGTTGCGGGTCAGTCACGCGTTCCATTCGGCCCTGATGGAGCCGATGCTGGCGGAATTCGCCGCGGTTGCGGAGACGCTGACCTATTCGTCACCGATCATTCCCGTCATCTCCAACGTGACGGGGCGGATCGCCGAGACGCAGGACGCGGCCTACTGGGTGCGGCACGTCCGGGAGGCGGTCCGGTTCGCCGACGGCCTCGCGACCCTGGAGAGCGAAGGCGTCAACACGTTCGTCGAGATCGGCCCGGACGGTGTGCTCAGCGCGATGGGCGCCCACTGCGTTCCGGCCGGTGCGTTCGTCCCGGCCCAGCGCCCGGACCGCCCGCAGGCGGAGACCTTCGTCGCCGCCCTGGCCCAGTTGCACGGCCGCGGCGTCCCCGTCGACTGGACGCCGTCGCTGACCGGCGGGATCCGCGTCCCGCTGCCCACGTACGCCTTCCAGCGGGAGTCCTACTGGCTGTCCGCCGACGCCGCCGTGGCACCGGCCGCGCCCAGCGCTGCGCGCTCCGAGGACGAGCTCCTCGATCTGGTACGGACGCACGCCGCCGCCGTCCTCGGCCACCCGGACCCGTTCACCCTCGACCCCACCCACTCCTTCAAGCAACTCGGGTTCGACTCGCTGACCGCCGTCGAACTGCGCGACCGGCTCGGCGCCGCCCTCGACCTGGCGCTGCCGGCCACGCTGCTCTACGACAGCCCCGACCCGGTGGCGCTCGCCCGGTGGCTGCACACCGCGTCGGAAGGTCTCCGACCCTCGGTCGTCGAGCAGCCCGGGCAGCCGGTGCGGGCCGGCGCCGACGAGCCGATCGCGGTCGTCGCCATGGCCTGCCGTTACCCCGGTGGCATCACCGAACCGGACGAGCTCTGGCACCTGGTGTCCGGCGGCGGTGACGCCATCACCGGCTTCCCCACCGACCGGGGCTGGGACCTGACCGCCCTCTACCACCCGAACCCCGGCCACCCGGGCACCAGCTACACCCGCTCCGGCGGATTCCTGCACGACGCCGCCGAGTTCGACCCGGGCTTCTTCGGCATCTCGCCGCGCGAGGCGCTGGCCATGGACCCGCAGCAGCGACTGCTGTTGCAGGCCTCCTGGGAGGCGGTGGAGCGGGCCGGCATCGTGCCGGGCGCGCTGCGCGGCAGCCGCACCGGCGTCTTCGTGGGCGCCACCTCCCACGAGTACGGGGCACGCCTCGCCGAACCCGCCGACGGTCTCGACGGCTACGTGCTGACCGGCAGCACGATGAGTGTCGCCTCCGGCCGCATCTCGTACGTGCTCGGCCTCGAAGGGCCGGCGCTGACCGTCGACACCGCCTGCTCGTCGTCGCTGGTCGCCCTGCACCTGGCCGCCCAGTCGCTGCGCCGGGGTGAGTGCGAACTGGCCCTGGCCGGCGGTGCCACGGTGATGGCGGGCCCCGGTATGTTCGTCGAGTTCAGCCGCCAGCGGGGTCTCGCCGGCGACGGCCGGTGCAAAGCCTTCGGCGCGGGCGCCGACGGCACCGGCTGGGGCGAGGGCGTCGGGGTGCTGGTCCTGGAACGGCTCAGCGACGCGCAGGCGAACGGCCACCAGGTCCTCGCCGTGATCCGCGGCAGCGCGATCAACCAGGATGGCGCGTCCAACGGCCTCTCCGCCCCGAGCGGCCCCGCCCAGCAGCGGGTCATCCGGGCCGCCCTCGCCGACGCCGGGCTCACCGCCGCCGACGTCGACGTGGTCGAGGCCCACGGCACCGGCACCACCCTGGGCGACCCGATCGAGGCGCAGGCGCTCATCGCGACCTACGGCGCCGACCGGCACGGGGACGCCCCGCTGTGGCTGGGCTCGCTCAAGTCCAACATCGGCCACACCCAGGCAGCCGCCGGTGTCGGTGGCGTGATCAAGATGATCCTCGCGCTGCGGGCCGAGGTGCTGCCCCGCACCCTGCACGCCGACGAGCCGTCACCGCACGTCGACTGGTCCGCCGGCACCGTCCAACTGCTCACCGAGCCCCAGGACTGGCGGCCCTCCGAGCAGCCCCGCCGGGCCGGCGTCTCCTCCTTCGGCATCAGCGGCACGAATGCCCACCTGGTGCTCGAAGAGGCACCGGTCGCCACCCTGGTGCTCGAAGAGGCACCCCAAGCCGACGCCCCGGCCCGCCCCGACGTGCGGCGAACCGTGCCGGTGCTGATGTCCGCGCGTACCCCGCAGGCCCTGCGACGGCAGGCCGCCCGGCTGCGCGACCGGATCGGGGAGAACGACACCCACCTCGCCGACATCGCGTACACCCTGAACGTCACCCGGACCCGGTTCGCGCACCGCGCGGTCGTCCTCGCCGAGGGCCTGGACGACCTGCGCGACGGTCTGGCCGCCCTGGCCGACGACCGGTCGGCGGGGAACGTCGTCACCGCACACCCGGCCGAGCCGGGCCGGATCGCGTTCGTGTTTCCGGGACAGGGCTCCCAGTGGCTGGGCATGGCGGTCGAACTGGCCGAGGCCGAGCCGGTGTTCCATGACCACCTGACGGCCTGCGGGGAGGCGCTGCTCCCGTACACCGGTTGGGATCTGCTCGCCGCGCTGCGCGACGACGACGCGCCGTCGCTGGACCGGGTCGACGTGGTCCAGCCCGCGCTGTGGGCGGTGATGGTCTCCCTGGCCCGGCTCTGGCAGGCCGCGGGCGTCCGACCGGCCGCGGTGATCGGGCACAGCCAGGGCGAGGTCGCGGCCGCGCACATCGCCGGCGCCCTCACCCTGGACGACGCCGCCCGGATCACGGCCCGCCGCAGCCAGGCCATCGTCGCGCTGGCCGGGCGGGGCGGAATGGTCGCGGTGCAGGCGTCCGCCGCCACAGTGGAGCCGATCCTGGCCCGCTGGGGTGGCCGGATCAGCATGGCCGCCGTCAACGGACCGACCGCCGTGGTGGTCGCCGGGGAGCCCGCCGACCTGGACGACCTCGAACCGGCGCTGGCCGCCGCCGGCATCGAGGCGAAGCGCATCAAGGTCGACTACGCCTCGCACTCCGCCCACGTCGAGGTGATCCGCGAGGACCTGCTCGACGCGCTCGCCGGGGTCGAACCGCGCGTCGCCGAGATCCCGTTCTACTCCACTGTCTACGGCTCCCGGGTGGACACCACCGAGCTGGGCGCCGACTACTGGTACACCAACCTGCGCCGCCCCGTCCGCTTCGCCGAGACGGTCGACGTGCTGCTGTCCGACGGGTACCGGGCCTTCGTCGAGGCCAGCCCGCACCCGGTGCTCGTCGCCGCCGTGCAGGACTCGGCCGAGCAGGCCGGAGTGGACGCCGCAGTGCTGCGGACGTTGCGACGCCACGACGGCGGTCCGGCCCGCTTCCGGGTCGCGCTGGCCGAGGCGTACGCGCGAGGGCTCGCTGTCGACTGGACGGACCTGACCCCGGACGGTTCGCTGGTGGCCCTGCCCACCTACTCCTTCGAGCGGGAGCACTTCTGGCATCACCCGGCCGTGCCGGGCAGCGCCGACGACCCGGCCAACGACCCCTTCTGGGCGACTGTGGAGCGCGGGGACGCCGCCGCGCTCGCCGCCGACCTGGCCCTGGCGCCGGGCACCCTGGACGAGATCGTGCCGGTGCTGGCCGCCTGGCGTCGCGAGCAGCGAATCCGTGCCGGTGCCGCCGGTTGGCGCTACGTCGTCGAGTGGAAGCCGCAGCCGGACTCCACCGTCGCCGCCGACGGGCACTGGATCGTCGCCGTCGCCGGCTACGACCCCACCACCACGGCCGTCCTGCACGCCCTCGGCGACGCCGGGCTCACCCTCGACGTGGTCGTCGTGGCGGCCGACGCCGACCGGGCCACCCTCGCCGAGCGGCTCGCGGCGCGTGCCGACGGTGTCCTCTCCCTGCTCGCCTTCGCGGAAGGACCCCTCGGCGAGGGCCTTCGCCGCACGCTGACCCTCACCCAGGCGCTCGGTGACGCCGGCGCCGACGCCCCGCTCTGGCTGGTCACCCGAGGTGGGGTCGACACCGGGCCCGCGGACCGGGTCGACGACCCCGAGCAGGCCCTGATCTGGGGCCTCGGCCGGATCGTCGCCCTGGAACACGCCGACCGCTGGGGCGGCCTGGTCGACCTGCCCACCGATGTCGACGAGCGGGCCGCCGAGCGGTTGCTCGCCGCGGTCACCGGCGAGGACGACGAGGACCAGGTGGCCATCCGGGTCGACGGCCGCTACCTGCGCCGGCTCGGCCACGCCCCCCGCCCGACCCGGGTGGCCGGCGGCCTGCGCCCGGACGGGCCGGTGCTCATCACCGGCGGCACGGGTGCCCTCGGCGCCACTGTCGCCCGCTGGCTCGCCGAACGCGGCGCGCCGCACCTGATCCTGCTCAGCCGCCGCGGCCCGGACGCGCCCGGCGCCGCCGACCTGGTCACCGAACTGGCCGAACTCGGCGCCACCGCCTCGGTGGTGGCCTGCGACGCCGGCGACCGCGACGCCCTCGCGGCAGTGCTCGCCGAGCACCCGGTGCGCGCTGTCGTACACGCCGCCGGGCTGCTCGACGACGGCACCGTCGACACCCTCACCACCGACCAGGTCGACCGGGTGCTGGCCGCGAAGGTCGCCGCCGCCCGTCACCTCGACGAGCTCACCCGGGACCGGGACCTCAGCGCGTTCGTCCTGTTCTCGTCGATCGCGGCGAGCATCGGCATCCCGGGGCAGGGCAACTACGCGCCGGGCAACGCGTACCTCGACGCCCTGGCGGAGCAGCGCCGCGCCGACGGCCTGGCCGCCACCTCGATCGCCTGGGGCCCGTGGGCCGGCGGCGGCATGGCCGCCGACGCCGCGGTCGGCGACCTCATGCAGCGCCACGGCATCACCCCGATGGACCCGCAGATCGCGCTCGCCGCCCTGCAACAGGCCCTGGACGACGACGCCACCACCCTCACCGTCGCCGACCTCGACTGGGACCGGCTCGCCCTCGCGCTCACCGCCGGGCGTCGCCGCCCGCTGATCGAGGACCTGCCGGAGGTGCAGCGCGCCATCGGTGCCGGCGCGGTCGCCGCATCCGGCCCCCTCGCCGCCGGCGGTCCCGCCGAGAGCCTGGCCACCGCGCTCGCCGCGCTGCCCGAGGCGGCCCGCGAGCGGGCCCTGATCGGCCTGGTGCGCGAGCAGGCGGCGCTCGTGCTCGGCCACGCCGGCCCGGACGCGGTCGACCCGAACCGCCCGTTCCGCGAGCTGGGGTTCGACTCGCTCGCCGGTGTCGAGCTGCGCAACCGGCTTCGCACCGTCACGGGCCTGCGCCTGTCGACCACCCTGGTCTTCGACCACCCCACCCCGGCCGTGCTCGCAGCGCACCTGCACGACGAGCTGACCGGCACGCTGCCGGCCCGGCCCACCGACGACCCCGCCACCGTACGAGGACCCGACGAGCCCATTGCGATCGTGGCGATGGCGTGCCGCTACCCCGGGAACGTCACCTCGCCCGCCGACCTGTGGCGACTGCTGGACGACGGCGGTGACGCGATCGGCGGCTTCCCCGTGGACCGTGGGTGGGACCTGACCCACCTCTACCACCCGGACCCGGACCACCCGGGCACCTCGACCACCCGGCACGGCGGGTTCCTCTACGACGTCGCCGACTTCGACCCGACCCCGTTCGGCATCTCGCCACGGGAGGCACTGGCTATGGACCCGCAGCAGCGGCTCCTGCTGGAGACCTCGTGGGAGGCGTTCGAACGGGCCGGCATCGACCCCGCGACGCTGCGCGGCCGGCACGCCGGGGTCTACGTCGGCCTCACCTACCAGGACTACGCGTCGCGGGTCCGGCAGGCGCCCGCCGACCTGGAGGGCTACCTGCTCACCGGCAGCACCGCGAGCGTCGCCTCCGGCCGGATCGCGTACGCCTTCGGCCTCGACGGACCGGCCGTCACCGTGGACACCGCCTGCTCGTCGTCGCTGGTCGCGCTGCACCTGGCCGTGCGGGCCCTGCGGGCCGGCGAGTGCGACCTGGCCCTGGCCGGTGGCGTCGCCATCATGTCCACCCCGCACATGTTCGTGGAGTTCAGCCGCCAGCGTGGTCTCGCCCCGGACGGCCGCTGCAAGCCCTTCTCCGCCGACGCCGACGGCTTCGGCTCCGCCGAGGGCGTCGGCATGCTGCTGGTCGAACGTCTCTCCGACGCGCAACGGCACGGCCACCCGGTCCTCGCCGTGGTCCGTGGCACCGCGGTCAACTCCGACGGCGCGTCGAACGGTCTCACCGCCCCGAACGGCCCCGCCCAGCAGCGGGTGATCCGGGCCGCGCTCGCCGACGCGGCCCTGGCGCCCGCCGACATCGACGTGGTGGAGGCGCACGGCACCGGCACCCCGCTGGGCGACCCGATCGAGGCGCAGGCGTTGGGGGCGACCTACGGCCCGGACCGCCCGTCGCAGCGGCCGTTGTGGCTCGGCTCGGTCAAGTCGAACCTGGGGCACACCCAGGCCGCCGCCGGTGTCGCCGGGATCATCAAGATGGTCGAGGCGATGCGGCACGAGGTGCTGCCCCGCACCCTGCACGCCGGGACCCCGAGCCCGCACGTCGACTGGGCGGACAGCCCGCTGCGACTGCTCGATGCGCCCCAACCGTGGCCGGCGGATCTGCCGCGCCGGGCCGCCGTGTCGTCGTTCGGCATCAGCGGCACGAACGCCCACGTGATCCTGGAGGCGCCGGCCGCAGCCGCAGCGCCACCCGACGCCTCTCCGACCGCCGACGGTGAGCCGTGCGGGGTGGTGCCGCTGGTGCTCAGCGGGCAGTCCGCCGAGGCGCTGCGCGCGCAGGCTGGCCGCCTCGCGGACCGGCTGACCGGGCCGAGCGCGCCCTCGCTTCGCGACACCGGCTGGACCCTGGCCACCGCCCGGGCCACGTTCGCCCACCGCGCGGTGCTGCTCACCAGCGAAAGCGACGCGGTGGGTGCGCTGCGCGAGCTGGCGGCGGGCCGGGACCACACGAGCATCCACACCGATGGCGTACGAGCGGGAGGTCTGGCCTTCGTCTTCTCCGGCCAGGGATCGCAGCGACCCGGTATGGGCCTGGAGTTGGCGGCGTCGTTCCCGGTGTTCGCCGAGGCGTTCGACGCGGCCTGCGCGGAGCTGGACCTGCACCTGGACCGCCCGTTGCGCGAGGTGATCGCCGAGGGCGACGACCTGGACCAGACGCTCTACACGCAGACCGCCCTGTTCGCCGTCGAGGTGGCGTTGTTCCGCCTGGTCGAGTCGTTCGGCATGACGCCGGACTACCTGGTCGGGCATTCGATCGGTGAGATCGCCGCCGCTCATGTGGCCGGGGTGCTGTCCCTGTCGGATGCGGCGAAGCTGGTCGCGGCCCGAGGCCGCCTGATGCAGGCCCTGCCCGCCGGTGGCGTCATGGTGGCGGTTCGCGCCACCGAGGCCGACGTGCTGCCGCTGCTGACCGACGGCGTGTCCATCGCCGCGATCAACGGCCCTCGTTCGGTGGTGCTGTCCGGTGCCGCCGACGAGGTGACCGCCGTCGCCGCCCAGTTCGAGAAGTCGAAGCGGTTGCGGGTCAGTCACGCGTTCCACTCGGTGCTGATGGAGCCGATGCTGGCCGAGTTCGCACAGGTAGCGGAGACGTTGATCTACTCGTCGCCGCGGATCCCGGTGGTGTCGAACGTGACCGGGCAGGTCGCGGAGACGCAGGACGCCGGCTACTGGGTGCGGCACGTGCGGGAGGCCGTCCGGTTCGCCGACGGCATTTCCACACTGGAGGGCCTGGGTGTCAACACGTTCGTCGAGATCGGCCCGGACGGGGTCCTCTCGGGGATGGGCGCCGAGTGCGTCAGCGACGCCGTGTTCGTACCCGTGCAACGCGCCGACCGGGACCAGACCGCCGCCCTCCAGACGGCCCTCGCCCGCGTGTTCGTGCGCGGCGTCGCCGTCGACTGGACGCCGTGCCTGACCGGTGGTCGCGTCGTCGACCTGCCCACCTACGCCTTCCAGCGGCAGCGCTACTGGTTCGAGGACGACAGCGCCGGCGACACCCCCGACACCCCGTTCTGGCGGGCCGTCGACAGTGGAGACCTGGCGGACCTGCTCGGCGTGGCCGCCGACCGGCCCCTCGACGAGATCCTGCCCGCGCTGCGCGCCTGGCGTCGGCAGGGCACCGACCTTGGCCTGCGTTACCGCCTCAACTGGCCGGTCCGCGACGTTCCGGCCACCGCCGCCCGCCCGGGCCGCTGGCTGGTCGTCGTCCCCAGCCTCGACCTGCCGGTGGCCGCGAACATCCTGACTGCGGGCGGTCCCGACGTGGTCGCGGTGCCGGCCGGCGACCTGCCCGCCATCGACCCGGACGAGGTCGCCGGGGTGCTGTCCCTGCTCGCCCTGGACGAGCGCCCCGACCCGGACCACCCGCACCTGTCCCGAGGGCTGACCGGCACGGCGGCGCTGCTCCGCGACCTCCCGCCGGGCACGCCGCTCTGGGCCGTGACCAGCGGCGCCGTGCGGGTCGGCGACGAAGCTCGGATCAGCCCGCACCAGGCCACCGTGTGGGGGTACGGCCGGGTCGCCGCCCTCGAACTCCCCGGCACCTGGGCCGGCCTCGCCGACCTGCCCGAGAACCCCGGCGCCGAGGCACTCGCCCAACTCTGGGCGGTCGTGCGCGGCACCGGCACCGAGGACCAGGTCGCGATCCGGCACACCGGTGTGCACGTCCGCCGCGTCGTACCGGCCGCCCCGCCCGCGACGCCACGGCCCTGGTCACCGCGCGGCAGCATCCTGATCACCGGCGGCACCGGCGCGCTCGGCGCGCACGTGGCCCGCTGGCTCGCCGGCGCCGGTGCCCCGCACCTGGTGCTGACCAGCCGGGCCGGCGCGGACGCACCAGGCGCCGACCGACTCCACGCCGAACTGACCGCGCTCGGCGCCCGGGTCACCATCGCCGCCTGCGACGTGGCCGACGCCGACACCCTCGCCGACCTGCTCGCCACCGTCGGGGACCTGAGCGCCGTCTTCCACACCGCCGGCGCCCTGCGGTTCGCCGGGGTGCTCGACGACGACCCGGCCGGGCTCGCCTCGGTCGCGGCGGCCAAGGTGGCCGGCGCCGCCAACCTGGACCGGCTGCTCGGCGACACCCCGCTCGACGCGTTCGTGCTGTTCAGCTCGATCGCCGCGCTCTGGGGCAGCGGCGAGCAGAGCGGCTACGCCGCCGCCAACGCCTACCTGGACGCCCTCGCCGACGACCGGCGGTCCCGTGGTCTGACCGCCACCTCGATCGCGTGGGGTCCGTGGGGCGACGGTGGCATGGTCGACGCCGGCACGGAAACGCTGCTGTTCCGCCGTGGCCTGCCGGTTCTCGATCCGGAAACCGCTGTCGCCGCGCTGCGGCAGGCACTGGACGCTGACGAGACCTACGTGGCGGTCGCCGACGTCGACTGGTCCCGTTTCGCACCCATCTTCTGCGCCGCCCGGCCCCGGCCGCTGATCGCCGACCTGCCGCAGGTGCGGGCGCTGACCGCCCAGACCGTGGAGGACACCGCCACGCCGCTGGCCGACACGCTGGCCGCGCTGGCGCCGGCCGAACAGGAACATCACCTGCTCACCCTGGTCCGGGTTGTCACCGCCGCCGTGCTCGGCCACGACGGGCCGGACGCGGTCGGCGCCGAACAGGCGTTCCGGGAGATGGGCGTCGACTCGCTCACCGGCGTGGACCTGCGCGACCGGCTGCGACGCGAGGTCGGCTTCGCACCGCCCGCCACCCTCGTCTTCGACCACCCCAACCCGCTCGCGGTCGCCCGCTACCTGCGCGACCGGCTGCTCGACCAGCCCGCCGCCGCACCGGCGCCGGTCCCGGCGCTGGCTGTGGCACCCGACGACGACCCGATCGTCGTGGTCGGCATGTCCTGCCGGTTCCCCGGCGGGGTGCAGGGGCCCGACGACCTGTGGCGACTGGTCGCCGACGAGGCCGACGTCGTCTCCGGCTTCCCCGCCGACCGTGGCTGGGCCCTGGACGCGCTCTACCACCCGGACCCCGACCACCAGGGCACCGCGTACACCCGCTCCGGCGGCTTCCTGCACGACGCGGCCGACTTCGACGCCGACCTGTTCGGGGTGAACGGCCGCGAGGCCCTGGCCATGGACCCGCAACAGCGGCTCCTGCTGGAGACCGCCTGGCAGGCGCTGGAGAACGCCGGCCTGCCACCACGCGGCCAGCGTGGACGCCGGACCGGCGTCTTCGTCGGCGGCGCCCACCTCGGGTACGGGGAGGGCGCGGAACCACCACCCGGAGTCGAGGGCTACCGCCTCACCGGCAACGCCACCAGCGTGATGTCCGGCCGCGTCGCCTACACGTTCGGCTTCGAGGGACCGGCCGTCACCATCGACTCGGCGTGCTCGTCGTCGCTGGTCGCCCTGCACTGGGCGGCCCGCGCGCTGCGGCAGGGGGAGTGCACGCTCGCCCTGGCCGGCGGGGTCGCGGTCATGTCGAGCCCGGCGGTCTTCGTCGAGTTCAGCCGGCAGGGCGGGCTCGCCCCGGACGGCCGGTGCAAGGCGTTCGCCGCTGGGGCCGACGGCACCGGCTGGGCCGAGGGCGCCGGCTTCGTGGTCCTGGAGCGGATGTCGGACGCGCTGGCCAACGGGCACCACGTACTCGCGGTGCTGCGCGGCAGCGCCGTCAACCAGGACGGCGCCTCCAACGGCCTGACCGCCCCGAACGGTCCCGCGCAGCAGCGGGTGATCGCCGAGGCGCTGGCCGACGCCGGTCTGTCCACAGCGGACGTCGACGTGGTCGAGGCGCACGGCACCGGCACCACGCTCGGCGACCCGATCGAGGCGCAGGCGCTGCTGGCCACGTACGGGCAGGGTCGGGCGGCCGACCAACCGCTGCTGCTGGGCTCGCTCAAGTCGAACATCGGGCACGCCCAGGCGGCCGCCGGCATCGGCGGGATCATCAAGATGATCCAGGCGATGCGGTACGGCCTCGCGCCGCGGACCCTGCACGTGGACGAGCCGACCCCCCACGTGGACTGGACGGCCGGGGCGGTGCGGCTGCTGACCTCGGCCCAGCCGTGGCCGGAGACCGGACGCGCCCGTCGTGCCGCCGTCTCGGCATTCGGGGTCAGCGGCACCAACGCCCACGTCATCCTCGAACACCCGGAACCCGCCGCGCAGCCGGTGACCGCTCCGGACGCGGTCTCACCGCCGAAGCACTTGCCCTACGTCCTGTCCGGACGGTCGGACCGGGCGCTGCGGGAGCAGGCGGAGCGACTCCTCGCGGCCGGCGTGGACCGGCACGTCGAGGCCGGCGCCGGCGTGACCCTCGCCCGTTCCCTGGCCACCACCCGCTCCGCCCTCGACCACCGGGCGGTCGTCCTGGCCGCCGACGCCGCCACCCTGCGCGACGGCCTGCACGCCGTCGCGACCGGCGAAACCAGCCCGTCGGTGATCGGTGACGCCGCGACCGCCACCGGCAAGCTCGCCTTCCTCTTCACCGGCCAGGGCAGCCAACGCGCGGGCGTGGGCCGGGACCTGTACGCCACCGAGCCGGTCTTCGCCGTCGCGCTCGACGAGATCCGGGCCGCCTTCGACCCGTACCTCGACCGCCCACTGCTCGACGTCATGTTCGCCGATCCGGGCACCCCCGAAGCGGCAGTGCTGGACCGGACCGAGTTCACCCAGCCGGCGCTCTTCGCCCTCGAAGTGGCCCTGTACCGCCTCCTCGAAGCACGCGGAGTGACACCCGACTACCTGCTCGGCCACTCCATCGGTGAGCTCGCCGCCGCCCACGTCGCCGGTGTGCTGTCCCTGCCCGACGCCGCGCAGCTGGTCGCCGCGCGGGGCCGGTTGATGCAGGCGCTCCCGTCCGGCGGCGCGATGCTGGCCATGCAGGGCACGGAGGCGGAAATCCGGCCGCTGCTCACCGGCGACGTGTCGATCGCCGCGGTCAACGGACCCGACTCGGTGGTCGTCTCCGGCGACGCGGACACCATCGACCTCATCGCCGAGCGCTGGCGCGCCGACGGGCGACGGGCCAAGCGGCTCACCGTCAGCCACGCATTCCACTCCGCCCAGATGGACGCGATGCTCGACGAGTTCGGGCGGATCGCGGCCGGGCTCACGTACGCGCCGCCGAGCATCCCGCTGATCTCCGACCTGACCGGCGAGCCGATCGGCCAGCCGGACGCCGACTACTGGGTGCGGCACGTACGCGAGGCGGTGCGCTTCGCCGACGGAGTCACCGCCCTGGACGCCCGGGGTGTCACCGCGTACTGCGAGGTCGGCCCGGGTGGGGTGCTGACCGCGCTGGCCCGGGACTGCCTGCCCGCCGCGAAGCAGGTGGACGCCGTCCTGGTCGCCGCGCTGCGCGGCGATCGGAGTGAACCCACCGCCGTCGCCGAGGCGGTGGCCGGCCTGCACGTCGGCGGCGTGCCGATCGACTGGTCGACAGCGCTGCCCGGCACCGGGACCGTGCCGCTGCCGACCTACCCGTTCCAACGCCGCCGGTTCTGGATCGCCCCGGCCCCGGCCGGCGGCACCGCCGCTGATCCGTCGGACGACCCGTTCTGGTCCGCGGTGGAGCACAACGACCTGGAGACGCTGGGCACGATGCTCGGCGACGCCCGGGTCGGCGAGGTGGCACCGGCGCTGCCGGTCCTGGCCGACTGGCACCGTGGCCGCCTGGCCCGTGGCTCCGCCGACCGCAGGCGCTACCGGGCCCAGTGGGAACCGGTCGCCATGCACGGGACCGCCCGTCTGACCGGGACCTGGCTGGTCGCTCTTCCCGGCCCGGTCGACGCATACGCCCGTACCGTCATCGAGGCCCTGACCGAGGCCGGCGCCCGCACCCGGCCGATGGTGCTGGACGGCCGCGACCGCGCGACGATCGTCGCCGAACTGGCCACGGCCGACGAGGTCTCCGGCATCCTGTCGCTGCTCGCCCTGGACGACCGGGAGCTGCCCGGCCACCCCGGGGTGCCCAACGGGCTGGCCGCGACCCTGGCCCTGATCCAGGCGGCCGGCGACGCCCACCTCGACGCGCCGCTGTGGGCAGTCACCCGGGGTGCCGTCTCCGCCACCGCCGAGGTCACCGACCCCGCGCAGAACGCCGTCTGGGGCCTCGGCCGGGTCGCCGCCCTGGAACACACCGCCCGCTGGGGTGGTCTGATCGACCTGCCGGAACGCGTCGACGGCCCCGCGCTCTGCCGGGTGCTCGCCGACGGCGGCGAGGACCAGGTGGCCCTGCGCGACGCCGGCACGTTCGTCCGCCGCCTGGTCCGCGCACCACTGCCGACCACCACAGCCAACCCGTGGACACCGCGCGACACCGTCCTGATCACCGGCGGCACCGGCGCGCTCGCCGGGCACGTGGCCCGCCGGCTCGCCCAGGACGGCGCCGGTCACCTGGTCCTGGCCAGCCGCCGAGGTGGCGACGCCCCCGGCGCGGACGACCTGACCGCAGCGCTGACTGCGCTCGGCGCCCGGGTCACAGTGGTGGCCTGCGACCTGACCGACACCGACGACGTCGCCGAGCTGCTCCGCCGGGCCGACGCCGACGCGTTGCCGCTGCGCGCCGTGGTGCACACCGCCGGCATCGGCGACTCGGCCCCGCTCGCCGAGACCACCCCGGAGCTGCTCGCCGGCATCGTGGCGGCGAAGATCGGCGGCGCCCGGCACCTGGAGGACCTCCTCGGTGACCGTGACCTGGACGCGTTCGTCTGCTTCTCCTCCATCTCGGGGGTCTGGGGCAGTGGCGGGCAGGCCGCCTACGCCGCGGGCAACGCCTTCCTCGACGCGTTCGCCGAACGACGCCGCGCGAGAGGCCTGGCCGGCAGCGCGATCGCCTGGGGGCCGTGGGGTGAGGGCGGCATGGTCGCCGACACCGGCACCGAGGAGCACCTGCGGCGCCACGGGCTCACCCCGCTGGTGCCGTCGGCAGCTGTCGACGCCTTCGCCCGCAGCCTCGACCACGGCGACATCACCGTCGCGGTCGCCGACGTGGACTGGGCCCGCTTCGCCCCCGCCTTCACCGCCGCCCGTCCCAGCCCACTGCTCGACGGAGTCCCGGAGGTGCGCGCGGCGGTCGCCGAACCGGTCGCGCAGGTCCAGGCCGCCGGGCCGATCGACGGGCTCACCGACCTGCCCGAGGCCGAACGCGGGCACCTGCTGCTCGACCTGGTCCGGACCGAGACGGCCGCGGTCCTCGGCCCGGGCGGCGGCTTCGAGGCGAACCGCGCCTTCCGCGAACTCGGCTTCGACTCCCTGACCGCTGTCGAGATGCGCAACCGGCTCACCACTGTCACCGGGCTCAGCCTCCCGGCCACCCTGGTGTTCGACCACCCGACCCCGGCGGTGCTCGCCGCGCACCTGGACACGCTTCTGATGCGCGAGCACCGTCCGACCGCGCCGACAGTGGTGGGCCGGCTCGACGACCTTGAGGCGGCCCTCGCCGCCACGCCGGTCGACGACGCCGACCGGCCGGCCCTGGTGGCCCGCCTACAGGCGCTCGCACACCGCTGGGCCACCGCCGAGGAACCGGCGGAGGCGGGCGGCGACGAAATTGGCGACGCGACCGCCGACGAACTGCTCCAGATCATCCAGAACGAATTCGGCAGATCTTGATCCGCGCAGCGGGAACGGGGTACGTGTCATGGCGAACGACGAGAAGCTGCTCGACCACCTCAAGTGGATGACCGCCGAGCTGCGACGCAGCAAGCGACGGCTCGAAGAGGTGGAGACGGCGGCCGGCGAGCCCGTCGCGATCGTCGCGATGACCTGCCGCTACCCGGGCCGGGTCAGCACGCCCGAGCAGCTCTGGGAGCTGGTCGCCGCCGGCGGGGACGCGATCGGTGACTTTCCGGACGACCGTGGGTGGGACGTCGACGGGCTCTACGACCCCGACCCGGACGCCAAGGGCAAGAGCTACGCCCGCGAGGGTGGGTTCCTCGCCGAGGCGGCCGACTTCGACCCGGCGCTGTTCGGTATCTCGCCGCGCGAGGCCCTGGCCATGGACCCGCAGCAGCGCCTGCTGTTGGAGACCGCCTGGGAGGCGTTCGAGCGGGCCGGTATCCCCAGCGACAGCGTGCGGGGCAGCCGGACCGGCGTGTTCGTCGGGATCAGCGGCCGCGACTACGACACCCTGCTGCAGCGGCACACCCAGGACGGCATCGAGGGCTACCGGCTGACCGGCAGCGCGGCCAGCGTGCTCTCCGGGCGGATCGCGTACCAGTTCGGCCTGGAGGGTCCGGCGGTCACCATCGACACCGCCTGCTCGGCCTCACTGGTCGCGCTGCATCTGGCGGTCCAGTCCCTGCGGCAGCAGGAGTGCTCCCTGGCCCTCGCCGGTGGCGCCACAGTGCTCGCCACCCCGGAGGCGTTCGTCGAGTTCAGCCGTCAGCGTGGCCTCGCCCCGGACGGCCGCTGCAAGCCGTTCGCCGCCGCGGCCGACGGCACCGGCTGGTCCGAGGGCGCCGCACTGCTCCTGCTGGAGCGTCTCTCCGACGCCCGCCGCAACGGCCACCCGGTGCTCGCCGTCATCCGGGGCACCGCGGTCAACCAGGACGGCGCCTCCAACGGTCTCACCGCCCCCAACGGGCCCGCGCAGCAGCGCGTCATCCGGGCCGCGCTCGCCAACGCCCGACTCACCGCGGCCGACGTCGACCTGGTGGAGGCACACGGCACCGGCACCCGGCTCGGCGACCCGATCGAGGCGCAGGCGTTGCTCGCCACGTACGGCCAGAGCCGTCCGGACGGCGAACCGCTCTGGCTCGGCTCGCTCAAGTCCAACCTCGGCCACACCCAGGCCGCTGCCGGTGTCGGTGGCGTGATGAAGACGGTGCTCGCCCTGCGGGCCGGCGTCATGCCGCGCACCCTGCACGTCGACGAGCCCACCCCGCACGTGGACTGGACGGCCGGCAACGTCCAACTGCTCACCGCCGAGCGCCAGTGGGCGCCGGGGGAGCGACCACGTCGTGCGGCGGTCTCCGCGTTCGGCATCAGCGGCACCAACGCCCACGCGATCATCGAGGAGGCCCCGGCGGCGGACGCCCCGACGACGCCACCACCGGCCGGCACCGACCCGGTCTGGGTGCTCAGCGGCCACACCCCGGAGGCGCTGCGGGCCCAGGCCGCCCGTCTGAGCGCCTTCGCGGCCACCGCCACGGCGACCCACGCCGACATCGCCTACTCGCTCGCCGCGACCCGCTCACCGCTGCCGGTCCGGGCCGTGGTCACCGGCACCGACCTGCCGGGTGCCCTGGCGGCCCTGGCCGACGGCGTCGCCACCGCCGGGGCCGTCACCGGCTCGGTCCAGGACGGCCGCACCGCGTTCCTGTTCTCCGGTCAGGGCTCCCAGCGCCACGGTATGGGCCTTGAGCTCGCCGCGCGCTTCCCGGCGTACGCGCAGGCACTCGACCTGGTCTGCGCGGAACTGGACCCGCACCTCGACCGTCCGCTGCGCGAGGTGATCGCCGACGGGGTCGACCTGGAACAGACCGCCTACACGCAGGCCGCCCTGTTCGCGGTGGAGGTCGCCCTGTTCCGGCTGGTCGAGTCGTTCGGGGTCACACCGGACTACCTGGTGGGGCACTCGATCGGTGAGCTCGCCGCCGCGCACGTCGCCGGCGTGCTGTCCCTCGCCGACGCCGCGACGCTGGTGGCGGCGCGGGGCCGACTGATGCAGGCGCTGCCGGCCGGCGGGGTGATGGTGGCGGTCCGGGCGACCGAGGCCGAGGTGCTGCCGCTGGTGACCGAGGGCGTGGACATCGCCGCGGTCAACGGTCCCCGGTCGGTGGTGCTGTCCGGTGCCCCCGACGCGGTGGCGGCGGTCGTCGCCCACTTCGAGAAGTCCAAGCCGCTGACTGTCAGTCACGCGTTCCATTCGGCGCTGATGGAGCCGATGCTGGCCGAGTTCGCGCAGGTGGCGACCACCCTGACCTACCACGCCCCGGTCATCCCGGTGGTCTCCAACCTCACCGGGCAGCTCGCCGGCACGCAGGACGCCGACTACTGGGTCCGGCACGTACGCGACGCGGTCCGGTTCGCCGACGGCATCGCCTGGCTGCGGGGCCGCGGCGTCACCCGGTTCCTGGAGATCGGCCCGGACGGCGTCCTCACCGCGATGGCACGGGAGAGCGACGACACCGAAGCCGCCTACCTGCCCCTGCTGCGCCGGGGCCGCCCCGAGGTGACCTCCCTGATCACCGGGCTGGCCGAGGCGTACGTGCGGGGCGCCGCGGTGGACTGGACCGTGCTGGCCACCGGCGGCAGCCGTGTCGACCTGCCCACGTACGCGTTCCAGCAGCAGCGGTACTGGCCCGCCACCGGCGTCGCGTCGGCCGGGGACACCCGGGGCCTCGGCCTCACCGGTGTCGACCACCCGCTGCTCGGCGCCTCCGTCTCCCTGGCCGGCGCCGACGAACACCTCTTCACCGGCCACTGGTCCGCCGCCGGGCACCCGTGGCTCGCCGACCACCAGGTCGCCGGGGACCTCGTCGTCCCCGGCACCGCCCAGCTCGAGGCGGTCCTCGCGGCCGGCGCGGAGATCGGCTGCGAGACGGTCGAGGACCTGGTCCTCGCCACCCCGCTCGTACTGCCGCCCACTGGCGTGCAGGTGCAGGTCCGGATCGGCGCCCCGGACGCCGACGGCCGCCGCAGCGTCAGCGTGCACAGCGGTGACGGCGAGACGTGGACCGTGCACGCCTCCGGCACCCTCGCCGTCACCGGCAGCGCGGCGCCCGCCCCGGCCGAGTGGCCGCCGCCGGGCGCCGAACCCGTCGACCTCACCGACCTCTATCCCGCGCTGGTCGAACGCGGTCTGGCCTACGGGCCCGCGTTCCGTGGCCTGGAAGCCGTCTGGCGCGGCCCGCTGGGGGACACGTTCGCCGAGGTACGCGCCCCCGAGAGCATCGACTCCACAGGTTTCGGGCTGCACCCAGCGCTCCTCGACGCCGCCCTGCACGCCCTCGGCTGCACGGGCACCGGCGACGAACCGGCCGCCGTCCCGTTCGCCTGGAACGGCGTCACCCTGCACGCGGTCGGCGCCGACACGATCAGGGTCCGGCTGCGCGGCACCGGGACCGTCGCCCTGGACGTCTGGGACACCACGGGGCAGCCGGTCGCCACTGTCGGTTCCCTGGTGCTCCGCCCGTACGCCCCGCCCACCCCGAAGGCACTCCCGGTTGCCGAGGCCCTGCACCGCGTCGCGTGGGCCCCGATCGTCGCCTCGCCGCCCGCCGCTGGAACGGCCACCGTCCCGGCGCAGGTCTGGCGCCCGGAGACCGCCGGTGACGATCCGGTGGCCACGGTGCACACCGCGACCGCCGCCGCGCTCGACCTGCTCCAGCGGTTCCTGCGCGACACCACCGACGCGGGCAGCCGCCTCGCCGTGGTCACCTCCGGTGCGGTGGCGACCTCGCCCGACGAGGACGTACCCGACCTGGCCGGGGCGGCGGTCTGGGGTCTGGTCCGGACCGCCCAGACGGAGAACCCGGACCGCTTCGTCCTGGTCGACCTGGACGGCCACGACGACGACACGTCGCTCGCCGCCGCGCTCGCCACCGGGGAACCGCAGATCGCCGCCCGCAACGGCGCCCTGTTCGCCCCCCGCCTGGCCCGCGCCGCGACCGGCCCCGCCCTGATCCCGCCGGCCGGCGTCCCCTGGCGCCTCGACGTCCCGGTGAAGGGCACCCTGGACAACCTCGCCCTGGTCCCGTGCCCCGAGGTCGACGAACCGCTCGGCCCGGGCCAGGTCCGGATCGCTGTCCGCGCCACCGGCCTCAACTTCCGCGATGTCCTGATCGCCCTGGACATGTACCCCGACGTCGCCCAGCTCGGCAGCGAGGGCGCCGGTGTCGTCACCGCCATCGGCCCCGGCGTCGACGGGGTGCGGGTCGGCGACGCGGTGATGGGCATGTTCTACGGCGCGTTCGGCCCGGTGACCGTCACCGACCACCGGCTGATCACGCCAATCCCGGCGGGCTGGACGTTCGAGCAGGCCGCCGCCGTGCCGATCGTCTTCCTCACCGCCTACTACGCCCTGGTCGACCTGACCGGCCTGCGTGCCGGGGAGTCGCTGCTGGTGCACGCCGCCACCGGTGGCGTCGGCATGGCCGCCGTGCAGCTGGCCCACCATCTCGGCGCCACCGTCTACGGCACGGCCAGCCCCGCGAAGTGGGACACGCTGCGCGGTCTGGGTGTTGCCGGCGACCGGATCGCCTCGTCCCGGACCACCGGGTTCGAGGAGAGGTTCCGCGCCGCGACCGGCGACCACGGGGTCGACGTGGTGCTCAACTCGCTCACCGGCGAACACGTCGACGCCTCGCTGCGGCTGCTGGCCGCTGGCGGTCGGTTCGCCGAGATGGGCAAGAACGACGTCCGCGACCCCGCCGCGATCACGGCGGCGTACGGCATCAGCTATCAGGCCTTCGACACGATCGAGGCCGGACCGGACCGGATCCAGCAGATGTTGCGCGCCCTGGTCGATCTCTTCGAGGCCGGAGCACTGCGACCGCTGCCGGTGACCACCTGGGACGTCCGCTCGGCCGGCGCTGCGTTCCGGCACGTCAGCCAGGCCGCCCACGTCGGCAAGGTGGTCCTCACCGTCCCGCCCGCCCTGGACCCGGATGGTGTCGTCCTGCTCACCGGCGGCACCGGCGCGATCGGCGCGGCCGTCGCCCGGCACCTGGTCACCACCCATGGCGCCCGGCACCTGGTGCTGGCGGGCCGTCGTGGCCCGGACGCGCCCGGCGCCGCCGACCTCGCCGACGAACTGCGCGGCCTGGGCGCGAGCGTGACAGTGGCCGCCTGTGACGTCGCCGACCGCAGCGCCGCCGCGGCCCTGGTCGCGGCCAGCACCGCCGACCGGCCGCTGACCGCTGTCGTCCACCTGGCCGGTGTCCTCGACGACGGCGTGCTCGACGCGATGACACCCGACCGGCTGGCCGGCGTGCTGCGCCCCAAGGCCGACGCCGCCTGGCACCTGCACGACCTCACCAGGGATCAGCCACTCGCCGCGTTCGTGCTCTTCTCGTCGCTGTCCGGGCTGCTCGGCGCTGCGGGCCAGGCCAACTACGCGGCCGCGAACGCGTTCCTGGACGGGCTCGCCGCGCACCGGCGCGCCCAGGGCCAGCCGGCGATCTCGCTCGCCTGGGGTCCCTGGACCGCCACGACCAGCATGGCCGGGCGGCTCGACGACACCGACACGCGGCGGATGGACCGCACCGGTGTGCTCGGCTTCAGCACCGCCGAGGGACTGGCGTTGCTCGACGCGGCGCTCGGCATCGACGAGTCGTTGAGCGTGCCGGTGCGGCTGGCCCGCACGGTCGCGGCCGGCACCACCCCACCGCCGCTGCTCCGCGGTCTGGTCCGCGGCGCCACCCGCCCGGCTGGCACCGCCGGACCGGCCGACGCGGCGACCGCGCTGCGCCGTCGCCTGGCCGCCGCCCCCGCCGAGGTCGAACGGATCCTCCTGGAGATCGTCGTGGCGGACGTCGCGGCGGTCCTCGGGCACGACCCGTCCGGCATCGTCGCTGGTCGTGCCTTCAAGGAGCTCGGGTTCGACTCGCTGACCGCCGTCGAACTCCGCAACCGGCTCGGCGCGGCGACCGGGCTCCGGCTGTCCGCGACCCTCGCCTTCGACCATCCGAGCCCGCTGGCGCTCGTCGCCCGCCTGCGCGACGAACTGCTCGGCGGCGCGATCCCGGAGGCACCGCAACCGTCTGCCGAGGTCGCCGGGGACGACGACGACCCGATCGCGATCGTCGCGATGGCCTGCCGCTACCCGGGTGGCATCAGCAATCCGGAGGAGTTGTGGCGGCTGGTCGCCGACGGCGCCGAGGGCATCACCGCCGTCCCGACGGACCGTGGGTGGCGGGCCGACCTCTTCGACACCGGACGGGACGGCGGCTCGGCCACCGACCGTGGGGGCTTCCTGCACGACGCCGCCGACTTCGACGCGGACTTCTTCGGCATCTCGCCCCGCGAGGCCCTGGCGATGGACCCCCAGCAGCGGCTGCTGCTGGAATCCACCTGGGAGGCTCTGGAACGCGCCGGCATCGACCCGGAGACGGTCCGCGGCGAGCCGGTCGGCGTGTTCGTCGGCGCATCGGCCCAGGGGTACGACACCCTGCTCCAGGGCCGCGACGCCAGCGCCGGCTACCTGCTCACCGGCACCGCCGCCAGCGTCATCTCCGGCCGGCTCGCGTACACGTTCGGCTTCGAGGGCCCGGCCGTCACTGTGGACACGGCCTGCTCGGCGTCGCTGGTCGCGCTGCACCTGGCGATCCGGGCGATCCGCAACGGCGAGTGTGCGATGGCCGTCGCCGGCGGCGCCGTGGTGATGGCCACGCCCACCATGTTCCTGGAGTTCTCCCGACAGGGCGGGCTCGCCGCCGACGGGCGCTGCAAGGCGTTCGGGGCGGGCGCCGACGGCACCGGCTGGTCCGAGGGCGTCGGTGTGCTGCTGGTCGAGCGGCTGTCCACAGCGGTCCGGCGCGGTCACCCGGTGCTCGCGCTGGTCCGTGGCACGGCCGTCAACCAGGACGGCGCGTCCAACGGTCTGACCGCCCCGAACGGGCCCGCCCAGCAGCGGGTGATCCGGGCCGCGCTGGCCGACGCCGGTCTGTCCACCGCCGACGTCGACGTGGTGGAGGCCCACGGCACCGGAACGGTGCTGGGTGACCCGATCGAGGCGCAGGCGCTGCTCGCCACGTACGGCCAGGGCCGCGCCGCCGACCGGCCGTTGTGGCTCGGCTCGATCAAGTCGAACCTGGGTCACGCGCAGGCCGCCGCCGGGGTCGGCGGCATCATCAAGATGGTCATGGCGATGCGGGCCGGCCTGATGCCCCGCACCCTGCACGCGGACGAGCCGACCACCCACGTCGATTGGTCGTCGGGTTCGGTCGCCCTGCTCGCCGAGGCCCGCGAGTGGACGGGTGACGGGCGTCCTCGCCGGTCGGCGGTCTCCTCGTTCGGTGTCTCCGGCACCAACGCGCACGTCATCCTCGAAGCCGCACCCGACCCGGACCCGGTCCGGGGCAGCGAGCGGGCGGACGCCGCTGACGACGTACCGCTGGTGCTCACCGCCCGCAGCCCGCAGGCGCTGACCGCGCAGGCCGCCCGGCTGCTGACCGACGGTGACCGAGATCTGGCCGACGTCGCGCACACCCTCGCCGGCCGGGCCCGCCTCCCGCACCGGGCGGTGGCGTTCGGCCGTGCCGCGCTGGAAGCCCTCGCCGCCGGTCAGGCGGCCCCCGCCCTGGTCACCGGCACATCGGTGCCCGGCCGGACGGCGTTCGTGTTCTCGGGCCAGGGGTCACAGCGGCCCGGAATGGGTCTGGAGTTGGCGTCGTCGTTCCCGGTGTTCGCGGAGGCGTTCGACGCGGCGTGCGCGGAGTTGGACGTCCACCTCGACCGGCCGTTGCGCGAGGTGATCGCCGAGGGCGATGACCTGGATCAGACCGTCTACACGCAGACGGCGCTGTTCGCGGTCGAGGTGGCGTTGTTCCGCCTCGTTGAGTCGTTCGGTGTCACCCCGGACTACCTGGTGGGGCACTCGATCGGTGAGATCGCGGCCGCGCACGTGTCCGGGGTGCTGTCCCTGTCGGATGCGGCGAAGCTGGTCGCCGCCCGGGGTCGGCTGATGCAGGCCCTGCCGTCCGGTGGGGTGATGGTCGCGGTGCGGGCCACCGAGGCGGAGGTGCTGCCGCTGCTGACCGACGGGGTGTCGGTCGCGGCGGTGAACGGTCCGCGCTCGGTGGTGTTGTCCGGTGTGGCCGATGAGGTCGCCGCGGTGGCGGCGAACTTCGAGAAGTCGAAGCGGTTGCGGGTCAGTCACGCGTTCCACTCGGTGTTGATGGAGCCGATGCTGGCCGAGTTCGCCCAGGTAGCGGCAAAGTTGACCTACGCCGAACCCCGGATCCCGGTGGTGTCGAACCTGACCGGGCAGATCGCCGGGATACAGGACGCGGCGTACTGGGTGCGGCACGTGCGGGAAGCGGTCCGGTTCGCCGACGGCATCGCCACCCTGGAAGCCGCAGGCGTCAGCACGTTCGTGGAGATCGGCCCCGACGGGGTCCTGTCCGCGATGGGCGCGGACTGCGTCAGCGACGCGGTGTTCGTACCCGTGCAACGCTCTGACCGCGACCAACCGACCACGCTGCTCACCGCCCTGGCCCACGTCTTCGTGCGCGGCGTCGCGGTCGACTGGACGCCGTGCTACCCCGGTGGACGCCTCATCGACCTGCCCACCTACGCCTTCCAGCGCCGCCGCTACTGGCCGGCCGCCGCCGTCGGCGAAACCGGCACCGGCGGGCACCCGCTGCTCGGCGCGATGGTCCCGCTGGCCGGCAGCGACGACGAGCGGGTGCACACCGGCCACTGGACCACCGGTTCGGTGCCCTGGCTGGCCGACCACCGCATCGCCGGATCGGTCGTCGTGCCCGGCACCGCGCTGCTCGAACTGGTCCTCGCCGCCGGCACCGAGGCCGGCTGCGAGCACGTCGACGACCTCGTCCTCTCCGCTCCCGTGGTGGCCGGCGAACGCGGCGTGCAGCTCCAGGTCCGGGTCGGCCCGGCGGACGACGCCGGCCGCCGCCCGGTCGCGGTGCACGCCACCACCGACGGCGTACGGTGGGCGGCGCACGCCACCGGTACGGTCAGCCCTGCCACCCTGTCGGCCCCGGCGGCCGGCGAGTGGCCTCCGCGCGGCGCGACCCCGCTCGACGTCGGCGACCTCTACGCCGACCTGGCCGACCGAGGCCTCGACTACGGTCCCGTCTTCCGTGGGCTACGCGCGGCGTGGCGTGCCTCCGACGGCAGCCTGCACGCCGACCTGGCCCTCGACGGTGACGCCGACGGATATGCGGCGCATCCGGCGCTGCTGGACGCCGCACTGCACGTCCTCGGCCTGACCGGTGACGCCGGCCGGGACGCCAAGGTGCCGTTCTCGTGGACCGGCGTCACCCGGCACGGTCAGACCGGCAGCGCGGCCCGGGCCCGACTGACAGTGACCGCGACGGACACCGTCCGGATCGAGCTGGCCGACGACCTCGGCCGGCCCACTGTCACAGTGGAATCCCTGCTGCTCCGGCCGTACGCCCCGCCCTCGGTGCTGCACACGCTGACGTGGTCGCCGATCCCGGTGCCCGTGGGGTCGACCACGCACGACCTGACCGTGCTGCGCGTCCCGCAGGTCCCGGGCGACCAGGCCGCCGCCGCGCACACCCTGGCCGTGCAGGTGCTCGCCGCCGCGCAGGCCGTCCTCGCGCAGGACGACACTCGTCTGCTCGTCCTCACCACCGGCGCGGTGGCGGCGACCCCGGACGACGCCGTCCCGAACCCGGCCGGCGCCGCGGTCTGGGGCCTGATCCGCAGCGCCCAGTCCGAGCACCCGGGCCGCTTCCTGCTGGCCGACACCGAACCCGGCGACGACCTGGACGACGCCCGGCTGGCGGCCATCACCGCAGCCGGAGAGGATCAGGTCGCGGTACGCGGGGGTGCTGTCCTCGTACCTCGGCTCGTTCCTCACCGCGCGACAGGCGACGGCCCGGCCTTCGGCACCGGAACCGTCCTGGTCACGGGTGCCCTGGGCGCCCTCGGCGGGATCGTCACCCGACACCTGGTGACCCGGCACGGCAGCACCGACCTGATCCTGCTCGGCCGCCGTGGCATCGACACCCCCGGTGCCGCCGAGCTGGTCGCCGACCTGACGGCGCTCGGCGCCACCGCGACCGTGGTCGCCGCCGACGCGGCCGACCGGGACGCCCTCGCGGCCGTCCTCGCCGGAGCACCCGACCTGACCGCTGTCGTGCACGTCGCCGGGGTCCTCGACGACGGTACGGTCGACGGTCTCACCCCGGACCGCGTCGCCGCCGTCCTGCGCCCCAAGGTCGACGCCGCCTGGCACCTGCACGACCTCACCCGCGACCGGAACCTCTCCGCGTTCGTGCTGTTCTCCTCCGCGGCCGGGGTCTTCGGCGGGCCGGGGCAGGGCAACTACGCGGCGGCCAACGCCTTCCTCGACGCTCTCGCGGCGCACCGCCGCTCCGCCGGACTGGCCGCCACCTCACTCGCGTGGGGACCATGGGCGGACGGCATGGCGGCCGGTCTCGCCCCGGCCGAACTGGACCGGATGGCCCGCTCCGGTGTGCTGCCACTGTCCACCGACGTGGCGCTTACCGCGCTCGACCAGGCCTGCGCCGACAACCAGGCGCTTCTCGTACCGGTCCGGCTCGACCCGTCGGCGACCCCGTCGCACGTTCCCGGCGTGCTGCGCGGCATGATCCGCGCGATCCCCCGGCAGCGCGCGGGCCGCGCGTCCGGCGACGAGGCCCTGGTGCGCCGGCTCGCCGGTCTGGCGCCGGCGGCGCGCCGGGACCAACTGCTTGATCTGGTACGCACCCACGTGGCCGGAGTGCTCGGCCACGGCTCCGGGCGGGCCGTCGTCGCCGACCGCCCGTTCAGCGAGTTCGGCTTCGACTCCCTCGCCGCCGTCGAGCTGCGCAACGGGTTGAACTCCGCGACCGGGTTGCGACTGGCCGCCACCCTGGTCTTCGACTACCCGACCCCAGTGGCCCTGGCCGAGCACCTGAACACCGCGCTCGGCGGCTCCGACGAGAGCCCCACCGCCGGTGTGACCAGGGCGGCCACCGCCGACGAGCCGATCGCCATCGTCGGCATGGCCTGCCGCTACCCGGGCGGTGTGACCACGCCGGAGGACCTGTGGCGGCTGGTCGACGCCGGCGGTGACGCGATCGGGGAGTTCCCCCCTGACCGGGGCTGGGATGTAGGGGTGTTGTTCGATCCCGATCCTGACAATCCTGGGACCACGTACACCAAGGAGGGCGGTTTCCTCTACGACGCGGGCGACTTCGACGCGGGATTCTTCGGGATCTCGCCACGGGAGGCTCTCGCCATGGATCCGCAGCAGCGGCTGCTGTTGGAAACCTCCTGGGAGGCGTTCGAGCGGGCCGGGATCGACCCGGCGGTCGTACGGGGAGCGCAGGTGGGTGTGTTCGCTGGGGTGATGTACCACGACTACGTCAGCCGTCTCGGGGCGGCTGACGGAGTCGAGGGTCTGCTGGGCGTCGGCAACGCCGGCAGTGTCGTCTCCGGCCGGGTGGCGTACACCTTCGGCCTGGAGGGCCCGGCGGTCACAGTGGACACCGCGTGCTCGTCCTCCCTCGTCGCCCTGCACCTCGCCGTACGGGCGTTGCGCAACGGCGAGTGCGCCATGGCGCTCGCCGGCGGTGTGACAGTGATGGCCACCCCGGGTACGTTCGTCGACTTCTCCCGGCAGCGGGGCCTGGCGCCGGACGGTCGGTGCAAGTCCTTCTCCGACGACGCCGACGGGACCGGCTGGGCCGAGGGCGCGGGCGTGCTGCTGGTGGAACGGCTCTCCGACGCGGTGCGCAACGGTCACCGCGTGCTCGCCGTGGTGCGGGGGACCGCTGTCAACCAGGACGGCGCGTCGAACGGGCTGACCGCCCCGAACGGGCCGTCGCAGCAACGCGTCATCCGGGCCGCCCTCGCGGACGCCGGCCTGAGCACCGCCGACGTCGACGCGGTCGAGGCGCACGGCACCGGCACCCGGCTGGGTGACCCGATCGAGGCGCAGGCACTGCTGGCCACCTACGGTCAGGACCGGCCCACCGACGAGCCGCTGTGGTTGGGCTCGATCAAGTCGAACATCGGTCACACCCAGGCCGCCGCGGGTGTCGCCGGCATCATCAAGATGATCGAGGCGATGCGGCACGACACCATGCCGCGGACCGTCCACGTCGAGCGGCCCACCGGGCACGTCGATTGGTCGGCGGGTGCGGTGCAGCTGCTCGTGGACGCGCGGCCGTGGCCGGCGGGGCAGCGCCCGCGCCGGGCCGGGGTGTCGTCGTTCGGGGTCTCCGGCACCAACGCTCACGTGATCATCGAGGAGCCGCCGGCCGCACCTGTGGTCGAGTCGGTGGTGACCGAGTCGGGTGTGCCGTGGTTGTTGTCCGGGCGCAGCCCGAAGGCGGTCGCTGGTCAGGCGCAGCGGCTCGTCGAGTGGGGTGGCGCTGCCGGAGAGGTGGCGTACTCGCTGGCGGTGTCGCGGGCGGCGTTCGACCACCGCGCGGTCGTGCTCGGTCCGGACCACAGCAGTGGCCTCGCGGCCCTGGCCGACGGGCTGCCGTCCAGCACGGTGATCTCCGGTGCGGCGCGTACGGCCGGTGTGGTGTTCGTGTTCCCGGGTCAGGGTTCGCAGTGGGTCGGCATGGCCACTGAGTTGTTGGATGCGGAGCCGGTGTTCGCGGCGCGGATCGCGGAGTGCGCGGCGGCGTTGGATCCGTTCGTGGACTGGAATCTGTTGGAGGTGTTGCGCTCGGACGATCCGTTGGAGCGGGTGGATGTGGTGCAGCCGGTCCTGTGGGCGGTGCACGTGTCCCTCGCCGAGGTGTGGCGGGCCAGGGGTGTGACCCCGGACGCGGTGATCGGCCATTCGCAGGGTGAGATCGCTGCGGCGTGTGTGGCTGGGGTGCTGTCGCTCAGTGACGCGGCCAAGGTCGTCGCGTTGCGTAGCCAAGCGCTGCTCGCGCTGTCGGGCACTGGTGGGATGGTGTCGGTCAACGCCGGCCTGGACGTGGTCACACCCCTGTTGACCGACGGGGTCAGTGTTGCGGTGGTCAACGGCCCGACCAGCGTCGCCGTGGCCGGTGCCGATCTGGATGCGTTCCTGGCGGCCGCCGAGGCGGCCGGCGTGCGGGCCAGGCGGGTGAAGGTCGACTACGCCTCGCACTGCGCTCTGGTCGAGCCCGTGGAGGCGGAGCTGGCCCGTCTGCTCGACGGGGTGCAACCGCAGCCCGGTGCGGTGCCCGTGTTCTCCACGGTCGAGGACGGCGGCGTGATGGACGCCGACTACTGGTATCGCAATCTGCGTCAGCCGGTGCGCCTGGACCTGGCGGTCGAAGCGGCATACGCGGCCGGGCACCGGATCTTCATCGAGGTCAGCGCGCACCCGGTGCTCACCGGCGCGATCGCCGACACCGCCGACGTGGCCACGGTAGGCACGTTGCGTCGCGGTGAGGGCGGCCCCGGGCAACTGGTCCGGTCGCTGGCCGAGGCATGGGTCTGCGGCGCACCCGTCGACTGGACCACCGTCATCCCGGCGACCCGGACCGTCGACCTGCCCACCTACCCCTTCCAGCACCAGCGTTTCTGGCCGGTCGGCGATGCGCCAGTTCCGGTCGTGGACCCGATGGACAGCGAGTTCTGGCAGGCCGTGGAGAACGGCGACCTCACCCCACTCGGCATCACCGACGACGGCACCGACCTGCTGCCCGCCCTGACCGCCTGGCGGCGTACCCGCAAGGAACGCGGCACCACCGACACCTGGCGCTACACCGTCGGCTGGACCGCGCTGCCCGAGCCGACCGACGCGTTGCTCACCGGCACCTGGCTGTTGCTCACCACCCCCATCGCGCGGATGGAGACCGAGTTCGCCACCGCCGCGATCGAGCAGGCCGGCGGCACCGCCGTCATCGTCGAGGTCGACCCAGCGACGACCGACCGGGCCACCCTGACCGCACAACTGAGCGCGGCGACCGGCCCGGAACCCGCCATCTCGGGTGTGCTCTCCCTGCTGGCGGTCGCCCCGGACACCGACGGCGCCGTCCCGCCCTGCCTGACCGCGACCGTGCTGCTGATCCAGGCCCTGGCCGACGCCGGGATCCCCGGACGGCTCCGGATCGTCACCCGCGGCGCGGTCACCGTCACCGCCACCGACGAGCCGCCACTGACCGGGCCCGCCCAGGTCTGGGCCACCGGCCGGGTGTTCGGCCTGGAGCAGCCGGACCGCTGGGGCGCGCTGATCGACCTGCCGGCCCGGCTCGACAACGCCGCGCTCACCCGCTTCCAGGCCGCCGTCGCCGGCATCGACGATGAGGACCAGATCGCGGTACGCGACAACGGCGTCCACGCCCGACGCCTGCGCCCCGCCCCCCTCAGCGGTCCGGCACCGACGACCGGTTGGACGCCGACCGGCACCACACTGATCACTGGTGGCACCGGCGCGATCGGCGCACACGTGGCCCGCTGGCTGGCCGGACGCGGCGCCGAACACCTGGTGCTCACCAGCCGCCGAGGCCCCGACGCCCCCGGCGCAGACGACCTGCGCACCGAGTTGGAACACCTCGGCGCCCGCGTGACCATCGCCGCCTGCGACACGGCCGACCGCGACGGGCTCAGCGGCGTGCTTGACGGCATCGACAACCTCACCGCCGTCTTCCACGCCGCCGGTGTCGCCCGCTCGGCGTCGCTCGCCGACACCGGCCTGGACGAGTTCGCCGACGTGGTCGACGGCAAGGCGGCAGGCGCCGCGCTGCTCGACGACCTCGTCGGAGACGTGAGCGCGTTCGTCCTGTTCTCCTCCAACTCCGGTGTCTGGGGCGGTGGCGGGCAGGGCGCGTACGCGGCGGCCAACGCGTACCTCGACGCCCTCGCGGCCCGTCGCCGGGCCCGCGGCCTGCGTGCCACCTCGATCGCCTGGGGGGTGTGGGACGGCGGCGGCATGTCCGACGCCGCGATCGTCGAGCAGTTGCGCCGACGCGGCCTCGCCGCGATGGCACCCGACCTGGCCATCGCCGCCATGGCCAGGACCCTGGACCACGACGAGACCTTCGTCGCCATCGCCGACGTCGACTGGCAGCGGTTCGCGCCCGCCTACGAGTCGGCCCGACCCCGGCCGCTGCTGCACGAACTGCCGCAGGTGCGCCGGATCCGTGAGGCCGACCAGGCCGCCATCAGCGGCCAGGGGGCGTCCGCGCTCCACACCCGACTGCGCGACCTGTCCCGCGGCGAGCGGCACCGGGCCCTGCTCCAGACGGTACGGGCGGAGGCCGCCGCCGTCCTCGGCCACCCGTCGGCCGAGTTCGTCGAGCCGGAGCGGGCGTTCCGGGAGCTGGGCTTCGACTCGGCGACCGCCATCGAGATGCGCAACCGGCTCAACGCGAGCACCGGCCTGCGGCTCAGCACCACCCTCATCTTCGACTACCCCAACGCCCTGGTCCTCGCCGAGCACCTGCACGACGAGCTGTTCGGGCCGGACGAGCTCGACGACGACGCCCGCATCCGGCAGGCGCTCGCCGAGATCTCCCCGGCCCGGCTGCGGGCCGCCGGGTTGCTGGACGCCCTGCTGCGCCTCGCCGACGGCACCGGTGACGACGCCGAACCAACCGCCGGGGAGCCCGACGGCACCGACCTCGACGGACTGGATGAGGACGACCTCATCCGGCTGGCACTCGATTCCTCTCGCTGAACCACCGACGTGCGGAGCTCATGATGGCCACCTCCAACGACAAGCTCGTCGAGGCACTGCGCTCCTCCCTCAAGGAGAACGAGCGTCTGCGCCACCAGCACCGCCGACTCACCGAGGCGCAGCGGGAACCCATCGCCGTCGTCGGAATGGCCTGCCGGTACCCCGGCGGCGTCGACTCGCCCGAGGCCCTCTGGCGACTCGTTGCCGACGGCGCCGGGGCCCTGTCCGACTTCCCGGACGACCGCGGCTGGGACCCGGCCGCCTCGTACGCCCGCCCGGCCGGCTTCCTGGACGCGGCGGGTGAGTTCGACGCGGCGCTGTTCGGCATCTCGCCGCGCGAGGCCGTCGCCATGGACCCGCAGCAGCGGCTGCTCATGGAGACGGCCTGGGAGGCCCTGGAGCGCGGCGGCGTCGACCCGCTCTCGCTGCGGGGCCGCCAGGTCGGCGTCTTCGTCGGCTCCAACACGCAGGACTACGCGTCGGTGCTGATGCGTACGCCGATCGCCGACGAGGGGCACCTGCTCACCGGAAACGCGGCCGCCGTGGTCTCCGGCCGCCTGTCGTACTTCTTCGGCCTTGAGGGCCCGGCCATCACCGTCGACACCGCCTGCTCGTCGTCTCTGGTCGCGCTGCACCTGGCGGTCCAGTCGTTGCGGCAGGGCGAATGCACGATGGCGCTGGCCGGCGGGGCGACCGTCATGTGCACCACCGGCGCGTTCGAGGAGTTCGAACGACAGGGCGGGCTCGCCGCGGACGGCCGCTGCAAGTCGTTCGCCGCTGCTGCCGACGGCACCGGCTGGGGTGAGGGAGTCGGGCTGCTGCTGGTGGAACGGCTCAGCGACGCCCGCCGGCTGGGCCACCCGGTCCTCGCCGTCATCCGCGGCACCGCTGTCAACCAGGACGGCGCGTCCAACGGCCTCACCGCCCCGAACGGCCCGTCCCAGCAGCGGGTCATCCGCGCAGCCCTGGAGAACGCCGGGCTCACCGGCGCCGACGTGGACGCGGTCGAGGCGCACGGCACCGGCACCGTGCTCGGCGACCCGATCGAGGCGCAGGCGCTGCTCGCCACCTACGGCCGGGACCGGGTAGCGGGCGACCCGCTCTGGCTCGGCTCGGTCAAGTCGAACATCGGCCACACCCAGGCCGCCGCCGGTGTCGCCGGGATCATCAAGATGGTCATGGCGATGCGGCACCGCACCCTGCCGCAGACGTTGTCCGTCGATGCGCCCACCCCGCATGTCGACTGGTCGACCGGTGCGGTGGAGCTGCTCACCGAGGCCCGTCCCTGGCCGTCCGGCGACCACCCGGCCCGGGCCGGGGTGTCCGCGTTCGGCGTCTCCGGCACCAACGCCCACGTCATCGTCGAGCAGGCCCCTCCCGGGGACGAGGAGCCGTCCCGCGAGGCGGTCACCGTCCCGGCGCCGCTGCTGCTCTCCGGCCACGACGACGCCGCCCTGTACGCCCAGGCGGCCCGCCTCGCCCGCCACCTCACCGACCGCGACGCCGACCCCGGTGACGTCGCGCACTCGCTGGCCACCACCCGCGCCGGTCTGCGGCACCGCGCCGCGATCACCACGACCGACCCCGCGGAACGGCTCGCCGCGCTGACGGCGCTCGCCGAGGGACGCGGCACGGCCGGCGCCGTGCGGGACACCGTCACGCGCGGCCCGCTCGCGTTCGTGTTCTCCGGTCAGGGGTCGCAGCGGCCCGGCATGGGTCTGGATCTCCACGACACGTTCCCGGTGTACGCGGAAGCGTTCGACGCGGCCTGCGCGGAGCTGGATCGTCTCCTCGACCGGCCGATCCGCGACGTGATCGCCGAGGGAACCGAACTGGATCAGACCGTCTACACGCAGACCGCCCTGTTCGCTGTCGAGGTCGCCCTGTTCCGGCTGGTCGAGTCGTTTGGCGTCACTCCGGATTACCTGGTCGGGCACTCGATCGGTGAGATCGCCGCCGCGCATGTCGCCGGGGTGCTGTCCCTGCCCGACGCGGCGAAGCTGGTTGCGGCCCGGGGTCGCCTGATGCAGGCCCTGCCGGCCGGTGGCGTCATGGTGGCCGTACGGGCCACCGAGGCCGAGGTGCTGCCGCTGCTGACCAACGGGGTGTCCGTCGCAGCCGTCAACGGTCCGCGCTCGGTGGTGCTGTCCGGCGTGGAAGGCGAGGTCGCCGCCGTCGCCGCCCAGTTCGAGAAGTCGAAGCGGCTGCGGGTCAGTCACGCGTTCCACTCGGTGCTGATGGAGCCGATGCTCGCCGAATTCGCACAGGTGGCGGAGACGTTGACCTACGCGCAGCCGCACATTCCGGTGGTGTCCAACCTGACCGGGCAGATCGTCGACGTGCAGGACGCGGCCTACTGGGTGCGGCACGTCCGGGAGGCCGTGCGGTTCGCTGACGGCATCGCCACCCTGGAAGGCCTGGGGGTCAGCACGTTCGTGGAGATCGGCCCCGACGGGGTCCTGTCCGCCATGGGCGCGGACTGTGTGGCGGACGCGGTGTTCGTACCTGTGCAACGCTCCGACCGGGACCAACCGACTGCGCTGCTCACCGCGCTGGCCCAGGTCTTCGTGCGCGGCGTACCGGTGGACTGGACGCCGTGCCACCCCGGCGCTCGCACTGTGGATCTCCCCACCTACGCCTTCCAGCGCCGCTACTTCTGGCCCGACCTGCCGAAACCCGTGAGCGGCACGCCCGACGAGTGGCGCTACCGGGAGAGCTGGCAGCCCGTCGACGTCGCGCCCACCGAGGCCCTCGCCGGGCGGTGGGGCATTGTCGCCGACCCGGCGGACCCGACCGCCCAGCAGCTGCACGACCTGCTGACCCGGCACGGCGCCACCCCGGACATCGGCATCGCCCCGGAGATCACCGACGGGCTGGCCGGCATCCTGCACGTGCCCTCCCGCACCGGCGACCTTGACGCCACGGCCAGCCTGCTCACCCTCATCAGCGCGGCGGCCACCGCCGGCAGCACCGCACCGATCTGGACCGTCACCACCGGCGCCGTCACCACGGGAACCGACGGCATCGCGCCCGACCCCGCCCAGGCCGCGCTCTGGGGCCTCGGCCGGGTGGCCGCCCTCGAAGTCCCGGACACCTGGGGCGGTCTCGTCGACCTGGCCGGGGACGTCACCGACCAGCTCGTCGCGGTCCTGACCGGCACCACCGGCGAGGACCAGATCGCGGTCCGCGCCGACGGCCTGCACGCCCGCCGCATCGACCGCGCACCCGCCACCGCCGCCGAACCCTGGCAGCCGACCGGCACCGTCCTGGTCACCGGCGGGACCGGGGCGCTCGGCGCCCACGTCGCCCGCTGGGCCGCGCACTCCGGCGCCGACCGGGTCGTCCTGGTCAGCCGCCGTGGCCCGGACGCGCCCGGCCTCGACGCCCTGACCACCGAACTGGCCGAAACCGGGTGCCAGATCACCGCCGCAGCCTGCGACGTCACCGACCGCGACGCCCTCGCCGCCCTCGTCGCGACGCTCCGCGCGGACGGCACACCGGTCCGTTCGGTCGTGCACACCGCCGGTGTCGCCCACCTGACCCCGCTCACCGGCCTGAGCCCCGCCGACATCAGCGAACTCGGCGCCGCGAAGGTGCTCGGTGCCCGACACCTCGATGAGATCCTCGGCGACGACCTGGACGCCTTCGTGCTCTTCTCGTCGATCGCGGGCGTGTGGGGCAGCGGCGACCAGGGCGGATACGCCGCCGCGAACGCGTACCTCGACGCCCTCGCCGCCCGCCGCGCCGCCCACGGTCGGCCCGCCACCGCGATCGCCTGGGGTCCGTGGGCCGGCGGCGGCATGGCCGACGCCGACGTCTCCGCCCACCTCGCCCGGCGCGGCATCACCGCCATGCACCCGACCCGCGCCATCGCCGCGCTGGCCCACGCCGTCTCCGCCGGCGACGCCACTGTCGTGGTCGCCGACGTGGACTGGTCGCGCTTCGGACCCGCCTTCACGGTACGACGCGACAGCCCTCTGCTCACGCCGCTGCTCGCCAGCGCGCCGGACGAGGCACAGCCCAGCGGTCCGGCCGCTGATCTCCTGGCCGGCCGCACCGTCGAGGAGCGCCGCGCGTACCTGCTGCACCTGGTGCGCAGCGAGGCCGCCGCGGTCCTCGGCCACGAGTCCGCCGACGCGGTCCCGGCCGACCGCCCGTTCCGGGAACTCGGCTTCGACTCGCTGACCGCCGTGGAACTGCGCAGCCGCCTCGCCGCCGCGACCGGCCTGCGCCTGCCCACCACCGTCGCCTTCGACTACCCGTACGCCGCCGTCCTGGCCGCCGAGCTGGACGCCCTGCTGTCCGGCGCGGATCGCACCGCGAACACCGTCGCGCCGGCCGTCGGCGTCTCCGACGAACCGATCGCCATCATCGGGATGGCCTGCCGCTACCCGGGCGACGTCGGTTCACCCGAGGACCTGTGGCGGCTCGTCGAGTCCGGCACCGACGCGATCGTCGGTTTCCCCACCGGCCGTGGCTGGGACCTGGACTCCCTCTACGACCCGGACCCGGACCAGCCCGGCGCCTCCTACACCCGGGCCGGCGGCTTCGTCGCCGACGTCGCCGGCTTCGACGCGGCCTTCTTCGGCATCTCACCGCGCGAGGCACTGGCCATGGACCCGCAGCAGCGGCTGCTGATGGAGACCGCGTGGGAGGCGGTCGAGCGGGCCGGAATCGACCCCGCCGGCCTGCGTGGCGAGCCCGCCGGTGTCTTCGTCGGGGCGTCCTTCTCCGGCTACGGCACCGGTGACCAGATCGCCGACGGCGTCGAGGGCTACCGGCTCACCGGAACGGCGGCCAGCGTCACCTCCGGCCGCATCGCGTACACCCTCGGCTGGGAGGGCCCGGCCGTCACAGTGGACACCGCCTGCTCGTCGTCGTTGGTGGCGCTGCACCTGGCGGTCCGCTCGCTGCGGTCCGGCGAGTGCTCCCTGGCCCTGGCCGGCGGCGTCACGGTGATGGCCAGCCCGGACGCGTTCGTGGAGTTCTCCCGCCAGCGGGGTCTGTCCGCCGACGGGCGCTGCAAGTCGTTCGCGGCGGGCGCGGACGGCACCGGCTGGTCCGAGGGCGCCGGGCTCCTGCTGGTCGAACGGCTCTCCGACGCGGTCCGCAAGGGTCACCGCGTCCTCGCCGTGGTCCGGGGCACCGCCGTGAACCAGGACGGCGCCTCCAACGGTCTGACCGCCCCGAACGGCCCCGCCCAGCAGCGGGTCATCCGGGCGGCACTGGCCGACGCCGGCCTCACCCCGGCCGACGTGGACGCGGTCGAGGCGCACGGCACCGGCACCCGGCTCGGCGACCCGATCGAGGCGCAGGCCCTGCTCAGCGCGTACGGCCAGGACCGCCCGACCGGTCGACCGCTGTGGCTCGGCTCGGTCAAGTCGAACATCGGGCACACCGTCGCGGCGGCCGGTGTCGCCGGAATCATCAAGATGGTCATGGCGATGCGGCACCGGGTGCTGCCGCGCACGCTGCACGTGGACGCACCCACCCCGCACGTCGACTGGTCCTCCGGGGCGGTGTCCCTGCTCACGGAGGCCCAGCCGTGGCCCGGCGTGGACCGTCCGGCCCGCGCCGCGGTCTCTTCCTTCGGCATCAGCGGCACGAACGCCCACGCGATCCTGGAAGCGCCCCCGACGCCGGAGCCGCAGGTCGCCCCAGAGCCGCAGGCCGTGCTCGTGCCGGCGACGCTGCCGGTGCCGGTGCCGTGGACGTTCGGCGCCGCCGAGCCGGCCGCGCTGAGCGCACAGGCCGGGCGGCTGCTGCCGTACCTCGACGCGAATCCGGTCGACGTCGGTCACTCACTCACCCGGCGCGGTTCGTTCCCGCACCGGGCGGTGGTGTTCGGGCGGGACGCTCTCAACGCGGCGGCCGGCGGGCTGACCGATCCCGGCCTGGTGACCGGTGACGTGGTCGACGGCAGGCTGGCGTTCGTCTTCTCCGGCCAGGGGTCGCAGCGGCCGGGCATGGGTCTGGAGTTGGCGTCGTCGTTCCCGGTGTTCGCGGAGGCGTTCGACGCGGCCTGCGCGGAGCTGGACCGTCATCTCGACCGTCCGTTGCGCGAGGTGATCGCCGACGACGCGGAGGCCTTGGACCAGACCGTCTACACGCAGGCGGCGCTGTTCGCGGTCGAGGTGGCGTTGTTCCGGCTGGTCGAGTCGTTCGGTGTGACTCCGGATTACCTGGTGGGGCATTCGATCGGTGAGATCGCGGCGGCGCACGTTTCCGGGGTGTTGTCCCTGTCGGACGCGGCGAAGCTGGTCGCCGCCCGAGGTCGGTTGATGCAGGCCCTGCCGGCCGGTGGCGTGATGGTGGCGGTGCGGGCCACGGAAGCGGAGGTGCTGCCGCTGTTGACCGATGGGGTGTCGGTCGCGGCCGTGAACGGCCCGCGTTCCGTGGTGCTCTCCGGCGTGGAAGGCGAGGTCGCCGCAGTCGCCGCCCACTTCGACAAGTCCAGGCGGCTGCGGGTCAGCCACGCGTTCCACTCGGTGCTGATGGAGCCGATGCTCGCCGAGTTCGCCCAGGTCGCCGAAACGTTGACCTACGCGCAGCCCCGGATCCCGGTCGTGTCCAATGTGACCGGGGAGATCGCGGAGTCTCAGGACGCCGGCTACTGGGTGCGACACGTGCGAGAGGCCGTGCGGTTCGCCGAGGGCATCGCCACCCTGGAGGCCGCAGGTGTCACCACGTTCGTGGAGATCGGCCCCGACGGGGTCCTGTCGGCCATGGGCGCTGACTGCGTCACGGACGCGGTGTTCGTACCCGTGCAACGCTCTGACCGCGACCAACCGACCGCCCTGCTCACCGCCCTCGCCCACGTCTTCGTGCGCGGCGTCGCGGTCGACTGGACGCAGTGCCTGACCGGCGGACGCCTGATCGACCTGCCGACCTACGCCTTCCAACACCAGCGCTACTGGCCCGCGGCCACGGTCACCGGCAACGGCGACGCGGTCGACCACCCGCTGCTGGGCGGCATGCTCACCCTCGCTGGCGACGGCGACGAACGGATCTTCACCGGCCGCTGGTCGCGCACCGCTCTGCCGTGGCTCGGCGACCACCAGGTCGCCGGCGACGTCGTCGTCCCGGGCACCGCACTGCTCGAACTCGCCCTCGCCGCCGGTGCCGAGGTCGGCTGCGACCAGGTCGACGATCTCGTCCTCGCCGCCCCGCTGATCCTCGGCGAGCAACGGGTGGAGGTCCAGGTACGCACCGGCGCGGCGGACAACTCCGGCCACCGCGCCGTCACCATCCACGCCAGCTCCGACGGCGACCGGTGGACCACCCACGCCACCGGCACCCTCAGCACCGCCGGGCGCGCCGACGACACCACGCCGACCACCTGGCCGCCCGCCGGGGCCGAGGCGATCGACACCACCGGCCTCTACGACGCCCTGCGCCGCCGGGGCCTCGACTACGGGCCCGCATTCCGCGGGCTGCGCCAGGCGTGGTTGGGCACCGACGGCGCCGTGTACGCGGAGGTGGAGCTGCCCGACACGGTGGACGGCAGCCGCTACGGCGTGCACCCGGCGCTGCTGGACACCGCCCTGCACCCGCTCGGCCTCGGCGTCCTGGGCAGCGACGACGGTCAGGCCCGGGTGCCGTTCGCGTGGTCCGGCGTCAGCCTGCGGGCTGCCGGCGCGGTCACCGCCCGGGTCCGGCTGGCCGACGTCGGCACCGACGCCGTCAGTGTCCACCTCACCGACACCGTCGGCCGGACACTTCTGACCGCCGACTCCCTCGTGCTGCGCCGTTACGCCGAGCGCACCGCCAGCACCGACGGCCTGCACCACCTCGACTGGATCCCGGTCGAGGCGCCCGGCACGTCCGACCGCACCGGAACCGAGGTGCTGCGCGTACCCCCCACCGACCCCACCGACCCGGTCACCGCCACCCATGCCACCACCGCCGCCGTCCTGGCCGCGCTGCGCGACGCCGTCGAACGGGACACCCGGCTCGCGATCGTCACCAGCGGCGCGGTCGGCTGCGCTCCCGGCGACCCGGTCACCGATCTGGCCGCCGCAGCCGTCTGGGGCCTGGTCCGCAGCGCCCAGACCGAGAACCCCGGCCGGTTCCTGCTCATCGACACCGACGGCGACGAACAACTGGGCGCGGTGCTCGCCACCGGCGAGGAGCAGATCGCGATCCGGGACGGCGCCCTGCGCGCACCCCGACTGGCCCGGGTCACCGAACCCGCCGCCAGCCACGACTTCGGCACCGGCACGGTCCTGGTCACCGGCGCGTTCGGCACCCTCGGCCGGCTGGTCACCCGACACCTGGTCACCCGTCACGGCGTCACCGACCTGCTGCTGCTCAGCCGCCGCGGCCCGGACGCCCCGGAAGCCGCCGACCTCACCGCGGAACTCGCCGCGCTCGGCGCGACCAGCACCGTCCTGGCGTGTGACCTGGCCGACCGCGACGCTCTCGCCGCGGTGATCGGCAGCGCGGGCAGCCTGACCGGGGTCGTCCACATCGCCGGCGTGATCGACGACGGTGTGGTCACCGCACTAACGCCGGAGCGACTCGGCGCGGTGCTCCGACCAAAGGTCGACGCCGCCTGGCACCTGCACGAACTCACCGCCGGGCACCCGCTGACCGCGTTCGTGATGTTCTCCTCGGCGGCCGGTCTGCTCGGCAGCCCCGGCCAGGCCAATTACGCGGCCGCGAACGCCTTCCTCGACGCCCTGGCCGACCTGCGCAACCGCGCCGGGCTCCCGGCCTCCTCGCTCGCCTGGGGACCCTGGGCCGCCGGCATGGCCGCCGACCTGGACCCGGACGCCGTCCAGCGGATCAGCCGTGGCGGACTGGCCCTGATCACACCCGAGGACGGCCTCGGCCTCCTCGACGCGGCCGGTCAGCGCACCGCTGTCGTTCCGCTGCGGCTCACCTCCGGGCGGACCGCGCCGACCACCGTCCACCCGCTCCTACGCAACCTGGTCCGGGCCGGGCGGCGTGGCACCGCCCGGGCCGCCACCGGTGATGCCTCCCTGGTCCAGCGGCTGGGCGCCCTACGCCCGGCCGAGCAGCGCGAAGCGCTCCTCGACCTGGTCCGCACCCACGTCGCGAGCGTGCTCGGCCACGGCTCGGGTCAGGCCGTCGCCCCAGGCAAGGCGTTCCAGGAGACCGGGTTCGACTCCCTCGCCGCCGTCGAGCTGCGCAACGGCCTGAACGCGGCAACCGGCCTGCGGCTGCCGGCCACCCTCGTCTTCGACCACCCGAGCCCGGCCGCTCTCGCCGCCCACCTGCACGAGACGCTGTTCGGCGCCGACCTGACCGGCACCCCGGAGGTCACCGCGCCCGTCCGGGCCGACGAGCCCATCGCCATCGTCGGTATGGCCTGCCGCTATCCCGGCGGGATCAGCTCACCCGAGGACCTGTGGCGCCTCGTCGAGTCCGGCAGCGACGCGATCGGTGACTTTCCCGCCGACCGGGGCTGGGACGTGGACCGCCTCTACCACGCCGACCCGGACCACCCCGGAACCTCGTACACCCGCTCCGGTGGCTTCCTCGCCGACGCAGCCGACTTCGACGCCCCGTTCTTCGGGCTCGGCCCACGCGAGGCCCTCGCCACCGACCCCCAGCAGCGGTTGCTGCTGGAAACCTCGTGGGAGGCCTTCGAGCGGAGCGGCATCGACCCGGCGACCGTACGCGGCAGCCGCACCGGCGTCTTCGCCGGAGTGATGTACCACGACTACGTGTCCCGCCTGGACCCCGACGGCGACGCCGTCGAGGGTCTGCTCGGCATCGGCAACGCGGGCAGCGTCATCTCCGGCCGGATCGCGTACACCTTCGGGTTGGAAGGCCCGGCGGTCACCGTCGACACCGCCTGCTCGTCCTCCCTGGTGGCGCTCCACCTGGCCATCCAGGCGATCCGCAGCGGCGAGTGCACGATGGCGCTCGCCGGTGGGGTCACCGTGATGGCCACCCCGGGCACCTTCATCGAGTTCTCCCGCCAGCGTGGGCTCTCCGCCGACGGTCGCTGCAAGTCCTTCGGCGCCGGAGCCGACGGCACCGGCTGGTCCGAGGGCGTCGGCATGCTCGTGGTCGAACGCCTCTCCGACGCCCGCCGCAACGGCCACCCGGTCCTCGCCGTCATCCGCGGCAGCGCCGTCAACTCCGACGGCGCCTCCAACGGTCTGACGGCCCCGAACGGTCCCGCCCAGCAGCGGGTCATCCGGGCCGCACTGGCCAGCGCCGGCCTGGCCGCCGCCGACGTCGACACCGTCGAGGCGCACGGCACCGGCACGGTGCTCGGTGACCCGATCGAGGCGCAGGCCCTGCTCGCCACCTATGGTCAGGACCGCCCCGACGACCGACCACTGTGGCTCGGCTCGATCAAGTCGAACATGGGCCACACCCAGGCCGCCGCCGGTGTCGCCGGCATCATCAAGATGATCGAGGCGATGCGGCACGGCGTCCTGCCGCGCACCCTGCACGCCGACGATGCGTCCCCGCACATCGACTGGTCCGCTGGCGCCGTCGCACTGCTCACCGAGGAACGGCCGTGGACGGTGGACGGCCGTCCCCGCCGCGCCGCCGTCTCGTCGTTCGGTGTCTCCGGCACCAACGCCCACGTCATCCTCGAAGCCGCTCCCGAGCCCACCCCGGCACCCCGGCAGCCGCACACCGGGCCGACGATCTGGCCGCTCACCGCGACCACCACCGACGGTGTACGCGACCAGGCGACCCGGCTGCTGGCCCACCTGACGAGCCATCCCGGACTGGACCCCGCCGACATCGGGCACACCCTCAGCACGCGCGGCACCTTCCCCCATCGGGCGGTGGTGCTCGGGCGGGACGCCCTCGACGCAGCCGCCGAGGGAAGGACGGATCCCGGCCTGGTGACCGGTGACGTGGTCGACGGCAAGCTCGCGTTCGTGTTCTCCGGCCAGGGGTCGCAGCGGCCGGGTATGGGTCTGGAGTTGGCGTCGTCGTTCCCGGCGTTCGCCGAGGCGTTCGACGCGGCCTGCGCGGAGCTGGACCGTCATCTCGACCGCCCGATCCGCGACGTGATCGCCGACGACGCGCAGGCCCTGGACCAGACGGCCTATACGCAGGCGGCGCTGTTCGCGGTCGAGGTCGCCCTGTTCCGGCTGGTCGAGTCGTTCGGCGTCACCCCGGACTACCTGGTGGGGCACTCGATCGGTGAGATCGCCGCGGCGCACGTGGCCGGGGTGCTGTCCCTGCCCGACGCGGCGAAGCTGGTCGCCGCCCGAGGTCGTCTGATGCAGGCCCTGCCGTCCGGTGGGGTGATGGTCGCGGTGCGGGCCACCGAGGCTGAGGTGCTGCCGCTGCTGACCGACGGGGTGTCGGTCGCGGCGATCAACGGTCCGCGTTCGGTGGTGTTGTCCGGGGCCGCCGACGAGGTCGCCGCGGTGGCGGCGAACTTCAAGAAGTCGAAGCGGCTGCGGGTCAGCCACGCGTTCCACTCGGTGCTGATGGAGCCGATGCTCGCCGAGTTCGCTCAGGTAGCGGCAAGGTTGACCTACGCCGAACCCCGGATCCCGGTGGTGTCGAACGTGACCGGGCAGGTCGCGGAGGCGCAGGACGCCGGCTACTGGGTGCGGCACGTGCGGGAGGCCGTGCGGTTCGCCGACGGCATCGCCACCCTGGAGTCCGCAGGTGTCAGCACGTTCGTGGAGATCGGCCCGGACGGGGTCCTGTCCGCGATGGGCGTTGACTGTGTGGCGGACGCGGTGTTCGTACCCGTGCAACGCTCCGACCGGGACCAGCCGACCTCGCTGCTCACCGCCCTGGCCCAGGCCTTCGTGCGCGGCGTCGCGGTGAACTGGGCACAGTGCCACCCCGGCGGACGCCTCATCGAGCTGCCCACCTACGCCTTCCAGCACCGCCGCTACTGGCCCGCCGGCCCGGCCGCCGCCGCGCGCCGCGACCGCACCGGCCACCCGCTCTTCGACACCGCCGTCACCCTCGCCGAGGCGGGCGGGGAACGAGTCCTCACCGGCCACTGGTCGGTCGCCACAGTGCCGTGGCTCGCCGACCACCGGGTCGACGGCGCCCTCCTGGTGCCCGGAACCGCGCTGGTGGAAGCCGCCCTCGCCGCCGGCACCGGCGACCGCCTCGACGACCTGGTCCTCGCCGCCCCGCTCATCCTGGACGAGGGTGGCGCCCAGATCCAGGTACGGGTCGGCGCGGCCACCGACGAGGGCCGCCGCCCGGTCACCATCCACTCCAGCACCGACGGCACCACCTGGACCGCCCACGCCACCGGCACCCTCGCTCCCACCGACGACGCATTGGCCCTCCCGGTGGGCCGCTCGGCCGCCGCGGCACCGCTGAACGTGGACGGACTCTACGACGAGCTGTTCCGACGCGGCCTCGACTACGGCCCGGCGTTCCAGGGGGTCCGGACCGCCTGGCGCGACACCGACGGCACCCTGCACGCTGACGTCGTCCTGCCGGACGAGGTGGACACCGGCGGCTACGGCATCCACCCGGCCCTGCTCGACGCGGCCCTGCACACCCTCGGCCTCGGCGAGCACACCGGCGACGGTGCCGCCAAGGTGCCGTTCGCGTGGTCCGGGGTCACCGTCCACCAGCCCGGCGCCACCGCCGCCCAGGTCCGCCTGAGCGTCGGCGACGCGGTCCAGGTCACGCTGGCGGACGCCGTCGGCGACCCGGTCGCCTCCGTGGCCGCCCTGCGACTGCGGGCGTACGCGCCGCCGTCGGTGCTGCATCGCCTCGACTGGACGCCGATCGACCTGCCCGACACCGGCGACACCGAGACCGTGATCCTGCGGATCGCGGCGGACGGCGGCGACCCCCTGGCCGCCACCCGCACCGCGACCGCCCGGACGCTCAGCGCCCTCCAGTCGGCCATCGCGAACGACACCCGCCTCACCGTGGTCACCGCCGGCGCCACCGGCCGCGACGTCACCCACCTCTCCGGAGCCGCCGTCTGGGGGCTCGTCCGCGCCGCCCAGTCGGAGCACCCCGGCCGGTTCACCCTGGTCGACGCCGAACCCGGCACCGGCGAGGAGGAGATCCGTGCCGCGGCGGCAGCCGAACAGTCCCAGATCGCCATCGGTGTGGACGGCGTCTTCACCCCCGTCCTCACGCCGTACGTGGCGAGCGGCGACGAGGCCGCCGGCCCGGGCACCGGCACCGTGCTGATCACCGGTGCCCTCGGTGGGCTCGGCCCTGTCATCGCCCACCACCTGGTCACCCGGCACGGCGTCACCGACCTGGTGCTGCTCAGCCGCCAGGGCCCCGACGCACCGGGCGCCGACGCTCTCGTCCGCGACCTCGCCGCCGCCGGAGCCACCGCCACAGTGGTGGCCTGCGACGCCGCCGATCGCGCCGCGCTCGCCAAGGTGCTCGACGGCCTCCCCGACCTGACCGGTGTCGTGCACCTCGCCGGGATGCTCGACGACGGCGTAGTCACCGCGCTGACCGACGAGCGCGTCGCCACGGTCCTGCGCCCCAAGGCCGAGGCCGCCTGGCACCTGCACGAGCTGACCCGGGACCGGCACCTGACCGCGTTCGTGCTGTTCTCCTCGGCGGCCGGCGTCGTGGGTGGCCCGGGGCAGGGCAACTACGCCGCCGCCAACGCGTTCCTCGACGCCCTCGCCGCCCACCGCCGGCGTGCCGGCCTGCCCGGCACCTCCCTGGCCTGGGGACCGTGGGCGGCCGGCATGGCCGCCACCCTCGCCGGGGCCGACCTGGCCCGGATGGCCCGCACGGGCATCCTGCCGATGACCGAGACCCAGGCCCTGACCGCGTTCGACCTGAGCCTCGGCGCCGCGGAACCGGCCCTGGTGCCGCTGCGGCTCGACCCGACAGCCACCCCGGCCAGTGTGCCGGCGGTGCTGCGCGGCCTGCTGCGGGAGGCACCGAAGCGCCGGGCCAGCCGGCGCGGACCGGACCGTACGCTCGCCGAGCAGCTCGCTGCGACCGACCCCGCCGGCCGCAGCGAGGCGGCGCTGAACGTGGTCCTCACCCAGGTCGCCGCCACGATCGGCGACGGGGCGGCGCACACCGTCGACCCGGACCTGGAGTTCACCGGCCTCGGGTTCACCTCGCTCGCGGCCGTCGAACTGCGCAACGGCCTCAACGCCGCCACCGGGCTCAGCCTGCCGGCGACGCTCACCTTCGACTACCCGACGCCGCGCGCTCTCGCCGACCACCTGCTGAGCACGCTCGCCCCGGCCCGTACGCCGCGTCTGCTCGACGAACTGGCCCGGCTGGAGCAGGCGTTCACCGCCCTCCTGCCGGACGAGGTCGCCGAACTGGCCGTACGCGACGGCGTCGCGGCCCGGCTGAAAGCACTCACCGGCCAGTGGGCCGAGGTGACCGGAGCGGCCGCACCGGTTACCGAAACGCTCGACGAAGCCAGCGACGACGAGCTCTTCGCGTTCATCGACCGCCGCCTCGGCGCGTCCTGACCGGCTCGCACACTCTCTCGGACAGGTGATTCCCATGGCGAACGAAGATCGGCTCCGCGAATACCTCAAGCGCGTCACCGCCGAACTGCACGAGACCAGCGAGCGGTTGCAGGAAGTGGAGGCCCGGCACCGCGAGCCGATCGCCATCATCGCCATGAGCTGCCGGTTCCCCGGTGGCGTGGACTCCCCGGAGTCGCTGTGGCAGCTCGTCGACTCGGGTGTCGACGCCATCGGGGAGTTCCCCGCCGAACGCGGCTGGGAGGTGGAGAAGCTCTACCACCCCGACCCGGACCACCCCGGTACGTCGTACACCAGGCACGGTGGCTTCCTGCACGACGCCGGTGACTTCGACCCCGCGTTCTTCGGCATCTCACCTCGGGAGGCGCTGGCCACCGACGCGCAGCAGCGCCTGCTGCTGGAGACGTCCTGGGAGGCCTTCGAGCGCGCCGGGGTCGACCCGGTCGCCCTCAAGGGCAGCCGGACCGGGGTCTTCACCGGGGTGATGTACCACGACTATGCCGCGCTGGTCGGCGAGCTGGGCGACTCCGCTGAGGGTTCGCTGGGCACCGGCAGCACCGGCAGCATCGCGTCCGGCCGGATCGCCTACACGTTCGGCCTTGAGGGCACCGCCGTCACCGTCGACACCGCCTGCTCGTCGTCCCTGGTCGCCTTGCACCTGGCCGCCCAGGCGCTGCGCCAGGGTGAGTGTGACCTCGCGCTGGCCGGCGGCGTTACGGTGATGGCCACCCCCGGTGCGTTCCTGGCCTTCTCCCGCCAGCGGGGCCTCGCCCCGGACGGCCGCTGCAAGCCGTTCTCCGACGACGCCGACGGAACCGGTTGGGGTGAAGGCGTCGGCATGCTGCTGGTGGAGCGGCTCTCCGACGCGGTCCGCAACGGGCACCCGGTGCTCGCCGTGGTGCGGGGGAGCGCGGTCAACCAGGACGGCGCCTCGAACGGCCTGACCGCCCCGAACGGGCCGTCGCAGCAACGCGTCATCCGGGCCGCGCTGACCAACGCCGGCCTGGGCACCGCCGACGTCGACGCGGTCGAGGCCCACGGCACCGGCACGACGCTGGGCGACCCGATCGAGGCGCAGGCGCTGCTGGCCACCTACGGTCAGGACCGTCCGGCCGACCAGCCGCTGTGGCTCGGCTCGGTCAAGTCGAACATCGGCCACACCCAGGCCGCCGCCGGTGTCGCCGGCATCATCAAGATGGTCATGGCGATGCGCCACGGCCGGATTCCCCGCAGCCTGCACGCCGACCAGCCGTCCACGCACGTCGACTGGACCGCCGGAGCGGTCCGCGTCGCCGCCGAGCCCCAGCCGTGGCCGCAACGCCCCGGACCCCGCCGCGCGGGTGTCTCCTCGTTCGGCGTGTCCGGCACCAACGCCCACATCATCCTCGAAGAGCCCGCGCCGGCCGCCGTCCCGGCGGGGGAGCGGCCCCCGGCCGGCGGGGTGGTGCCATGGGTGATCTCGGCGCGCTCCCCGGAGGCGTTGCGCGGGCAGGCCGCCCGGCTCGTGCCGGTGGAGGCCGACCCGGTGGATGTCGGGTTCACCCTGGCCGCGCACCGCACGGCACACCCGCAGCGCGCGGTGGTGTTCGGGCCGGAGGAACTGGCGGCGCTGGCCAACGGTGAGCCGGGGCCGATCATCGGGTCGGTGGTGCGCGGGAAGACGGCGTTCGTGTTCTCCGGTCAGGGGTCGCAGCGGCCGGGTATGGGCCTGGAGTTGGCGTCCACGTTCCCGGTGTTCGCGGAGGCGTTCGACGCGGCCTGCGCGGAGCTGGACCGTCATCTCGACCGTCCGTTGCGCGAGGTGATCGCCGAGGGCGATGACCTGGATCAGACCGTCTACACGCAGACCGCCCTGTTCGCCGTCGAGGTGGCGCTGTTCCGCCTCGTCGAGTCGTTCGGTGTCACCCCGGACTACCTGGTCGGTCATTCGATCGGTGAGATCGCCGCCGCGCACGTGTCCGGGGTGCTGTCCCTCGCCGACGCCGCGAAGCTGGTCGCCGCCCGGGGTCGCCTGATGCAGGCATTGCCGTCGGGTGGGGTGATGGTGGCGGTTCGGGCCGCCGAGGCTGAGGTGCTGCCGCTGCTGACCGACGGGGTGTCCATCGCCGCCATCAACGGTCCCCGCTCGGTGGTGCTGTCCGGCGCCGCCGATGAGTTGGCCGCGGTGGCGGCGAACTTCGAGAAGTCGAAGCGGCTGCGGGTCAGTCACGCGTTCCACTCGGTATTGATGGAGCCGATGCTGGCCGAGTTCGCTCAGGTCGCGGCAACGTTGACCTACGCGCAGCCGCGGATCCCGGTCGTGTCCAACGTGACCGGGCAGGTCGCGGAGGCGCAGGATGCGGCGTACTGGGTGCGGCACGTGCGGGAAGCGGTCCGCTTCGCCGACGGCATCGCCACCCTGGAGGGCCTGGGCGTCGCGACGTTCGTCGAGATCGGCCCGGACGGGGTCCTGTCGGCCATGGGCGCGGACTGCGTCAGCGACGCGGTGTTCGTACCCGTGCAACGCTCTGACCGCGACCAACCGACCACGCTGCTGACCGCCCTCGCCCAGGCCTTCGTGCGCGGTGTCGCGGTCGACTGGACCGGTTGCTACCCCGGCGCGCGGCGCGTCGACCTGCCCACCTACGCCTTCCACCACCAGCGTTTCTGGCCGGTCGGCACCGGCACGCCCACCGGCAGCGGCGGCACCGGCCACCCGATGCTGGACACCGCCATCACCCTCGCCGGCGCGGACGAACTCGTCGTCACCGGCCGGTGGACTCTCGCCACCCAGCCCTGGCTCGCCGACCACGCCCTCTCCGGGACGGTCGTCGTCCCCGGAGCGGCCCTCGTCGACCTGGCCCTCGCCGCCGGCGACCGGGTCGGCTGCGACCGGGTCGAGGAACTCACCACCGGAACACCGCTCACCCTCGGCAGCGACGCCGTGCACGTCCAGGTCCGGGTCGGACCCGCCGACACCGACGGGCGTCGTGCCGTCGGCATCCACGCGAGCCCCGACGGGGAGTCGTGGGTCGAGCACGCCGCCGGCGTACTCATGCCTGACCGTGGCTCGGCGAACCCGCCGCCGACCACCTGGCCGCCGTCCGGCGCGGCCGCCGTCGCCCTGGACGGCCTCTACGAGGCCTTCGCCGACCGCGGCCTGGTCTACGGCCCGACCTTCCGCGCGCTGCGCGCCGCGTGGCGTGACCACGAGCAGGTGTACGCGGACATCGCCCTCGACGACACCGTGCAGACCGAAGGCTTCCAGCTGCACCCGGCTGCCCTCGACGCCGCCCTGCACGCCATCGGCGCCGGTGACCTGCTGCCCGCCCACGCCGACGGCGCCAGCGTGCCCTTCAGCTGGACCGGCGTCACACTGCACGCGATCGGCGGCGCCGCCGTCCGCGCCCGGATCCGCTCCCTCGGCGCCGACGCCGTCCGACTGGACCTCGCCGACGCCACCGGCCAGCCGGTCCTCACCGTCGACCGTCTCGTCCTGCGCCCGCTCACCACCCCGACCGCCGCCGCCGCCACCGCCGACGCGCTGCTGCACCTCGGCTGGCTTCCGCTGGCGCCGTCCGCCGCGAGCGTCACCGGCCCGGTGGTGATCCACCGGGTCGACCCCGCCGGCGACGACGTCGTCACCGGCACCCACGACCGCGCCGCCGCCGTCCTGGAAACCCTCCAGTCCTGGCTGGGCGCCGGGCCGCAGGAAGGCGAGCGGCTGGTCGTCGTCACGACCGGCGCGGTCGCCACTGCCGGCGAGCCGGTCACCGACCCCGGGGCCGCAGCCGTCTGGGGACTCGTCCGGGCGGCTCAGTCCGAGCACCCCGGTCGCTTCGTCCTGGTCGACGTCGACGGCACGGACGAGTCCGAGGCGGCACTGCCGGGGCTGCTCGCCACCGGGGAGCCGCAGGCCGCGTTGCGCGACGGCGACGCGACCACGCCGCGGCTCACCCGACCACCGTCCGGCAGCGAGCCGCGGGCTCTCGATCTGGCCGACGGCAGGGTGCTGGTCACCGGCGCCACCGGGCAGCTCGGCCGGTACGTGGCGCGGCACCTGGTCACGGCGCATGGCGTACGTGACCTGCTGCTGCTGAGCCGCCGTGGCGCTGACGCACCGGGTGCGGCGGAACTCCTGGCGGAGTTGTCCGAGCTGGGGGCGTCCGCGCGGCTGGTCGCGGTGGACGTGGCCGACCGGGCGGCACTGGCCGAGGTGGTCGCCGACGCCCCGGAGCTGTCCGGTGTGGTGCACGCTGCCGGTGTGCTCGACGACGGCGTCGTCACCGGGCTCTCGCCCGAGCGGTTGTCGGCGGTGTTGCGGGCGAAGGTGGATGCGGGTTGGTATCTGCACGAGTTGACGCGGGATCGCGAGTTGTCGGCGTTCGTGTTGTTCTCGTCGGCTGCGGGGGTGTTCGGCAACGCGGGCCAGGGCGCGTACGCGGCCGGCAACGCGTTCCTCGACGCCCTCGCACAGTACCGCCACGGGCTCGGACTGCCGGCCACCTCGCTGGCCTGGGGGCCTTGGGACGTCGGCATGGCGGCCGGCATCGACGCCGCCGACCGGGAACGCCTCCTCCGGGGCGGCGCCCGGGAACTCACCGCGGAGCAGGGCCTCGCGCTCTTCGACCGGGCGGCTGCCGAGGACACGGCCGTCACCGTGCCGGTGCGGCTCGACCTGCGGGCGATCCGGGCCGCCGGGGCCGTCCCGGCCGTCCTCCAGCACCTGGTACGCGTCCGTCGTACCGCTGCGGCCTCCGCGCCGCTGCGTGACCGCCTCGCCAACCTCGATCATGAGGCTCGTCGGGCTGTGCTTTTGGATGTGGTGTCGTCGCGGGTGGCGGTGGTTTTGGGTCATTCGCCGGGGTGGTCGGTGGATGGTGGTCAGGCGTTTGGTGAGTTGGGTTTTGATTCGTTGACGGCGGTGGAGTTTCGGAATGGGTTGGCGGCGGTGACCGGGTTGCGGTTGTCGGCGACGACGGTGTTCGACTATCCGACTCCGGATGCGCTGGTGGACCACCTGATAAGTGAACTGGTCGGGGCGGCTGCGGTTGTTCCGGTTGCGGCGGCGGCGGTGGCTGTGGATGAGCCGATCGCGATCGTCGGGATGGCCTGCCGTTTCCCGGGTGGCGTGGATTCCCCCGAGAGTCTCTGGCGGTTGGTCGAGTCCGACGGTGAGGGGACAGGCGACTTCCCGACCGATCGCGGTTGGGACCTGGAGACATTGGCGGAGACGTCCCTGACCGGCCGGGGCGGTTTCCTGCCGAACGCGGCCGATTTCGACGCCGAGTTCTTTGGCATTTCGCCCCGTGAGGCGTTGGCCATGGACCCGCAGCAGCGGTTGTTGCTGGAGGCGAGTTGGGAGGCGTTGGAGCGCGCCGGAATTGAGCCGTCCTCCTTGCGCGGATCGGACACGGGAGTGTTCGCCGGCTTGATGTACCACGACTACGCCGGCCTGGCCCAGCAGAGCCCGGACGGCCTCGAGGGTTTTTTGGGGACGGGTAATTCGGGGAGTGTGGTGTCGGGTCGGGTTTCGTATTCGTTTGGGTTTGAGGGTCCGGCGGTGACGGTGGATACGGCGTGTTCGTCGTCGTTGGTGGCGTTGCATTTGGCGGTGCAGGCGTTGCGTGGTGGTGAGTGTTCGTTGGCGTTGGCTGGTGGGGTGACGGTGATGGCGACGCCGTCGGCTTTTGTGGAGTTTTCGCGGCAGCGTGGGTTGTCGGTGGATGGTCGGTGTCGGTCGTTTGCGGAGGGTGCGGAGGGGACGGGTTGGTCTGAGGGTGTGGGTGTGTTGTTGGTGGAGCGGTTGTCGGATGCGGTGCGGGGTGGGCATCGGGTTTTGGCGGTGGTGCGGGGGAGTGCGGTTAATCAGGATGGTGCGTCGAATGGTTTGACGGCGCCGAATGGTCCGTCTCAGCAGCGGGTGATTCGGGCCGCTCTTGCAAACGCGGGCCTGGGCAGCGTCGATGTCGACGCGGTGGAGGCGCATGGGACGGCGACGACGTTGGGTGATCCGATCGAGGCGCAGGCACTGCTCGCCACCTACGGTCAGGGTCGGCCCGACGACCGGCCGTTGTGGCTCGGTTCGATCAAGTCGAACGTGGGCCACACCCAGGCCGCCGCGGGTGTTGCGGGGATCATCAAGATGGTTGAGGCGATGCGGCATGGGGTGTTGCCGCGCACGTTGCATGTGGATGCGCCGACGTCGCAGGTGGATTGGTCGGCCGGTGCGGTCCGGTTGTTGACCGAGGCCCAGCCGTGGTCGGCTGACGGGCGTCCACGCCGGGCGGGGGTGTCGTCGTTCGGGATCTCCGGCACCAACGCACACATCATCATCGAAGAGCCGCCCACGGTCGACGTCTCCTCCGAGGCGAAGCCGGAAGCACCCGAGGTGGTGCCGTGGGTGCTGTCGGCCCGGTCACCGGAGGCGTTGCGGGGGCAGGCCTCCCGGCTCGTGTCGGTGGAGGCGGACCGGGTGGATGTCGGGTTCACCCTGGCCGCACACCGCACGACGCACGCCCATCGGGCGGTGGTGTTCGGGTCGGAGGAGTTGGCGGCGCTGGCCGCTGGTGAGTTGGGTCCGGTCACCGGGTCGGTGGTGCGTGGGAAGACGGCGTTCGTGTTCTCCGGTCAGGGGTCACAGCGGCCGGGCATGGGTCTGGAGTTGGCGTCGTCGTTCCCGGTGTTCGCGGAGGCGTTCAATGCGGCCTGCGCCGAGCTGGACCTCCACCTCGACCGGCCGATCCGCGACGTGGTCGCCGAGGGAACCGAACTGGATCAGACCGTCTACACCCAGACCGCCCTGTTCGCGGTCGAGGTCGCCCTGTTCCGCCTGGTCGAGTCGTTCGGCGTCACCCCGGATTACCTGGTGGGGCACTCGATCGGTGAGATCGCGGCGGCGCAGGTGTCCGGGGTGCTGTCCCTGCCCGACGCGGCGAAGCTGGTTGCGGCCCGGGGTCGGCTGATGCAGGCCCTTCCGACCGGTGGGGTGATGGTCGCGGTTCGGGCCACCGAGGCTGAGGTGCTGCCGCTGCTGACCGACGGCGTGTCCGTCGCGGCGGTGAACGGTCCGCGTTCCGTGGTGCTCTCTGGCGTGGAAGGTGAGGTCGCTGCAGTCGCCGCCCACTTCGAGAAGTCGAAGCGGTTGCGGGTCAGTCACGCGTTCCACTCGGTGCTGATGGAGCCCATGCTGGCCGAGTTCGCACAGGTAGCGGCATCGTTGACCTACGGGCAGCCGCGCATTCCGGTCGTGTCGAACCTGACCGGGCAGGTAGCCGAAAGGCAGGACGCCGGCTACTGGGTGCGGCACGTGCGGGAAGCGGTCCGCTTCGCCGACGGCATCGCCACCCTGGAGTCCGCAGGTGTCAGCACGTTCGTGGAGATCGGCCCCGACGGGGTCCTGTCCGCCATGGGCGCGGACTGTGTGACCGACGCGGTGTTCGTACCCGTGCAACGCTCTGACCGCGACCAACCGACCACGCTGCTCACCGCCCTGGCGCAGGTCTTCGTGCGCGGCGTCGCGGTGGACTGGACGCAGTGCCTGACCGGCGGACAACTGATCGACCTGCCCACCTACGCCTTCCAACACCAGCGCTACTGGCCGACCGCGCCCGACACCGCCACCGACGCGGCCGGCATCGGACTCGCGACCGTCGACCACCCGTTCTGGGCCGCCGCCGCCGACCTGCCCGAGCAGGACAGCCTGCTGCTCACCGGCCGCCTCTCCGCCCGCGCCCAGCCCTGGCTGGCCGACCACGTGATCGGCGGCGCACTGCTGGTGCCCGGTGCCGCGCTGGTCGACCTCGCCCTGGCCGCCGGCGACCACGCCGGCCTGAACCACCTCGACGAACTCACCATCGAAGCCCCGATGGTGCTGCCCACCAGCGGCGGCACCCTGACCATCCGCGCCCTGGTCGGCCCGCTCACCGGGGACAACCCGGCCGCGAACGGCGAACGGCGCGACATCACGCTCTACGCCCGCCCGGACGACACCGGCGAATGGCAGCGACACGCCTCCGGCACCCTCACCACCGTCGAGGCGGTCGACACCCCGGGTCACTGGACTCCGGGAGCAACCGACGAGGTGCCGGTCGACGGCGTCTACCCCGGCTTCGCGGAGGTCGGGTTCGACTACGGGCCGCACCTGCGGGGCCTGCACGGTGCGTGGCGCCGCGACGGTGAGCTGCTCGCCGACGTGGCCCTCGCCGACGACCTCACCCCGGACGGTTTCCTGCTGCACCCCGCGCTCCTCGACGCCGCCCTGCACGGCCTCGCCCTCGGTGTCCTCGACGGCGACACGACCGGCCTCCCGTTCTCCTGGACCGGCGTCACCGTGCACGCCACCGGGGCGCGCGCGGCCCGGGTACGGATCAGCCGGGCCGGCACCGACGCGGTCACCCTCGATCTGCGCGACGCCGAGAACCGGCCCGTCGCCACGGTGGACCGGCTCATGCTCCGCCCCTACACGCCGACGACGGGCGCGACGCTGCGCCCGTACCGGATGGAATGGACGCCGATCCCCCAGCTCGACGTCCCCGCGACACTGCTCACCGACCACGCGGATCTGGCCGCGACGCTGGCCGCCGGCCGCGTGCCGGCCGGCCCTGTCCTCTGGTACGCCGAGCCCGGCCCCGCCGCCGACCCCGTGATCGCCGCGCACGCCGCCACCACCCGCGCCCTGGAGGTGCTGCAGTCCTGGGTGGCCGACGAGCGGCTCGCCGGTGTGCGGCTGGTCGTCGCGACCCGGCACGCCGTGCAGACCGGCGACGAGCCGTTGACCGATCTCGCCGGTGCCGCCGTGCACGGGTTGGTGCGCAGCGCCCAGGCCGAACACCCGGACCGGTTCGTGCTGGTCGACATCGACGACGGGCCCGGGTCCGTTGCGCTGCTCCCCGCCGCCGCGCACTGCGGTGAGCCGCAGCTGGCGATCCGCGGCGGAGTGGTCAGCGTGCCGCGACTCGTCCGACCGCCGGCCGAGGAACCGCGCCCGTTCTCCTTTGGCACCGGGACGGTGCTGGTCACCGGCGCGTTGGGCACGCTCGGCCGACTCGTGGTGCGACACCTGATCACCACCCACGGTGTGCGCGACCTGTTGCTGGTCAGCCGTCGCGGCGCGGAATCCCCCGGAGCGACCGAGTTCCTGGCGGACCTCGCAGGGCTCGGTGCGTCCGCCCGGCTGGTGGCCGCGGACGCGACCGATCGGACCGCACTGTCCCAGGCCATCGCCGAGGCACCGGAGCTGACCGGCGTCGTACACCTCGCCGGTGTGCTCGACGACGGCGTCGTCACCGGGCTGTCCGCGGAGCGGTTGTCGGCGGTGTTGCAGGCGAAGGTGGATGCGGGGTGGTATCTGCACGAGTTGACGCGCGATCGGGAGTTGTCGGCGTTCGTGTTGTTCTCGTCGGCTGCGGGGGTGTTCGGCAACGCGGGCCAGGGCGCGTACGCGGCCGGCAACGCGTTCCTCGACGCCCTCGCACAGCACCGCCACGGGCTGGGACTCCCAGCGATCTCTCTCGCCTGGGGGCTCTGGGCCGACGCCAGCGACCTGAGCGCGAACGCCGACCAGCGGCGCCTCGGCCGTGGCGGGGTGCTCCCGCTGACCGCCGAGCAGGGACTCGCCCTGCTTGACGCCGGCTGTGTGTCGTCACCGCCGGTCAGCGTGCCGATCCTCCTGGACCTCGCGGCGGTCGCCGCGTCCGGCAGCGTGCCCGCCCTCCTGCGGCGCCTGGTCCGGCCCGCGCGCAGGGTGGCCGCCGCCGCGACCGACACGTCGTCGCTGCGAGCCCGGCTCGCCAACCTTGACCATGAGGCTCGTCGGTCTGTTCTTTTGGATGTGGTGTCGTCGCGGGTGGCGGTGGTCTTGGGTCATCCGCAGGGGTGGTCGGTGGATGGTGGTCAGGCGTTTGGTGAGTTGGGTTTTGATTCGTTGACGGCGGTGGAGTTTCGGAATGGGTTGTCGGCGGTGACCGGGTTGCGGTTGTCGGCGACGACGGTGTTCGACTATCCGACTCCGGATGCGCTTGTTGATCATCTGGTGGGGGAGTTGGTCGGGACGGTTGCTCCGGTCGCGTCGATGACGGCGGCGGTGGCTGTGGATGAGCCGATCGCGATCGTCGGGATGGCCTGCCGTTTCCCGGGCGGGGTGGATTCCCCCGAGAGCCTCTGGCGGATGGTCGAGTCCGACGGTGAGGGGACAGGCGACTTCCCGACCGATCGCGGCTGGGACCTGGAGACGCTGTTCGACCCGGACGAGTCTCGGACAGACACCTCGTACACGCGCCGGGGTGGCTTCCTCTCCACCGCCGCCGAGTTCGACGCGGAGTTCTTCGGGATCTCACCGCGTGAGGCGTTGGCCATGGACCCGCAGCAGCGGTTGTTGCTGGAGGCGAGCTGGGAAGCCGTGGAACGGGCCGGAATCGACCCGCATTCCCTGCGCGGATCCGACACCGGAGTGTTCGCCGGCTTGATGTATCACGACTACGGGCCATTCGCACAGCAGAGCCCGGACGGCCTCGAGGGTTTTTTGGGGACGGGTAATTCGGGGAGTGTGGTGTCGGGTCGGGTTTCGTATTCGTTTGGGTTTGAGGGTCCGGCGGTGACGGTGGATACGGCGTGTTCGTCGTCGTTGGTGGCGTTGCATTTGGCGGTGCAGGCGTTGCGTGGTGGTGAGTGTTCGTTGGCGTTGGCTGGTGGGGTGACGGTGATGGCGACGCCGTCGGCTTTTGTGGAGTTTTCGCGGCAGCGTGGGTTGTCGGTGGATGGTCGGTGTCGGTCGTTTGCGGAGGGTGCGGAGGGGACGGGTTGGTCTGAGGGTGTGGGTGTGTTGTTGGTGGAGCGGTTGTCGGATGCGGTGCGGGGTGGGCATCGGGTTTTGGCGGTGGTGCGGGGGAGTGCGGTTAATCAGGATGGTGCGTCGAATGGTTTGACGGCGCCGAATGGTCCGTCTCAGCAGCGGGTGATTCGGGCCGCTCTTGCAAACGCGGGCCTGGGCAGCGTCGATGTCGACGCGGTGGAGGCGCATGGGACGGCGACGACGTTGGGTGATCCGATCGAGGCGCAGGCACTGCTCGCCACCTACGGTCAGGGTCGGCCCGACGACCGGCCGTTGTGGCTCGGTTCGATCAAGTCGAACGTGGGCCACACCCAGGCCGCCGCGGGTGTTGCGGGGATCATCAAGATGGTTGAGGCGATGCGGCATGGGGTGTTGCCGCGCACGTTGCATGTGGATGCGCCGACGTCGCAGGTGGATTGGTCGGCCGGTGCGGTCCGGCTGTTGACCGAAGCCCAGCCGTGGTCCGCCGACGGGCGCCCACGTCGGGCGGGGGTGTCGTCCTTCGGGATCTCCGGCACCAACGCCCACGTCATCCTGGAGGAACCCCCCTCGACAGCGGCCCCGGCCCAGGAGAGGCCCCCGACCAACGAGATGGTGCCGTGGGTGTTGTCGGCCCGGTCGCCGGAGGGTTTGCGGGGTCAGGCGTCGCGGTTGGCGTCGGTGGCGGGTGTGGATCCGGTGGATGTCGGGTTCTCGTTGGTGTCGTCGCGGTCGTTGCACGCGCATCGGGCGGTGGTGTTCAGGTCGGAGGAGTTGGCGGCGGTTGCCGCTGGTGAGTTGGGTCCGGTCGTCGGGTCGGTGGTGCGTGGCAAGGCGGCGTTCGTGTTCTCCGGTCAGGGGTCACAGCGGCCGGGCATGGGTCTGGACCTCTACGACACGTTCCCGGTGTACGCGGAAGCGTTCGACGCGGCCTGCGCTGAACTGGACCGTCACCTCGACCGTCCGCTGCGCGAGGTGATCGCCGAGGGCGGCGACCTGGATCAGACCGTCTACACGCAGACGGCGTTGTTCGCGGTTGAGGTGGCCCTGTTCCGGCTGGTCGAGTCGTTCGGTGTCACCCCGGACTACCTGGTGGGGCACTCGATCGGTGAGATCGCCGCCGCGCACGTGTCCGGGGTGCTGTCCCTCGCCGACGCGGCGAAGCTGGTTGCCGCCCGGGGTCGGCTGATGCAGGCCCTACCGACCGGTGGGGTGATGGTCGCGGTGCGGGCCACCGAGGCGGAGGTGCTGCCGCTGCTGACCGACGGCGTGTCCGTCGCGGCCATCAACGGCCCGCGCTCGGTGGTGCTGTCCGGCGCCGCCGACGAGGTCGCCGCAGTGGCGGCGAACTTCAAGAAGTCCAAGCGGCTGCGGGTCAGTCACGCGTTCCACTCGGTGCTGATGGAGCCCATGCTCGCCGAATTCGCACAGATCGCCGAAACGTTGACCTACGCGCAGCCCCGGATCCCGGTCGTGTCCAACGTGACCGGGCAGCTCGCGGAGACGCAGGACGCCGGCTACTGGGTGCGGCACGTGCGGGAGGCGGTCCGGTTCGCCGACGGCATCGCCACCCTGGAGAACCTGAGTGTCAGCACGTTCGTCGAGATCGGCCCCGACGGGGTCCTCTCCGCGATGGGCGCGGACTGCGTCACCGACGCGGTGTTCGTACCCGTGCAACGCTCTGACCGCGACCAACCGACCGCCCTGCTCACCGCCCTCGCCCACGTCTTCGTGCGCGGCATCGCGGTCGACTGGACCCGGTTCTACCCCGGCGCGCGGCGCGTCGACCTGCCCACCTACGCCTTCCAACACCAGCGCTACTGGCCGACGCCCGGCACCCGGGCGACGGACCCCACCGACGCCGCCTTCTGGGACGCCGTCGAACGGGCGGACCTCGACGCCCTCACCGCGACCCTGAAACTCGACGACAGCGCCGCCCTCACCCCACTGCTGCCGGCCCTGGCCTCCTGGCGCCGCGACAACACCGCCGGGGCGCTCGGCCGCTACGGCATCGACTGGGCCCCGCTGCCGTCGACCGCCGCACCCACCGGGACCTGGCTGATCGCCGAACCGGCCGATGACACCCGCGTCTCGGACGCCCTCGCGGCAGCCGGCCTGGACCTGCGGCGCGGCACCCCGGACGAGGCCACGATGCGGGACGTCACCGGCGTGGCCGCCGTGGTGGACGACCCCGCGCAGGCCCTGCACGCCGTGCAGACCCACCAGTCCCTGCGCACCGACAGCCCGCTCTGGCTGATCACCAGCGGCGCCGTGGCCACCGGCCCGCACGACCCGGCGCCCACCCCGCCCGCCGCAGCCGTCTGGGGTCTCGGCCGAGTCGCCGCCCTGGAACTCCGCCGTGGGTGGGGCGGCGTCGTCGACCTGCCCGCCGGCCCGGTCGACGGACGGTTGCTCGCCGCCGCGCTGACCGGCTCCGGGGGCGAGGACCAGATCGCCGTCCGTGACGGGCTGCTCGGCCGGCGACTCGTCCCGTCGGCCGGTACGGGTCGACCCTGGCAGCCGCGCGGCACCGTCCTGATCACCGGCGGCACCGGCGCACTGGGCGCGCACGCTGCCCGGTGGGCCGCCGGCCACGGCGCCGACCACCTGGTCCTGCTCAGCCGCCGGGGGGAGGGGGCACCCGGGGCCCTCGACCTGCGCGACGAACTCGCCGCCGCCGGGGCGCGCGTCACGATCAGCGCCGTCGACCTGGCCGACCGGGACGCTCTCGGTGCGGTCGTCGCGGATCTGAACGCTGCGGGTGACACCGTCACCGCGGTGCTGCACACCGCAGGCGTCGCCACCCAGGCCCCGCTCGCGAAGCTGACCGCCGACGCCATCGCCGACGTCATGGCCGCCAAGGTGCTCGGCGCGACGCAGCTGGACGAGCTGTTCCGCGACACGCCGCTGGACGCCTTCGTGCTGTTCTCGTCCATCGCCGGTGTCTGGGGCAGCGGAGACCACGCCGCCTACGCGGCCGCCAACGCGGCACTGGACGCGGTCGCCGAACAGCGCCGCTCCCGAGGGCTCACCGCTACCTCGATCGGCTGGGGCCCCTGGGCGGACGGCGGCATGGCCGCCGACAACGCCGTGGACGAGCAACTGCGCCGACGCGGCCTGCGCCCGATGGCCCCCGAACGGGCCCTGCGCGGGCTGCGCTCGGCGGTCACCGACGACCGTACGAGTGTCGTCGTCGCCGACGTCGACTGGGCGACGTTCGCCCCGGCGTTCATCGCCGTCCGGCCAAGCCCGCTGCTCGACGGTGTTCCGGAGGTCCACGCCCTCACCGCCCAGCCGGAATCCGAGACGGACGACGGCTGGCGGACCGAGCTGCTGGCCCTCACCGGGACCGAGCGGACACACGCGGTGCTGGAGACCGTGCGGACACACGTCGCGGAGGTGCTCCGGCTGGGGTCGGCGCACGCGGTGGACCCCGGCCGTTCGTTCACCGAGATCGGCTTCGACTCGCTGACCGGCGTCGAGCTGCGCAACCGGCTCGGCACCACCACCGGGCTGCGGCTGCCCACCACGCTGATCTTCGATCAGCCGACGCCGGAGGCGCTCGCCGCGTACCTCGAGAACGAGGTTGCCGGGGTGACCGACACGACGCCGGCCGCCGCCGTCGCGGGCCGCACCGACGAGCCGATCGCGATCGTGGCGATGTCCTGCCGCTTCCCCGGCGGCATCGGCTCGCCCGAGGAGCTGTGGCGGTTGCTCGCCGACGGTGGTGACGCCATCGGCGCCTTCCCCACCGACCGGGGCTGGGACCTGGACGCCCTCTACGACCCGGACCCGGACGCCGTCGGCACCACCTACGTCCGCGAGGGTGGCTTCCTGGCCGGGGCCACCGAGTTCGATGCCGGGTTCTTCGGCATCTCGCCCCGGGAGGCGCTGGCCATGGATCCGCAGCAGCGGCTGCTGCTGGAGACCGCGTGGGAGGCGTTCGAGCGCGGCGGTGTGCCGACCGACGCGCTGCGCGGAAGCCAGACCGGGGTGTTCGTCGGCACCAACAACCTCGACTACGCTCCGCTGCTCACCGGTGAGCAGGAAGCCGCCGAGGGGTACGTGAGCACCGGCAACGCGGCGAGCGTCGTCTCCGGGCGGATCTCCTACACCTTCGGGCTGGAGGGCCCTGCGGTCACTGTGGACACCGCCTGCTCGTCGTCGCTGGTCGCCTTGCACTGGGCGAGTCAGGCCCTGCGGCAGGGCGAGTGCGACCTTGCCCTGGCCGGCGGTGTCACAGTGATGTCGACCCCGGGCGCGTTCATCGAGTTCAGCCGCCAGCGTGGCCTGTCCGCCACGGCCCGGTGCCGGGCCTTCTCCGCTGGCGCGGACGGGACGATTTGGGGCGAGGGCGTCGGCATGCTCCTGCTGGAACGGCTCAGCGACGCCGTCGCCAACGGGCACCCGGTGCTCGCGGTGGTCCGGGGAAGCGCTGTCAACCAGGACGGCGCGTCGAACGGGCTGACCGCCCCGAACGGACCGTCGCAGCAACGGGTGATCCGGGCGGCCCTGGCCAACGCGGGTGTGTCGGCCGCCGACGTCGACGTGGTGGAGGCGCACGGCACCGGAACGAAACTCGGCGACCCGATCGAGGCGCAGGCGCTGCTGGCGACGTACGGGCAGGGCCGGTCCACCGACCAGCCGCTGTGGCTGGGGTCGGTGAAGTCGAACATCGGTCACACCCAGGCGGCGGCCGGTGTCGCCGGCATCATCAAGATGGTCGAGGCGATGCGGCACGAGACCCTGCCGCGTACGCTGCACGCCGACCAGCCCAGCCCTCACGTGGACTGGAGCGCGGGAGCGGTGGCGCTGCTCACCGAGGAGCAGCCGTGGGCGCGGACCGGCGACCGGCCGCGTCGGGCGGCGATCTCGTCGTTCGGGTTCAGCGGCACCAACGCGCACGCCGTGCTGGAGGAACCGCCAACCCCGCAGCCGTCGGTTGCCGCCGAGCCCGAGCCGCAGCAGGCGCCGGTGATGGCGCTGCCGCTGTCGGCGCGTACCGAGCCCGCGCTGCGTGAGCAGGGTGCGCGGCTGCGGCAGCGGCTCTCGGCGGGGGCCGATCCGAAGGACGTGATCCACTCGATCGCCACCACCCGGAGTGTCCTGGAGGAGCGGGCGGTGGTGGTCGGCGCCGACACCGACGCCCTGGTCGCGGCGCTCGACACCCTGGTCGCTGGCGGCGACCACGCCGCGCTGGTCACCGGATCGGCGGTGCGTGGACGGACGGCCTTCGTCTTCTCCGGGCAGGGGTCGCAGCGCCCGGGCATGGGCCTGGAACTCGCCGCCACGTACCCCGTGTTCGCCGAGGCGTTCGACGCGGCCTGCGCCGAACTGGATCGTCACCTCGACCGTCCGCTGCGGGCGGTGATCGCCGACGGCGGCGAGCTGGACCAGACCGTCTACACGCAGACCGCCCTGTTCGCGGTCGAGGTGGCACTGTTCCGGCTGGTCGAGTCGTTCGGTGTGACGCCGGACTTCCTGGTGGGGCACTCGATCGGGGAGATCGCCGCCGCGCACGTCGCCGGGGTGCTGTCGCTGGCCGACGCGGCGAAGCTGGTCGCGGCGCGCGGTCGGTTGATGCAGGCGTTGCCCGCCGGTGGTGTCATGGTCGCGGTGCGGGCCACCGAGGCCGAGGTGCTGCCGCTGTTGACCGGCGGCGTGTCGGTCGCGGCGGTCAACGGTCCGCGCTCGGTGGTGCTGTCCGGTGCCGCCGACGAGGTGGCATCCGTGGCCGCCCAGTTCGAGAAGTCGAAGCGGCTCCAGGTTTCTCACGCGTTCCACTCGGTGTTGATGGAGCCGATGCTGGGGGAGTTCGCACAGGTTGCGGAGACGTTGACCTACGCGTCTCCGCGGATTCCGGTCGTGTCCAACGTGACGGGGCAGGTTGGTGAGACGCAGGACGCCGCGTACTGGGTGCGGCACGTGCGGGAGTCGGTGCGGTTTGCCGACGGCATCGCCACCCTGGAGGGCCTGGGTGTCGCCACGTTCGTGGAGATCGGCCCGGACGGGGTCCTGTCGGCGATGGGCGCGGACTGCGTGACCGATGCCGCCTTTGTGCCGGCGCAACGCGCCGACCGGGACCAGCCCACCACCTTCCTGACGGCTCTGGCCGGCGCCTTCGTCCGCGGGATCGCCGTCGACTGGGACACGTGCAGCCCCGGCGGCCGGCGCGTCGACCTGCCCACCTACCCCTTCCAGCGCGTCCGCTTCTGGCCGTCCCCGGTCGAGCGGGCCTCCGTCGACCCGGTGGACAGCGAGTTCTGGCAGGCCGTCGAGGAGGGTGACCTCAGCCCGCTGGGTATCACCGGAGACGTCAGCGACCTGTTGCCCGCCCTGACCGCGTGGCGTCAGGAACGGCGGGCCACCCGAGCCCGTGACTCGTGGCGCTACGAGGAGGCGTGGACCCCGACGACCCCGACCGCCACGACGGTCAGCGGGGCGTGGCTGGTGCTCGGCGCCGACGCGTACCCGACTGCCGCCGCTGAAGCCCTCGCCGCGTCCGGCGCCGAGGTGCGTGGCGTCCCGGTCCTCGGCCTGGACCGCGCCGCCGTGGCCGACCAGCTCCGCCTGGCCGACGCCGGCGGCCCGATCGCCGGGGCCGTCGCGTCCGCTGGCACCCCCGAGGCCGCGCTCGTCCTCGTCCAGGCGTACGCCGACGCCGCTGTCGACGCGCCGCTCTGGATGGTGACCACCGAGGCCGTCGCCACCGACCCCGGTGACCCGCTCGACCCGTCCGCCGCGGCGGTGTGGGGGCTGGGCCGGGTCGCCGCCCTGGAACTGCCGCACCGCTGGGGTGGCCTCCTGGACGTACCCGCCGACTGGGCCGGCGAGCACCTCGCCGCCGCGCTCGGTGGCGGTGAGGACCAGCTCGCCATTCGCGGCGACCGGGTGCTCGCCCGGCGCCTGCGGCACGCTCCCGCGCCCGTCGGCCGGTGGCGCCCGCGCGGCACGGTCCTGGTAGTCGGCGACACCAGCGGCGACATCGCCCGCTGGGCGGCGGCCGAGGGCGCCGACCGGGTGATCGTCACCGAGAGCATCACCGAGGTGGACCACGGCGTGGTCACCCTGGAAACCTGCACCGGCAACGACCGCGCCGACCTGGCCGACCTGCTGACCCGCGTCCGGGCCGACGGCGTCGCGCTGACGGCTGTCGTCCTCGCCGACCGCTCCGAGCCCGCCCCCACGCCCCTGACCGACACCGACCCCGACGCCTGGGACACCCCGGCGGTACGCCGGGCCCGGCACCTGACCGACCTGATCCACGAGGACCTGGACGCGTTCGTCGTCTTCACCTCGGTCGCCGGCACCTGGGGCGGCGGTCTACAGGCCGCCGCGGCGGTGGCCGCCACCACAGTGGAAGCGCTCGCCCAGCGGGCCGGCGGCACCGCGATCGCCTGGGGACCGTGGACCGGGAGCGACGAACGCCTGCGCCGCCACGGCCTGGCCGCACTTGCACCGCACGCCGCCCTCGACGCGATGGCGGCAGCGGCAGCCACGGCCGGCCGGGTCGTCCTCGCCGACGTCGACTGGCCCCGGTTCGCACTCGCCTTCACCGGCACCCGGCCCAGCCGGCTGCTCACCGACCTGCCCGAGGTGCCCGTCTCGGCGGCAGAGCAGGCCCCGGCCGGGGACGCCGGAGCCACCGCCGCGCTACGCGACGCGTGGCGCGCCCTGACCGAACCGGAACAGGATCGGGCGGCCCTCGACCTGGTACGCGGCACCGTCGCCGCCGTCCTGGGGCACGGCACCCTGGAAGCCGTCCCACCTACCCGGGCCTTCACCGAACTCGGCTTCGACTCGCTCACCGCGGTCGAGCTGCGCAACCGGCTCGGCCGGGTCACCGGCCTCAACCTGCCGCCCACGGCCGCATTCGACCACCCGACCGCGCTGGCCCTCGCCGGTCATATCCGGCACACGGTCATCGGCGATGGTCTGGACCTGACCGGCGGGCTCTTCGCCGAACTGGACCGTCTCGAAGCGGGCCTCGCCGTGTCCACACCGGACAACACCACCCGCAGCCGGACGGTCCTGCGACTCCAGGCCTTCATCAACCGCCTCAACGACGTCGTCGAGCCGGTCACCGAGGAGGCACCACCGCTCGAAGAAGCCAGCGACGAGGAACTGTTCGCCTTCATCCGCAGTGAGCTCGGTCGCGCCTGAACGCGCCGGGACAAGGAGGAACACACTCATGACACGCGACTTCCCGGTGCCCGCCATCGAGGACTGGCAGCGGCTCACCCTCAGCGTGCTGCGCAGGTCCGGAAGAGCGGACGAGAACACCGCCGCGGGCGACGCCGCCGACCTGCTGGCCACCACCACGTACGACGGGTTCCCGCTGGCGCCGCTCTACACCTCGCGGGACACCACAGCGCCCGACGGGCTTCCCGGGCAGGCGCCGTTCACCCGGGGCGGCGGCGTCGCCGGCCGGTGGGACGTGCGTACCGTGCACACCGACCCCGACCCGGTACGCACCGCCGCGGCGGCCCGGGCCGACCTGCACGGCGGGGCGACCTCGCTGTGGCTGCGGGCTGCCGCCCCCGAGCAGTTGGGCGAGCTGCTCAGCGGTATCCCGCTGGACCGCACCGGCATCGTGCTCGACGCCGGCACCGAGACCGACAAGGCCACCGCCGCCCTGCTGGACGTGGCCGCTCGGCAGACCATCGAGCCCCGCGTGTTGCGGGGGAACCTCGGCGCCGACCCGTACGGCGCGTTCGCGGCAACCGGCATCGAACCGGAACTCGGCGTCGCCGCGGACCTGGCGGCCCAGTCGGTGACGGCACACCCCGAGCTGCGGGCGCTGACCGTGGACGTGACCACGTATCACGACGCGGGCGGCAGCGACGCCGAGGAACTGGGCTGCGCGTTGGCCACCGGTGTCGCGTACCTGCGGGCGATGAGCGACCGGGGGATCCCGCTCACCAGGTCGCTCGACCAACTCGAGTTCCGCTACGCCGCGACCGCCGACCAGTTCGCCACGATCGCCAAGCTCCGGGCGGCCCGCCGGCTCTGGCACCGGGTCACCGAGGTCGCTGGCGCGAACCGACAGTCGGCGCAGCGGCAGCACGCCGTCACCTCGGGCGCGATGATGACCGCCCGGGACCCGTGGAGCAACCTGCTGCGCACCACGCTCGCCTGTTTCGGCGCGGGCGTCGGCGGCGCCGGGGCGATCACCGTGCAGCCGTTCGACGTGGCCCTGGGTCGGCCCGACGAGTCGGCCCAGCGGATCGCCCGCAACACCCAGCTCATCCTGCTGGACGAGGCGCACCTGCACCGGGTCACCGATCCGGCCGGCGGGTCCTGGTACGTCGAGTCGCGCACCGACGAGCTGGCCCGGGTGGCGTGGGAGTGGTTCACCACGATCGAGAGGGCGGGCGGCATCGGGACGGCGCTGCGCAGCGGTCTGGTCGCGGACCGGCTGGCCGCGACCTGGGAGCGTCGGGCGACGCGTGTGGCCCGCCGCCAGGACGCGATCACCGGGGTCAGCGAGTTCCCCGATCTCGACGAGCAGGTCCCGGCCCGCCACGCCGTGCCACCGGCTCCGGTGGGCGGTCTGCCCCGCCACCGTTACGCGGAACGGTTCGAGGAGCTGCGCCGACGGGCCGACGGCGCGACCACGGCGCCGGTGGTGCACCTGGTCACGATCGGCCGGGCGTCCGACCACGGCGCCCGGGTCGCCTTCGCCGCGAACCTGTTCGCGGCCGGCGGCATCCGCACCGTGACGACCGCTGCCGACGAGCCGGTCCCGCCCGGTGCCGTGGCGTGCGTCTGCTCGTCCAACCGTCTCTACGCCGAGCAGGCCGCGTCGGTCACGGCCGCGCTCCGGCAGGCCGGCGCCGCGAAGATCTGGCTGGCCGGGCGGCCGGGCGGCCAGGCGGGCGTCGACGACCACCTGTACGCCGGGTGCGACGCCGTCCGCGTGCTGGAGACCACCCTCGACGACCTCGGAGTCCCGCGATGATCCCCTCGTACGCCGACGTCGAGCTCGGCACCCCACCCGCACCGAGCGGCCCCGCCCCGGAGTCGACAGATGTGTGGCAGACCCCGGAGGGGATCGGCGTCAAGCGGTTCTACACCGCCGACGACCTGGCCGGTGTGGACTTCCTCGACTCGCTGCCGGGCATCGCCCCGTTCGTGCGTGGTCCCTACCCGACCATGTACGCCACCCGCCCGTGGACGGTCCGCCAGTACGCGGGCTTCTCCACCGCGCAGGAGTCCAACGCCTTCTACCGGCGCAACCTGGCCGGCGGGCAGAAGGGACTGTCTGTGGCGTTCGACCTGGCCACCCACCGTGGTTACGACTCCGACCACCCCCGGGTGGCCGGTGACGTGGGCATGGCCGGCGTGGCGATCGACTCGATCCTCGACATGCGGGAGCTGTTCGCCGGCATCCCGCTGGACCGGATCAGCGTGTCGATGACCATGAACGGCGCGGTGCTGCCGATCCTCGCCCTCTACATCGTCGCCGCCGAGGAGCAGGGGGTCACGCCCGAGCAGCTGGCGGGGACCATCCAGAACGACATCCTCAAGGAGTTCATGGTCCGCAACACGTACATCTATCCGCCGGAGCCGTCGATGCGGATCGTGGCGGACATCTTCGCCTACATCTCGCAGCGGATGCCGCGGTTCAACTCGATCTCGATCTCCGGCTACCACATGCACGAGGCGGGGGCGACCGCCGACCTGGAGTTGGCGTACACCCTCGCCGACGGCGCCGAGTACGTGCGCGCCGGCAAGACCGCCGGGCTCGACGTCGACGCGTTCGCCCCCCGGCTGTCGTTCTTCTGGGCGGTCGGCATGCACTTCTTCATGGAGGTGGCGAAGCTGCGGGCCGGCCGCCTGCTGTGGGCACGGCTGCTGCGCGACGCCGGCGCGACCGACCCGAAGTCGCTGTCGCTGCGTACCCACTGCCAGACGTCCGGCTGGTCGTTGACCGCGCAGGACCCGTACAACAACGTGGTGCGCACCTGCGTCGAGGCGATGGCGGCGACCCAGGGCCACACGCAGTCGCTGCACACGAACGCGCTGGACGAGGCGTTGGCACTGCCGACCGACTTCTCCGCCCGGATCGCCCGCAACACCCAACTGCTGCTCCAGCAGGAGTCGGGCACCACCCAGGTGATCGACCCGTGGGGCGGCAGCGCCTACCTGGAGCGGCTCACCCACGACCTGGCCCAGCGGGCGTGGGGTCACATCCGGGAGGTCGAGCAGGCCGGCGGCATGGCCCGCGCCATCGAGCAGGGGCTGCCCAAGCTGCGGATCGAGGAGGCCGCCGCGCGTACGCAGGCGCGGATCGACTCCGGTCGGCAGCCGGTGATCGGTGTGAACCGGCACCGACCGGTCGTGGAGGACCCGATCGAGGTGCGCAAGGTGGACAACACGGCGGTGCGCGCCGAGCAGGTGGCCAAGCTGCGCCGCCTGCGGGCCGAACGCGACCAGCCGGCCTGCGACGCCGCCCTGGCCGCCCTCACCCGGGGCGCCACCGACCCGGCGGCCAACCTGCTCGACCTGGCGGTCACCGCCGCCCGGGCGCACGCCACCGTCGGGGAGATCTCCACGGCCCTGGAGACGGCGTTCGGCCGGCACGTCGCCCACATCCGTACGACCGAGGGCGTGTACCGCGACGAGGCGGGCACCGATCCCGGCGTCGCCCGGGCCCGCGACGCCGCCGACGCGTTCGCCGACCGACGCGGGGTCCGTCCCCGCATCCTGGTCGCAAAGATGGGCCAGGACGGTCACGACCGTGGTCAGAAGGTGGTCGCCACGGCCTTCGCCGACCTGGGGTTCGACGTCGAGGTGGGTCCGCTGTTCCAGACCCCGGACGAGGTCGCCCGGCAGGCGGCCGACGCGGACGTGCACATCGTCGGCGTCAACTCGCTCGCCGCCGGCCACCTCACCCTGGTGCCCGCGCTGCGAGCGGCGCTGACAGCCCTGGGCCGCGCGGACATCATGATCGTGGTCGGTGGGGTGGTGCCGCCCGGTGACATCGCCGCGCTGCGCCGGGCTGGCGCCTCGGCGGTCTTCCCGCCCGGCACTGTCCTCGCCGAGGCCGCGGTGGACCTGTTGGAACGGCTTCAGCGATGAGTACGGTCGCGGGCTGACCCCGGACGACACGGTGGCCGCCTCCCACTCGGGAGGCGGCCACCGTGCTGTGCGGGCTGATTGTCGAGCGCTTCCGGGCGGCCATAAGTGGGACTTGTGCTGGTCATTCGCTGAGGAAGCCGCTGCTGTGCGTGGAGGCTCGACACGCTCTCGCCTTCCTGTTCATTATCTCACGAGCACCTTTTTCGGCTACAACGGGTAGCCGCTTCCGGTCTATCCGGTGACCGCTACGGTGCCCGGCATGCTTACTGGTGAGGAGAAGTTCGTTCGTTCCGGGCAGGTTCGGTTGTGGACCGAGAGATTCGGTCGCCCCGATGACCCCACCGTCTTGTTGGTCATGGGCACCTCTACGCAGGGCATCGGCTGGCCCGATGAGCTTGTGGAAGCTCTCGTGGGCAGCGGCCGGCAGGTGATCCGGTTCGATCACCGTGACACCGGCCGTTCCGACTCCGTCGACTTCACAACGCATCCGTACGCGCTCGCCGACATGGCAGCCGACACGGCAGCCGTTCTGGACGGTTACGTCGTCACGGCCGCGCACATCGTCGGGACGTCGCTGGGCGCGGCGATCGGGCAGTGGCTCGCTGTGCATCAGCCAGCCCGCGTCCGCACGCTGACGGCAATGGCATCCTCTCCGATGGGGAACAATCCGGGCCCGGCCTGGGCCAGGGCAATGGCAGGCCAACCGGCTGAGGCCGGCGAACTTCCACCTCCGACGGCACAGTTCCTCAACCACCTGATGGCCTCCGCGACGGCACCTCGCACGACGGCCCAGCAGCGCAGGGCCGCCGACGTACAGACCTGGCGGGTGCTCAACGGCGATGTCCTGCCCTTCGATGAGCCCGCCGCGCGGCGGTTCGTCGAACAGTGCTACGCCAGGGCTGACAACCTCGCTGCCGCCTTGAACCACGATCTGGCCGGTCGGCGTTGGGAGGACGACCGGCGGGCCTCCTTGTCTCGTATCGCCGCCGCCACGTTGGTCTTGCATGGCAGCGATGACCCGCTGTTCCCCCAAGCCCACGGTGAAGCCCTCGCGGCGCAGATCCCGGCGGCCCGCCTGGAGATCGTGCGGGGAATGGGCCACCACCCGTTCTTCGCGCCGGGGCTCACCGAGCGGATCGCCGACTCGATCATCCGCCACACGACCTGATTCCAAGACACCCGCGCCCGGGCCATGGTCGGACATGAATCAGCCGTACCTGACTATGGATGCTGCCCGGATCGCGGGCGCGTACTTGATCAGCTGGTCGTACCGCTCGGCGGTGACGCCCGCCGGGACCGGCCGCGACAGCGCCGACCGGGCTCAGCGGTGCGCGGCGAGGCGGCCGACGGGCCGGGTCTTCGGGACCACCGGCGCGAGGACGGTGATGGCGGTGACGACGAGGCCCTGCTCGACGAGCCACCTGCCGCTGAACCCGCTGAGCCGCCGCCCGTGCACCCACGGCCCGGTCACCAGCAGCGTGGCGTTGAAGGTGCCGTTCAGCGGGTCGATGACGATGTTCGCGTCCTCGAAGTCGAGCCACCGTGCGGTCAGCGGGAACCAGGCCTTGTAGACCGATTCCTTCGCGCTGAACAGCATCCGGTCCCAGGCGACACCGGGATGGTCGCGCAGCAGGACGGCGATGCGGTCCCGTTCCTCGGCCAGGGAGACGGCTTCGAGCACACCGTTGGCGAGAGCCTCGTTGGGTTCGGCGTCGATGCCGACAGTGGTGACCTTCTCCTGCTCGGCGAGGACTGCGGCGCGGTAGCCGGCGCAGTGGGTGATGCTGCCGACCATTCCGAAGGGCCACTGGGGCTCGCCGCGGGTGCCGGGCAGGACCGGCGCGGGAGCGATCCCGATCTGGCGCATCGCCTGGCGTGCGCACCAGCGGGCGGTGGTGAACTCGCGGCGGCGCTTGTCCACGGCCTTGCGGACGACGGCCTCCTCCTCGGGGAAGAGGTCGGCGCCGGGCGGGTCCACGAAGGTGTCGACGGCCGTCACGGCGCCGGGAAGGATGGACTCGATCATGGCTTCCTCCGCGCCGGAGAAACGGTTCCGGAGTCAGCGGTGGCCGACCTGACGCCCTCGGGCGGCAGTGCACGGGCACGGCTGGCATTGGTCACGCTTCAACAGTATCGACGCTGGTAGCCGTAGGGAACGAACGCTGCGGCTTTCACGGGCCGCGCTCGCGCAGCTAAGGGATCGCCCTTCCCGGCTAGGGGCCCGGGCAGTCGGTGGGCCTCCGATCGCGGGCCGCCGCCCCGGCGCCGACGCCCAGAGTGCGACCCGCGATCCGTCCCGCGTCATTCCGCGATCTTGGTCCGCGCGGTCCAGGTGAACAACAGCGGGGAGCCGTCGCCGAAACGGCGCTCGAAGTGCTCGTAACCGGCCAGGTAGGGCACTTTGATCTTTCCGTAGACCAGCTGCTCGACGCTGGCCACCACCGTGCGGGGGATGTCGGCAGGTCCACCCTGGAGGAACACCAGCACGGGCTCGGACGGTGCCAGGGCCGGCGGGTCGAGTGTCAGGTACTGAGGCATCGGATCGGTCCTCTCTGCCACGGAGCCTCGTCGCTCCGACTTCAGCATGGGGGCGTCGCCGGTGCCGACACAGACCCCTAGCACCCCGATGCCAGGGCGGGGAGGGCGTCACCTCTTCAGGCCGTGCTCGATCGCCTCGATGATGCGGGGCCGCAGCTCGGCGGTGCTGACGATGGCGTCGACCGAGCCGACCTGGACGGCTCGCTGGATGCTGTGCACCCGGTCGAACTCCGCGGCCACCTCGCCCAGCTTCTCCGCGCGGACGGACGAGCGCACCTCGGCGAGGAGGACGTTGAGGGACGCCCGTTCCGCGCCGGTCGCGCCCGCGACCTGCGCGTGCAGCTCGGCGACGCGGGGGTCCTTCGCGGTGCGGTTGGTGACCTCACCGGAGAAGACGACGGCTGCGGCCGGGGCGCCGCCGAGCACCGAGGCGAACGAGCCCTCCAAAGCGAGCACGGACATGTTCGGGTTGAGGGCCTTGGAGAAGACCACGAACGCGCCGCCGTGGTAGCGGGAGATCACCGTGAAGACGATCGGGCCCTCGAAGTTGACGATCGCCCGGCCGATCTCGGCGCCGTACTCCAACTGGAGGTTGCGCATCGACTCGGGGGATCCGTCGAAGCCGGACAGGTTCGCCAGCACGACGAGCGGGCGGTTGCCGGAGGCCGCGTTGATCGCCCGTGCCGTCTTCTTCGACGAGCGGGGGAACAGGGTGCCTGCCGTGTAGGTGTCCGGCCCGTCGGTGGGCGGGAACCCGCGCCGGGGGACCGGGCGCGACTCGATGCCGATCAGGCAGACGGGATAGCCACCGACGTGGGCGTCCTGGACCACGGACGTGTCGGCGTCGGCCATCCCGGCCCAGCGTTCGAGGACGGGGTGATCCTGGTCGGACAGGGCGCGCATGACCGTACGGATGTCGAAGGCCTTCTTGCGGTCCGGGTTGTGGCTCGCCGAGAAGATCTGCCCGACGGTGGTGAAGTCGCTGCCGTCGACGAGGTGCGGGTAGTCGGAGACGTCCCGGTCGACCGGGTCATCGGTGTCGGCCCGCCGCGGCCCGGTCTCCCCGGGTACGACGTAGGTGTGGTCGTAGTGGGCCATGAGCACGTCCCGTGCCGCCGGCAGGCTGGGTGCCCAGTACTGCGCCTGCCCGTTCGGACCCATGACCCGGTCGTAGCCGCCGATGCCGAAGTTGTCCTCGGCCGACACACCACCGGAGAAGTCCAGCGAGTGCTTGCCGGTGAGCACCATCGCCGAGTCCGGGGTCATCACCAGGATGCCCTTGGTGTGCATGAGCATCGTGGCCTCGGCGTTCCAGTATGGCTGGGCGCCGACGTTGATGCCGGCCACCACGATGTTGATCTCACCGCCGGCCTGGGTGAACGTCACGACGCGCTTGAGCGCCGCGGCGACCCAGTCCATGTTCTCGGTTCCGGAACTCATCGAGATGCGGGCGCCCGCCGACAGGGCGAACCACTCCAGGGGCACCCGCATGGTCTCGGCCAGGTCGAGGGCGGCGATGACGCGGGCGCACTCCGGTTCGGAGAGCGCGCCCAGCGCCTTGGTCGGGTCGCCGAGCAGCACCACGCGGGTGACGCCCTCCGGGTAGCGCTCGGTCGGGGTGGTCACCACGCCGGCCACGATGGCCGCCGAGTTCTTCCCCTTCGGCCGTTCGACGGGTACGAGCGTCCCGGACGGGTCGAGGTCGTACTCGGTGAAGCGGCCCAGCAGCCCGGTCAGCTCGTACGGGTAGGTGGTGCCCCGACGTGCGGCACGCAGCACCTTCTGCCGGTAGTCGTCGAGCGGTCGCACCGGCTCGGTGGACGGCGCGCCCACGTTGAGGTGAGCGCCGTTGCCCGGGTCCAGGGTGATCGTCACCGCCACGTCCCCGGCCGAGTGCGGCTGCCGGGCGATGAACTGCACCTCTTCCAGCCCGGCCCCGGTCGAGGTGGGCAGGATCCGCTGGACCAGCGCGTTCAGCTCGTCGAGCGACAGGTTGGTGGGCGGCCAGACGTACATCAGGATCCGGTTGGTGTCGAACCGCTTGTCCTGCGGCCGCCGCGCCTGGATGTCGCGGATCGCGTCCAGGGCCAGGGTGGTGGCCTCCTCCAGGGCGGGCAGCGCGACCAGGCGTCCGTCGGTCTCCCGCAGCGGGGTCAGGTCGCGGACCTGGCCCATGGCGATGAGCCGTTCGTCGGCGGGGTTGCTGCGCGCCACGGCCTTGAAGAGGTAGATCTCCTCGTCGGCCGAGGGCAGCCGGGTCAGGTCGAACTCGCGCAGCCGCTCCAGTTGCAGGCGCTGGGCGATCTGCGGGTGCAGCCCACGGATCAGCCGGTCCTCGGTGAAGCCGGCCTCGCCGGGCCGGAAGGTGAAGTAGTGGTGCATGACGGCGCCGTTGGAGCTGGCGACGGTCGCGGTGACCCGCTGGACGGTCGACGGCAGCGGGTGTGCCGCGAACAGCTCAGCGAGGCGTACCGCGACGGCGTCGTCGTCGGGTTGGTCCTGCACCGCGACGTACAGGTCGGCGACCAGTGGGGCCGGGGCGTCGGCGGCCAGCTCGGCGAGCGCGGTGAGGGTGCCGGGAAGACGGGCGATGTCGGTGGCGCCCGCCACGATGTGGGTCGTGCCGTGCTCGGCGGTGAGGAACCCGCCCCGCGCGGTCACCGCGGTCAGGCCCCGGTTGCCGTAGTAGCGGCGGGTGAGCACCTCCAGCAGCGGGCCGTGCTCGGTGTGGCCGGGGCGTCGGATGCGCTGACCGATGATCCGCACGAGGGGTTGTCGACAGGAGACCATGCGTTGGATGCGGTCGGCCCGGTCCGGGGCGTCCGGGTGCTCATCGAGGTGGCGCAGGTCGGCACGGACCTCGGCATAGACCTCGGCGCGGGTGCGGCGCAGCAGGGGCTGGGCGTACCAGCGGAAGACCAGACCACGTGCCAGGTCGGCGATCACCGGGAAGCGGACCTGGGTCGCCTCGATCAGGCGCTCGAGGACGACACCGGCGGGTTCACGCAGGTCGCCGACGGGTGCGGGCCCGGCGAGCAGTTGGCGCAGCACCTCGGAGACGACCGGCGTCGCGGCGGCCATCCGTTGCTGGGCCAGGAAGATCCGGAAGACGGCGTCCTCCAGTTCCGGTGTGCGGTCCAGCCCGGTCACGCCGTAGTGGGCGAGGACCCGTTCCAGGCGTGCCACGAACCCGGGGGAGACGCCGGCCCGTTCGGCGTCGAGGCTCTGCAGGTAGCTGTGGAAGAACTCGCGCGGGGTGTGCACGGCGCTGCCCGGCTGGGCGTCGGCGGTCCGACGCGGCTTGTTGCGGGCCAGCTCCGCCAGGTTCGCGAAGATCGTCAGAAGGTCGAGGTGACCGGCCGGCGCCCCGGTACGCACGGCTGGGCAACGCCCGATCTCGCCCGGGGCGACGTCGTAGCCGAGCAGCAGCGCGCGCAGATCGTCCAGGACCTGCTCCGCCGACGGCCCGGCCGGTGCCGCCGGCAGGTCGATCTCGACGACCTCGGCCGAAGTGGTCCTCTCCTCGGTGGTGGTGTCGGCCAGTGGTTCGAGGCGCATCAGGGGGGTGCCCGTCTCGACCTGGCTGCCGACGGCGACGGGGCACTCGCGCACGCGGGCCTTGAACGGGGCCCGGAGCACGTTTTCCATCTTCATGCTCTCCAGCACCAGGATCGGCGCGCCGGCCTCGACCTCGTCACCGACGGTCAGGGGAGTCGCGACGACGAGGGCCGGCGCGGGGGAGCGGACCACGCCGCCCTCGTCCCTGCTGACCCGGTGGGTGACGCCGTCGACCTCGATCGTGTGGATCGGCCCGTGGGTCGCGGTCACCAACCGGAAGCGGTTGCCGTTGACCAGCATCTGCCCGCGGTGCTCGTCGAACCGTTCCATCTGCACGTCGACGCGGTGGACGTCCCCGCCGGCCGACAGGCCGATGCGGAAACACCTGCGGCTCACGCGGGACACCGCCACCCGGTAGGCGACGCCGCGCAATTTCAGGTCGAGCGGGCGGCCGGTCTCGTGGCGCACCTGCGGGCGGCCGCCGTGCGCGGTGGTGAACAGGCGCTGCCGGCTGACCTCCTCCTCGTCCTGGTAGGCCTCGATGGCGGCCGCGGCGAGGGCGATCGCGGAGTGGCGGTGGGTGACGAGGCGGCCCTCGGAGCGGACGCGGTCGATCCAGCCGGTGTCGGCGGAGCCGTCGATCACCTCGGACTGGTCGAGCAGGTCCAGCACGAAGCTCTTGTTGGTGGCGCCACCCTCGATGATGACGGTGGTCTCGGCCATGGCGCGACGCAGACGGCCGAGCGCCTCGTCACGGTCCCGGCCGTACGCGATGATCTTGGCGATCATCGAGTCGAAGGCCGCCGGGATGCTGTCGCCCTCACTGACACCGGTGTCGACCCGGATGCCCGGGCCGGCCGGCAGCGCGAGCCGGACGATCCGGCCGGGGGAGGGTGCGAAGTCGCGGTCCGGGTCCTCGGCGTTGAGTCGGGCCTCGACCGCGTGACCCGCCTCCACCGGTGCCGGACCGTCGAGCCGGCCACCGCCGGCCACGTGCAGTTGGAGTTTGACCAGGTCGGTGCCGGTGGTGATCTCGGTGATCGGGTGCTCGACCTGGAGCCGCGTGTTGACCTCCAGGAAGGCGAACAGCTTCTGGGCCGGGTGGTACAGGAACTCGACAGTGCCGGCGCCCCGGTAACCCACCGCCAGTGCGAGCCGCACCGCGGCGGCCTTCACCTCGGCGACCTGTTCCGCCGCCAGCACCGGCGACGCGGACTCCTCGATGATCTTCTGGTTGCGGCGCTGCACCGAGCAGTCCCGCACCCCGAGCGCCCAGGCGCCACCCTGCCCGTCGGCGATCATCTGCACCTCGACGTGCCGGGCGCCGGTCACCAGGCGTTCCAGGAAGACCACGCCGGAGCCGAAGGCCCGCAACGCCTCCTGGCTGGTGCGCTCATAGGCGTCGGTGAGGTCCACCGGCGAGTCGACCCGCCGGATGCCACGCCCACCACCGCCGGCGGTCGCCTTGAGCATCAACGGGTAGCCGATCTGGTCGCCCGCGCGAAGAGCGTCCTGGAGGGTCGCCACCTCGCCCCGGCTCCACGGGGCGACCGGGACGCCGACCTCCTCGGCGATCAGCTTCGAGCCGATCTTGTCGCCGAGCTTGCGCATCGCCTCCGCGCTCGGCCCCACGAACGTGACCCCGATCCGCTCGCACAGCTCGGCGAACGCCGGGTCCTCCGCGACGAATCCCCAGCCGACCCAGGCCGCGTCGGCGCCGGTCTCGACCAGGGCGCGTTCCAGCAGCTCGTGGTTGAGGTACGGGCGGGTGGCCGCGGCACCCAGCGGATACGTCAGGTCGGCCGCCCGGACGAACGTCGCGGTACGGTCCTCGTCGGTGAACAGGGCGACCGTCTCGACGTGGTCACCCGACTCCGCCGACAGGTCCCGTACGGCATGGATCAGCCGCATCGCGGCTTCTCCCCGATTGATGATCGCGATACGCCTGAACACCGGTCGACCCCTCCCCCGACGCCTGACGCTTCGACAGACGACGATTCTCAAGTGACCCGCGCGCGCATCGCGGTACGGGCACGGCCGGACCGTAACGCGCCCGTGGGAGCAGCCGACACCCCTAGCTTGGCCTGGGACGCGAGCCCGCCCAGGGTGACGGCGCCGGGACGACAGGGGTCACCGGTCGCGCTCACCGTCCACCGCGGACCCCGGTGCCACTCGGTTCGGCCGTCGGAGTCACCCGAGGGGCTCTGGACCCGGTGCGGCCCATCGTCTCCCGGAACGCCCCGGCGATCCCGGCCAGGCCGCGGCCCAGCTCGGTGCCGCGCAACCCGGCGTAGCCGACGACCAGTGCCGGCGGCCGGTCGTCGGCGCGCAGGGCGTAGAAGCGACCGCCACGGACCAGGACCGAGTGGCGTCGGGCGGCCTGCACCAGCGCCTCCTCGGCGCACCAGGTGGGCAGTTCCAGGTACGCCTGCAACCCGCCGTGCCCGTTGCGCAGGGTGGTGCCGGGCAGCTCGCGGGCGACGAACTGGTGGACCACCTGACGGCGTTTCTGGATGTCGGCGGTGAGTCGCCGCAGGTGCCGGTCGAACGCCCCGGTGTCGATGAGCCGGGCGAAGGCGAGCTGCTCCAGGCTGGAGCAGCCGAGGTCCCAGCCGGCGCGCAGGCGCTCGATCGGCGCGGTCAGTGTGGCCGGGGTGGCCAGCCAACCGAGGCGGAGCGCCGGGGCGAGCACCTTGCTGGCGCTGCCGGCGTAGATCACCCGGTCCGGGGCGAGGCTCTGCAACGCCGGCATCCGCTGCGCCGGGGCGACGAAGGCGGCATCGAAGTCGTCCTCGACGATGTAGCCGTCGACCGCCTCGGCCCAGGCGACGAGCTGCTCCCGGCGCTGCGCGCTGAGCGTGGCCCCGGTCGGGAACTGGCTGGCCGGGGTGACGAGCACGGCGCGGACCCCGCTCGCGGCCAGGGCGTCGACCCGGATGCCGTCGGCGTCCACCGGTAGGCCCACCGGACGCAGGCCGGCGTCGGCGATGAACTCCCACTCGCCCGGGTGACCCGGGTCCTCCACGCCGACCGTGTCGTGGCCCCGGTCGCGCAGCTCCCGGCACAGCAGCGCGAGGCCCTGGGCGAAGCCGGACGTGATCATGAGGTGGTCGGGTCTGGTACGCACGCCGCGCACTCGGCCGAGGTAGCCGGCGAGGGTGTGCCGGACGACCGGCAGGCCGGACGGCGGGGCGTATCCCAGCTCGCGGAGGCCGGCCGAGGTGACCACCGCGCTGACCGCCCGGATCCAGTCCTGCCCGGGGAAGGTGGAGGCGTGCAGGCCGCCGGTGCGCAGGTCCCGGAGTGCCGCCGTCGGTGCGCGGTCGCCGGGAGTGAGCGCCGAGCCGATCTCGTCGCGTGCCGCCGCCGCCACCGAGGTGCCCGAGCCGTGTTGGGAGACGAAGTAGCCCTCGGCGCAGAGCTGCTCGTACGCCTCGACGACCACACTGCGGGACACCCCGAGGTCGGCGGCGAGCTGCCGGCTCGACGGCAGGCGGGTGCCGGGACGCAGCACGCCCTCCTCGATCTGCGTACGAAATGCGTTACGGAGCTGCACTGCCAGCGTTTCACGCGACTGACCATCTATTGACAGGTTTAGATTCAACAACAAGTGGTCCGCTCCGGCGTAGTCGAAGTGGTATGGACAGCGCGATCTGTACTTGAGGAAAGTGTTGTCCGGACGCGCAACCGTCCAGCGACCGGCGAATCAGGGCGTACGTTCCGAGTTGTCCAATATGGACCTCACTAACGTCCCTGGTGCCGGCGCGGGCCGGTCGTGCGAGTCCTTTTGTGCGGGGGGAAAGTCCGATCTGCCGTGTCACGCGGCGGGGTCAGCGCCAACGGTGGCGCGGAAATCGGGCTGCTCAGAGGGGGTTTCGCAGTGTCCTCATTGTCAACCAAGACCGCCACGTGGCCCATTCGGTCGCATTCTGTGGCGATGCGGCCTACGCCACTGGCCAACTCAATTCCAATAGAGGTGACATCCGTCACACTGTCGGCAATCAATCCATTGTCGCTCTACACGGCACTCTCCGAATGTCGTCCGCACGACGATCTGTATCTCTTCGAAAGCCTAGACGGCCCGGCTCAGGATCGCTATGCGGCGGCAGTCGGCTGGGACACTCTCGCCGAGTTGCGGTTCATCGCCGACCGGCTTGAGGTGATCTGCGACGGTCCGCTCGGCGACGCCCTGTCCGCCGTGCTCACGGCGGTCCTGGGCGAGCCGGCCCGGCACCGCGCGCCGGAGCGGGTCTGGTCGGTTTCCGGGCCACCCGAGGTCTGGGCGGCGGTCCGGGCCGTGCAGCGGGCCTTCGCGGTGCGGACCACCGCCCCCGCTGACAGCTTCGCCTTCGGCTTCCTCACCACCCTGGCGTACGAGGCCGCGCGGGACATGGACGAGCTCTCCGTCGACCGGGTGGTCGACGACATCCCACGCTGCACCCTCGTGCTGTTCCGGCACACCGTCTGGTGGGACCTGCGCGCCGGCACCGTGCGGCAGCTCACCGCCAGCGGCCCGCACCTGCCACCCGACAGCGGCGCTCCCCGGCTGTCGGAGCTGCTCGCCGGGCTTCCCGACGATCACGCGGCGGTGCCGGTCGCCCCACCGCCCACCCTGGTGCGGGACACCGTCGACGAGGAGACGTTCGCCGCCCGGGTCAAGCAGTGCCTGCGGCACATCGAGGTGGGGGACAGCTACCAGATCCAGATCGGCCACCGGATCGACGTGGAGACGGCTCTCACCCCGCTGGAGGTCTACCGGCGGCTGCGGCACCGCAACCCTTCGCCGTACATGTACCTGACGCCCTGGGCCGGCGGGACCGTCATCGGGGCGAGCCCCGAGCTGTTCCTCCGCGTCGATGAGGGCCGGCTGTCCATGCGCCCGATCGCGGGCACCGCTGCCCGCAGCGCCGACCCGGAGACCGACCGCCGGCTGGTGGCCGAGCTGACGGCCAGCGAGAAGGAGCGGGCCGAGCACGTCATGCTGGTCGACCTCTGCCGCAACGACATCGGTCGGGTCTGCGTACCGGGCACGCTCAGCGTGGACGCGATGTTCGACGTCGAGCCGTTCGCGTACGTGCACCACCTGGTGTCCACCGTCTCCGGGCAGCTCGCCGACGACGCCGACGTCTGGGCGGCGATCTGCGCCGCCTTCCCGGCCGGCACCATGACCGGCGCGCCGAAGCTGCGCTCCATGGAGATCATCGACGGGTTGGAGGACGAACCCCGGGGCGTCTACGCCGGCTCGATCGGCCTCGTCGACGTACGCGGGTACGCGGTGCTGGCGCTCTGCATCCGCACCGCCGTGCACGACGGTCGCCGCTACCGCACCCAGGCCTCCGCCGGGGTCGTGGCCGACTCCACACCCGGGGCCGAGTGGCGGGAGACGCTGGCCAAGATGAGCGCCACGTTCTGGGCCCTGACCGGTACGGAGCTGCTGCCGTGAAGGTCCTGCTCGTCGACGCGTACGACAGTTTCACCCACATCATCGACCAGTACCTGCGAACCCTCGGCGCGCGGACCGTGGTGGTCCGTTCCCGGTCGCGGTCCACCGAGCAGCTCGCCGCCCTGCGGCCGGACGCGGTGGTGCTCGGCCCCGGGCCGGGGCACCCCGCCGAGTCCGGGCACGTGGAGCTGGTGCACGCCTTCGCCGGCCAGGTGCCGCTGCTCGGCGTCTGCCTCGGCCATCAGGCGATCGGCCTCGCGTACGGGGGAACGGTCACCGTCGCCCGGCACCTGATGCACGGCAAGACGAGCGTGGTCGCCCACGACGGCCGAGGTGTCTTCGCCGGCGCGCCCGCCCCGCTCACCGTCACCCGCTACCACTCGCTGATCGTCGCGGACCCGGCCCCGCCGGCCCTGGAGATCACCGCGCGCTCGTCCGACGACGGCTACGTGATGGGGGTACGACACCTGACCCTGCCGGTGGAGGGGGTGCAGTTCCACCCGGAGAGCGTGCTCACCGAGGACGGGCTGCGCCTGTTCGACAACTTCCTGGGCCGCGCGTCGGCGGCAGTGCCGGCAGCCGGCGCCGGGGCGGTGGGGTCGCCATGACCGACCAGTCAGTCCCGCTCGCCGTGGTCACCGGCGCGGCGGGCGGCATCGGCCGGGCCGTGACCGTCGCGCTGACCGGGTCCGGGCACCGGGTGCTCGGCATCGACGTCGACCCGGCCGGTGACCCGGTGGCGTACGCCTCGCTGGTCGCCGACGTGGCAGTGCCGGAGCAGGTGGAGCAGCTCTTCGCACGGATCCACGAGCGGTACGGCCAGCCCACGGTGCTGGTGAACAACGCCGGCGTCTACCACGCCCGGGACTTCCTCGACTACGACCCGAAGACGTACGCGCAGGTGCTCGACGTCAACCTGGGCGCCGCGTTCTTCTGCACCCAGGCGTTCGCCCGTGGCCTGGTCGACGCCGGCCGGCCCGGCACTGTGGTCAACGTGGCCTCGATCAGCGGGCAGTCCGGCAGCCCGGACGCGGCGTACGGGGCGTCGAAGGGTGCGTGCATCGCGTTGACCCGCAGCCTCGGCCGGGCGCTCGCCGAGCACCGCATCCGGGTCAACGCGGTCGCTCCCGGCCTGGTCGACACCCCGATGGCCGCCCGGATCCCGGTGGAGCGCCGGGACGACTACCGGGCCAGGATTCCGGTCGGCCGCTTCGGCTCGCCGGCTGAGATCGCCGCGGCCGTCGCGTGGCTGGCCGGCCCGGAGAGCAGCTACGTCACCGCCTCGGTTCTGGACGTCAACGGTGGCCTGCACTGACCTGCGCCACGGCTGGCGGCGACAGCACCGCAGCCGGCTCACCCCTGGAGAGGATCCGACCATGTGGCTTCCGACCACCGGCCCGGCGGCGGACTTCGCCGCCGACTACCTGGCCCTGCACCAGGCCTTCTACGACCGCACCCTCGACGCCGCCGACCTGGAGGCCTGGCGGGCACGACAGCTGCGCACGGTGCTCGACCAGGTGTCCACCGGCTCGCCGTTCTACGCCCGTCACCTGGCCGACGTCGACCTCGCCACGATCACCCCGGCGACCCTCGACCGGCTGCCCTTCACCACGAAGACGCACCTGCGCCAGGAGATGCTCGACGTGCTCAGCCGGCCGCTGTCCGAGGGCGTCTTCTTCTACGAGACGACCGGCACGACCGGCCGGGCGACCCCGTGTCCCCGCGACGGCCGGGAGGTGGTGGCCAGTAACGCGCACGTCACCGAGTCCTGGGCGTCGATCTTCCGGCACCACTTCGGCGACCGCGCGCCCCGGATCGGGTTGATGGGGCCGACCGAGGTGCACTCCTTCGGCGACACCCTCGGTGACGTCGCGCGCAACGTCGGCTCGCTGAGCGCGAAGATCTGGCCGTACTCGCCGGTGATCGGGTTCGCCAAGGCGTTGCAGCTCATGAAGGATCTTGAGCTGGAGGTCATCTGCTGCACGCCGGGCGTGGCCATGATGCTCGCCAAGGCGGCCGAACACTACGGCTACCGGCTGCGCGAGGACTTCGCCGTCAAGCTGCTCTTCGTCACCGGCGAGATGTGCACCCCGGCGCTGGCCCGCAACCTGGAGTCCGTCTGGGGCGCGGACGTCTACAACATCCTGTACGGCTCGCAGGAGGCGTTCGTCATCGCCACCGCCTGCCGCAACAAGCGGATGCACCTCTCCCAGACCAACTACCTCATCGAGGTGGTGGACCCGGAGACCGGCGTGTCGCACGGCTCGCGCGGCAGCGGGGAACTCACCGTCACCATGCTGATCGACGGGGTGAAGCCGCTGGTCCGTTACCGCACGGGCGACGCGGTGATCATCGAGTCGTCGGACTGCGACTGCGAGATGGCCGGCGACCTGGTGCAGATCGTGGGCCGCACCCTGGACCGGATCGAGCTGGGCGGTCGACGTTTCACCGCCGGGCAGATCGAGATGGCCGTCCTGACCGGGGTCGTCGGCTCGGGCGGATACCAGGTGGTGATCGACCACGACCCGAGCGGCGGCGACCGGCTGACGGTCCGCCTGGAACTGCTCAAGGACCTCGTCGACGACCCCGGCGGGATCGCCGACGGCGTCCGGCAGCGGACCGCCGCCGCGCTCGGCGTACCGGTCGAGGTGGAGCTGACCGACGGGCTCGACCCGATCACGAGCACCGGCGCCTTCGTGAGTTGGAAGGCCGCCCGGATCGTCGACCGGCGCGTCGAGGTCGACCACGAGACCCGGGTGGCGCAGCGGATGGCGGGCAACCGTGGCTACACCACCTGAGACGGCCGCGGACGAGTGGGTGCCGGCGCTGCCCGGCCCGCTCGCCGAGGCGTACGGGCGGCGCTGGCGCGCCGTGGTGGACCGGTGGGCGAGCCGGCCCGGCACGACGCTGGCCACCCTGGGCCCGCCCGGGACGTCCAGCCACCTGACGGCGGCCTTCCTCGCCGAGCGGCACGGGCTGCGCGTCGAGCTGTCCGACACCTTCGACGCGGTGCTCGCGGCGCTTGTGGACCGCCGGGTCGACCAGGCCCTCGTGCCGAGCGCGTACCAGGGGCTCACCCGCTTCCACTGGCACCGCGACCTGCGGCTGGATGCGTACTTCGCGCAGGCCACACCGGAGTACGGCATCGCGGCCGACCCGGACCGCGAGCCGGCCGCCGGTCAGCTCGCGGTGGCCGCACTCTGGGAGGTCCGGCGGCTCTTCACCGACCTCGCGCCACCCGCCCTGCGGGACCGCCCGATGCGGTGGGTCGACGCCGACTCCACCCAGCACGCCGCGGAGATCCTCGCCGCCGGCGGCGCCGACCTGGCGGTGACCAACGCGCCCGGGGTCCACCGCCACGCCTTGCGGTGGGTGGCCCGCCGCCCGGGCGCCGAGATCGTGTGGACCCTGTTCGGCCGCTGCTAGAGCCACCGTCGGCTCTCCTGCCCCGACACCGAGAGAACCGGAGTGATCGTCGTGTCCCGACGTACGTTGCTGCACCGCGCCACGGTCCAGGAAGGACTGGGGGTGGCGTCCCGCCCGCACCACAGCGTGCTGCTCGACGGCGAGCGGATCGTCGCGGTGCTGCCCGAGGCGCAGGCCCCACTGCATGACCCGGACGTGGACGTCCTCGACCTCGACGGCCGGACGGTCATGCCGGGCATGACGCTGGGCCACACCCACATCGCGTACCTGAACGTGCTCGACGGTCGGGAGATGCTCTTCAAGTACACGATCCCGGAGGTCACCCTCGGCGCCGCCGCCAACGCGGCCGACATGCTCCGGCTGGGCTACACCGCCTTCGTCGGTGCGGGCTCGGTGGCCGGCATCGACATGGCCCTGCGCCGGGCGATCGACGCCGGCCGGCTGCCCGGCCCGCGGATCACCCCGTGCAGCCGGGACCTGATGGTGTCCGGCCCGCCGGAGCGCCGCAACCCCGGGGTCAAGCAACGCATCCCGAGCGACCTGATGCGGCTGGCCGACACCCCGGAAGAGCTGATCGAGTACGTCGACACCGAGGTCGCCCAGGGCGCGGAGATCATCAAGGTCTTCTCCACCGGCGACGACACCTTCCCCAACGGTCGATCGCACGAGCTGCTCTTCACCGCCGAGGAACTGGTCATCGCGGCCCGGGCGGCGCACCGGCGGGGAGTCCGGATCCGGGCGCACTCGCGGGGGCTGGCCGGCATCCGCAACGCCATCGCCGCCGGGGTCGACGTGATCGACCACGCCACGTACGCCGACGACGCGGCCCTGGAGGCGATCGCCGAACGGGGCATCTTCGTGGTGCCGAGCCTGCATCAGCCGCACCGGCTGCTCACCACCGGCACCCGGTACGGCAAGACCCCGGAATACCTGGAGACCCTCGAATTCCAGGCCGAGGTGGAGAACACCCTGCGCATCCTGCCGCTGATGGTGCAGATGGGCATCCCGATCGTGGCCGGCGACGACTTCGGCTTCGCGTGGACCCCGCACGGCCGCTACGCCGAGGAGCTGGAGACGTACGTGACCATGGCCGGCATTCCCGCCCCGGTGGTGCTGACCTGGGCCACCGCCAACGGCGCACGGCTCGCGGGTCGCGGCGACGACGCGGGCACGGTGCAGCCGGGGCGGCTGGCCGACCTGGTGGTCACCGACGGGGACCCGGCCGAGGACATCACGGTGCTGGGCCGGCCGGAGGCGATCGAGCTGGTGCTGCTGGGCGGCAGGGTGGTCGCCGGGGACGCCACCCGTTACCGCGCCGGGCAGCGGGCGGGAGTGGCGTGATGCGCCGGAGCGTGCCGGTCGTCCCGCTGCTCGCCGTGGGCGCCTTCGCCATCGGCACCGACACCTTCGTCGTCGCCGGTGTGCTCCCCGAGGTGGCCCGTACGCTGCGGGTCAGCGTCGCCTCCGCCGGCTGGGTGAGCACCGTCTTCGCCCTGGCGTACGCGGTCGCCGCTCCGGTGCTCGGCGCCCTGACCGGTCGGCTGGAGCGGCGTACCGTGCTGGTGGTCTCGCTGGTCGGGTTCACAGTGGGCAACGTCGGCTCCGCGCTGGCGCCCGACCTGCCGCTGCTGCTGCTGGCCCGGGTCCTCACGGCGGTCAGCGCCGCGCTCTACATCCCCGCCGCCACCGCGTCGGCGGCCGCGCTGGCCCCGCCCGAGCGGCGCGGCCGGGCCATGGCCGTCGTGCTCGGCGGCCTCTCCGCGGCCACCGTGGCCGGGGTGCCGTTCGGCACCTGGCTCGCCGCCGACCTTCAGTGGCGCGCCACCTTCTGGCTGCTCGCCGCCATCGGTGCCGCCTGCGCGGTCGCGGTGACCGTCGGCCTGCCGGCGCTGACCCTGCCGCCCAGCCCGTCGCTGGCCGCCCGGCTCGCCCCGGCACGCGACCGTGGGGTCGGGTTGGCGGTGCTCACCACTGCGCTCTTCATGACCGGCGGCTACCTCGCGCTGACGTACGTCGGGGCGCTGCTCGCGCCGGCCACCGACGGCGACGGAACCCTGCTCGCGGTGCTGCTGCTGGTCTTCGGTGTGCCGGCGGTCGCCGGCACCGTGCTCGGCGGACGGGCCACCGACCGGTGGGGTGGCGTGCCGGTGCTGCTCGTCTCGGTCACCGGGCTCGCCCTGGTCCTGGTGACGCTGCCACTGACCCGGCAGGCGCTGCTGCCGGCCGCGCTGGCCATGGCGGCGTGGGGCATCACGGCGATGGCCACCCAGCCGGCCCAGCAACACCGGCTCTTCACTGTCGCGCCCAGCTCCGGGCCGCTGCTGCTCTCCCTCAACTCGTCGGCCACGTTCGTGGGCATCGCCCTCGGCGGCTTCCTCGGCAACCGGCTGCTGCGACACGGCGGCACGGACGCCCTCGACCTGCTCGGGCCGGTCGGCGCGGCACTCTGCGTGCTGGCGCTGGGCACCACGCTGCTCGGTGCCCGGGCCCGTGCCGGCCGTCGCGACGACCAGCCTCCGACAGCCGGATTGGCCTCACCGGATCACCCCGGATTGGCCACACCTGGTGGTCGTCGCGCTGCGTACGGTCGGACCGACAATCGGACCCGAACCACGCGAGGATCACGATGACCCAGCTCAGCGACGGTGTGGACACCCTCACCGTGCGCATCGACGACCGGGTGCTGACCGCAGTGCCGGACTACGTGCTCGGCGTGATCGCCATACCGGCGATCGAGGTCGCCCCGGCGCCTCCCGCCGTGTCGGCACTGCTGACCGCCGCCGAGGACGCGCTGCACGCGGCAGGCCTGGACAAGGCGGGGGTGGCGGAGCTGCCGGGCATCGCCGCGTGGCGGGAGGCGTACCGGGCGGTGGGGGTGAACCCCAACCGGTTCCCGTGCGCCGCCGAGTCGATCGCCCGGCGGGTCGCCAAGGGTGACCGGCTGCCCCGGATCAACGCCCTGGTCGACCTCTGCAACGCGGTGTCGCTCGGTGCGGCGCTGCCGGTGGCCTCGTGCGCTGTCGACGGCCTCGCCGAGCTCGTCGTCCGGCCGGCCGACGGCACCGAGACCTACCTCCCGCTCGGCACGCCCGAGGCGCCGGAGCGGCCCGAGCCGGGCGAGGTCGTCTACGCCGACGCCGACGGGCGGGCCCACTCGCGCCGCTGGAACTGGCGGCAGGGCCACCTGGTCCGCACCGATCTGGGCCGGCACCGGCTGCTGCTCACCGTCGAGTCGGCCCACCCCGGAGGCCGGGCCGAGGTGACGGACGCGCTGGCCCGGCTCACCGCCGCCCTCGACGAGCTGTCCGACGGCACGCGGCAGGAGGCGGTGCTCGACGGCGCGACGACCAGCGCCGTCCTGCGCACCGCGGGCCCGGTCGCCAGCGACAGTGGGAGCCGATCGTGAACCGCGCGATCCTGGTGATCTACCGACCGGCGGCAGGCCGGTACGCGGCCCAGTTCCGCAGCGTGGTCGCCGCCGCCACCGAGCTGGGCGTGGCGACCGTCGCGCTGCTGCCGACCGGGCAGCCGGCCGCCGAAGCCGCTGGTCTGCCCTGCTATCACGCCGACCTCGACGACTCCGAGGCTGTCCGCTCGGCTGTCACGACGATCCTCGCCGCGCACCCGGTGGAGCGCATCTTCCCGCTCTTCGAAGGCGACGTGCTCACCGCCGCGCGCTGCCGCCGTGACCACGGCATCGGAGGGCTCGACCCGGAGCAGGCGCTGGCCTTCCGGGACAAGAACGTGATGCACCGCCGGGCCGTCGAGCTGGGCGTGCCGGTGGCCCGCTCGTGCCGCCCCGAGACGGTGGGCGCGGTCGCCGAGTTCGCCGCCGAGGTGGGCTGGCCGGTGGTCATCAAGCCGTACGCGGGCTGGGCCTGCGGGGACACCCACCGGGTGGACTCCACCGAGGACCTGGCCCGGGTCTGGCCGCTGGTCGCCGACGACCGGCACGACTACCGGGTGGAGGAGTACGTCCGGGGCGCCGAATACCACGTCGACTCGCTGCTGCGCGACGGCGAGGTGGTCTTCGAGCAGCTGTCCCGCTACACGTACTCGGTGCTGGAGTTCCGCGACGAGCCCGGCGGCACTGTCTCCCGCAAGCACGACCTGACCCCGGCGGAGCGGCGCATCCTGACCGCCAGCGCCACGGTGCTGCGCGGCTTCGGGATGCGTACCGGGGTGGCGCACGTGGAGTTCTTCCTGCGCGACGACGGCGAGCTGGTGTTCGGCGAGGCGGCCGCCCGGGCCGGCGGCGGCTCGATCGTCCCCGCCATCCAGGCCGGGCGGGGCATCAACCTGGCGGGGGAGTGGTGCCGGCTGGAGCTGGACCCGGGGCACGTGCCGGCGACCACCCTCGGCCCGGAGATCGGCACCGAATACCTCTGCTCCGACCGGTACGGCCGGATCACCGCGATCACCACCGCCGAGGAGTTGCGGGCGCTCGACTCGGTGCTCGACGCGGACGTGTGGAAGACCGTCGGGGACGTGCTCGCCGTGCCGACCGCCTCCAACGACGTGCTCGGCTGGTACGTCTGCGAGGGCCGCGACTTCGACGACGTACGCGCCCGGTTCAAGGTCATCCGGGACGCCTTCGAGGTGCTCACCGAGCCGGCCGGTGATCCGTCATGTGGCTGAGCAGGTTCCGGGCCCTGCCGCGCCCCCTGCGGATGCTGGTCTACGCCTCGTTCATCAACCGGGCCGGGATGTTCGTCTTCCCGCTGCTCGCGGTCTACCTGGTGCAGAGCCGGCACCTCAGCACCGGCGAGGCGGGTGTGCTGATCTCCGTGGGCAGCACCGGCCTGCTCGCCGGCAGCCTGCTCAGCGGCCCGGTCTGCGCCCGGGCCGGTCGACGTGCCGCGCTGGTGTCGAGCCTGCTGCTCAACGCGGTCGGCTACCTGGGCCTCGCAGTGCTCGACGGTCCGACCTGGACGTACGCGGCACTGCTCTTCGTCGCGCTGGTCGGAATGGGGATGTTCGCCCCGGCGGCGAACACGCTGATCGCCGACCTGACCCAACCCGAACAGCGCCCCTTCGCGTACACGGTCAGCTACCTGGCCAACAATCTCGGCATGGGCGTCGGCCCGCTGCTCGGCGGGTTCGCGGCGGCCTACTCCTACCAGCTGATGTTCGCCGGGAACATCCTGCTCGGCCTGCTCGCGGCGGCCACCATCTGGCTCTTCGTACCGGCGGACACCCGGCGGGTGCCAACGGCCTCGCCGGCCGGCGCCACCCGTCGGGCCGGCCTGCTGCGGGACATCGACGTGGCGGTGCTGGTGGTGGTCTCGATCTGTTTCGTCGCGCCGCTGATCGGCCTGGAATACACGCTGCCCCTGGCGGTCACCACAGTGCTGCACTCGTCGGTGGCGGTGGTCGGTGCCGTCTACACCATCAACAGCGTGGTCGTGGTCAGTGCCAGTCTGCTGATCGAGAAGCGGATGAAGGCGTACTCGACCCGGGCCCTGCTGATCACGGCGGGCCTGCTCTGGTCGATCGGGATGGCCATCCTGGTCTTCGCGTTCTCGCTGCCCGCCGTGCTGCTGTCGACAGTGGTCTGGACCCTCGGGGAGATCATCGCCTCGGTGGTGATTCCGACCTACATCGCCGACCACGTCCAGGAGCACCGGGTCGGCAGCTTCATGGCGCTGAACGGTTTCGTGCTCAGCTCCGCCCGGCTGGTCGTGCCGATGGGCCTCGGCTTCGTCTGGCAGGCCGGTGGGCACCGCCCCGTCCTTTTCCTGCTCCTGCTGACCCCGGTGGTCGGCGTGGTCGCGTTCGCAGTGCTGCGGATCCGACCGGCTGCCCGGCCCGTGCCGACGCCCGCCGAGCCGGCCACCGCCAGTTCCTGACACCCATCCCTGGAAGAGGCCATGACCGCGACGAAGTTCGTGCTGCCCGACAGTGACATCCCGACGACCTGGTACAACGTGGTCCCCGATCTGCCCAAGGGTCTGCCCCCGATGCTCCACCCCGGCACCCGGGAGCCGATCACGCCGGCGGACCTCGAACCGCTCTTCGCCAGCGGCATGATCGAGCAGGAGTTCTCCACCGAGCGGGAAGTGGACATCCCCGGGCCGGTGCTCGACATCTACCGGCAGTGGCGGCCCAGCCCGCTCGTGCGGGCCCGTCGCCTGGAGCAGGCCCTCGGCACGCCGGCCCGGATCTACTTCAAGTACGAGGGGGTCAGCCCCGCCGGCAGCCACAAACCGAACACCGCGGTCCCGCAGGCGTACTACAGCAAGCAGGACGGCGTGCAGCGGCTTACCACGGAGACCGGCGCCGGCCAGTGGGGCAGCTCGCTGTCGATGGCCTGCGCATACTTCGGCCTCGACTGCGAGGTCTTCATGGTGCGGGTCAGCTACGACCAGAAGCCGTACCGGCGGGGCCTGATGGAGACGTTCGGCGCGTCGGTCACCGCGAGCCCGAGCGACCGTACCGGTGCGGGCCGGGCGGCCCTCGCCGCCGACCCGGAGTCCAGTGGCAGCCTCGGCCTGGCCATCTCCGAGGCGGTGGAGGCGGCGATGCACAGCGGCGGCGCCGCCAAGTACGCCCTCGGTTCGGTGCTCAACCTGGTGCTGATGCACCAGACGATCATCGGCCAGGAGGCGCTGCTCCAGTTGGCGATGGCCGACGACTACCCGGACATCGTGATCGGCGCGGCCGGCGGTGGCTCCAACTTCGCCGGGTTGGCCCTGCCGATCCTGCGCCGGCAGTGGGGCGGCGGACCGACGGTGCGGTTCATCGCGGCGGAGCCGGCCTCCTGCCCGTCTTTGACCCAGGGCAGTTACGACTACGACTTCGGCGACACCGCCGGGCTCACCCCGCTGACCAAGATGCACACCCTGGGCCACGACTTCCACCCGCCGGCGATCCACGCCGGCGGGCTGCGCTACCACGGCATGGCGCCGATCGTGAGCGCGCTACGGGAGATCGACCTGATCGAGGCGCGGGCGGTGCCGCAGACCGCGTGCTTCGAGGCGGGCGTGCTGTTCGCCCGCAGCGAGGGGATCGTGCCGGCGCCGGAGTCCACCCACGCGGTCCGGGTGGCGGTGGACGAGGCGATCCACTGCCGGGAGACGGGAGAGTCGAAGGCGATCGTCTTCTCCCTGTCCGGGCACGGCCACTTCGACATGCAGGCCTACATCGACTACTTCGCCGGAAAGCTGACGGACTGACCTCGCAGGGGGTGGGCGCCGTGCGGCGCTCACCCCCTGCCTCGCACCGGGGGTTAATGTGCACAGCGAAGCAGGGACCATCCTCGCCATCAACGGATCGGAACGGGTCGGCGGCAACACCGACCACGCCATCGCGTACGCGGGTCGGCTGATCGCCGAGCGCGGTGCGATCCTGCGCACCATCCAGCTACGTGAGCACCGGATCTCGCCGTGCAGCCCGTGCGGCGACTGCAACAGCCGTACAGTGCCCTGCCAGCTGGACGACGACGTCCCCGCCCTGGTGGAGCAGATGACCAACGCCGACGGGCTGATCTACGCGGCCCCGGTGCACGGCTTCGGCCTGGCCCACCTCATGCAGGTCTTCATCGAGCGTGCGGGCGTCGGCTACCTGCGGTTCACCCGTCCGCTGGCGGACAAGGTGGGCGGCATCATCGTCACCGGACGGCGCTACAGCGACTCCTCCGTACACAACCAGATCGTCAACAACCTGCTGCTCAACCGGATGATCTTGGTGGGCAGCGGGTTCCCCGTCCTGCTGCGCAACACCACCGGCACGCCCGGCCTGACCGACCCCGAGGGCATCGACGCGTTGGAGCGGATGGTGCACCGGATGCTCGACATGGTGCAGCTGCTCAAGCGACACCAGCGGGTCGACGGCGACCCGGTGCTTCCGCGCCGGGACCGCAACGAGCGCGTTCCGCGGCCCCGCCGCAACGAATCCGTCCAGACCAGAGGAGATATCGAGAATGTCCACTGAGCAGGTTGCCGCGCCGGTCGGCATCGACTTCCCGGCCACCGAGTGGGAGAGGTGGGACAAGCCGGGGGCCGAGGGGCGTGTCAAGATCTCGTACGTCGGTGGGCAGCGCCTGCGCCTGCTGGAACTGCCGCCCGGCTTCGACGAGCAGCACTGGTGCCTGCGGGGGCACACCGGTTACGTCCTGCAGGGCGAGTTCACCATCCACTTCCGGGACCGGTCGGTGCCGTGCCGCCCCGGGATGGGCTTCGTCATCCCCGACGACGAGGAGCACCGGTCCCAGGGCAGCGACGCCGAGCCCACAGTCGTCTTCGTGGTCGACCAGGTTCCCCAACCGTGAGCGACCAGCACCGGATCACCGCGCCGGCCGGCTCCCCGCCGGCCGGCGCCGCCGACGGCCCGGCCCGGATCGCCGAGCTGCGCGGTGCCATCGACGGGCTCGACCAGCGGATCATCGCCCTGCTGGCCGAGCGCACCCGGGTGGTACAGGAGCTGACCGCGCACAAGACGGACGAGGCGACCGTCCGGTCACCCGACCGGGTGCGGCAGGTGCTCGACCGGGTGCACGACCTGGCCAGCCGGCACGGCATGCCGCCCGAGGTGGCGGTCGGCACCTACCGTGCCCTCATCGACGAGCTGACCCGGATGCAGCTCGACATGCTGGCCGCCCGTCGTGCGGCGGCGCCGCTGGTGGACGAGCGATGAGCCGCCCGCCCGTCGACCTGCGGCACGCCCTGGCCACCCTCGACCCGCTCCCCGGCGAGCTGGTCCGGGTCGCCACGGAGCTGCCGGCCCGCTACGGCGTCTCCGCCCACTACGCGCGCTGGGCCGGCGCGCCCGCCGCCCCGCCCACCGGCGCCGGCCCGGCGGTGCTCTTCGACCGGGTACGCCCCGACCACGGCCCGACCCGGGCGGTGCTGATGGGCCTGTACGGCACCCGCAGACGCGCCGCCGGCCTGCTCGGCTGCACACCGGCCGAGTTGCCGCACCGGCTGCTCGACGCGGTCGCCGCGCCCCGCCCGCCGGTGCCCGCACCCGACCCGGCCCGCTGGCCTCGCGAGACGCTGCCGGTGGACCTGACCGCGCTGCCGGTGCCGGTGCTCACCGATGAGGACGCCGGGCCCTACCTGACCCTCGGCGCGGTGCTCGCCACCGACCCGGACACCGGGGTCCGCAACCTGTCCGTGCACCGGATGTGCGTGCAGGGTCCGGACACGCTGACCATCTGGATGGTGCCCGGACGGGACCTGGAGCTCGCGCACCAGGCCGCGCTGCGCCGGGGGAGCCCGTTGCCGGTGGCCATCCACCTCGGCCTGTGCCCGGCGGTGCTGCTCTCCTCCTGCTGCCCGACCTCACTGGTGCCACCGGACCTCGACGAGCTGGCGGTGGCCGGTGCTCTCGCCGGGCAGCCGGTGGAGCTGCTGCCCTGCCGCACTGTGGACACCGAGTTCATCGCGCACGCCGAGTACGTCATCGAGGGGGAGCTGCTGGCCGACCGGGCACCCGAGAGCCGGCACGGCACTGTCGCCACACCGGAGTTCCTCGGCTACCAGGGCCGGGCGCACCCCTCGTTGCCGTTGATCCGGGTCACCGGGATCACCGCCCGGGAGAGCCCGATCCTGCAGGCGGTGTCCGGCCCCGGGCACGAGCAGTCGGTGCTGCTCGGCTTCGGGATGGAGGCCGCGGTGCTGGACCTGTTGCGCCGCCGGGGCACGCCGGCGCTGGCCGCGCACTGTCACACCGCAGGTGGCGGTCAGCTCATGGTGGTGCTCCAGTGGCCGGCGAAGCGCGGCCCGGAGGACGACGCGGCGGTACGCGTCGCCGCCGAGGCCGTGCTGGAGCAGTTCCGGATGGCCAAGCTGGTGCTGTGCGTGGGCGACGACGTCGACATCGAGTCCGATCAGGACCTGTGGTGGGCGATGGTCACCCGCTTCCAGGCCGACCAGGACCTGCACGTGCTGCCGGACCGGGAGGGTTTCCCCCTCGACCCGAGCCAGCACACCGGCTACTCCCCGTCGCTCTCGGCCGACGGTCGGACGGCGAAGGCGGTCTTCGACTGCACAGTGCCGTACGCCCAGCGCGCCCGGTTCCAGCGGCCCCGGTTCACCGAGCCGTCACTTCCCGCACCGCGGCGGCCAGCAGCGCCACACCTTCGGTGATCCGGGCGGTGGGCAGCGCCGCGTACCCGATCAGGAAGGTCGGCTCGGCCGGCGACAGGGTGACGAAGTAGCCCGAGGCCGGGTAGATCCGGACGCCCCGCGCGGCGGCGGCGCGCACGATCGCCGCCTCGTCGGCGTCGGGCGCGCCGCCCAGGGTCACCAGCACGTGCAGTCCGGCCGCCGTGCCGGAGATCCGCACCCCCGCGCCGAAGTGTTCGTAGAGCGCCTCCAGCAGCCGGGCGCGTCGCTGCCGGTAGAGGCGGTCCATCCGGCCGATGTGCCGGGCGTACGCGCCGGAGGAGATGAACTCGGCCAGTGCCTCCTGGGTCAGCGTCGCGGTCAGCCGGTCGGTGATCCACTTGACGCCGAGGAAGGGTCGGACGAGGTGCGGCGGCAGCACCGCGTAGCCGATGCGCAGCGAGGGGAAGAGGGTCTTACTGAAGCTGCCGACGTAGACGACGTCCGCGTCCTGCGGGTCGGCGGCCAGCGACGGCAGCCGCTCCTCGGCGAAGGTGAACTCGTTGTGGTAGTCGTCCTCCAGCACCGTGGCCGCGTGTTCGCGGGCCCAGCGCAGCAGCGCTCGTCGCCGCCGCTCGGACATGATGAACCCGGTCGGAAACTGGTGCGACGGAGTGACGTAGATCAGGCGTACCCGGGCCGGGTCGAGGCCGTGCGCGCGGACCTGGGAATCGATGTCGTCGACCCGTAGGCCCTCCTCGTCGACAGCGACCGGCACCACAGCGGCCCGTGAGTAGCCGAAGATCTGCCGCAGCACCGTGTGGCTCGGGTCCTCGATGATCACCACGTCGTCGGGGCCGACGAGCAACCGGACCAGGATGTCCATGGCCTGGGTGGCGCCGCTGGTCACGACCGTGTGTTCACGCGGGGCGTCGAGTGCCCGGCTGCGCCGCAGCAGCGCGCTGATCTGGGCACGCAGCGTCGGGGAGCCCTCGGCCGGGCCGTATCCCAGCGCCACCGCGTCGGCCCGACTCACCGCCTCGGTGAGCGACTGTCGCCACCGGGTCACCGGGAAGCTGGCCAGCGCCGGGGTGCCGTGCCGGAAGTCGTACGTCCCGTCCGGCCGGTGCATCGGCGCTGGCTCCCAGGGCTTCCACAGTGGGCTGCCCGCGTCGGTGGCCAGCGGGGGCTCCGGCCACAGGTGCGCGTGGGTGGCGGCGCGTTTGGCGGGTGGCGGCGTGTCCGCCAGCGCGTCACTGACCCGCGTGCCGGATCCGCGCCGCGAGGTGAGCACCCCGTTGGCCCGCAGCAGTTCGTACGCCCGGGTCACCACGGTCCGGGAGACCCTGAGCTGGTGCGCCAGCTCACGGCTCGGCGGCACCGGGTCGCCGGGGCGCAGCCGACCCGTCCGGACGGACCCGCTGATCTGGTCGCAGAGCTGCTGCTGCAACGGCACCGAACTGGCGCGGTCCAGTGCGACGAGAAGCTGGGACGAACTCACCTGCGCACGCTCCCCCGATCGACGCCGGTGCCGAGTCTAGTCGCGCCACCCGCGTCCACCTCCGGTTCCCGCGGCGCGCCGGGCAGCCCGTGCGCTCACTGGTCACGACAGCCGAGCTGGTCGCCGAGCTCGTTCGGGATGCCGAACGGGCTGCATTCGAGCGCGCTGCCCTCGCCCAGCTTCTTCCACCCACCGCCCGTGTACTCGAACACCAGCACACCGTCGCCCTGCATTCTCGGGTCGACAGCGATCACCCCGGCGGTCGCCCACCGACTTGCGCACTTGATGTGATCCGGGTCGATCCGGTGGGTGTCGCCCAGCCCTGACGCCCGGTGCAGGGTGGCCGCGCTCACCGGACAGGCAGCCCGGGAGGTGGGTGTCGCGGGCGACGCGCTGCCGGTCGGCGACGCGGCGGAGGAGCCGGGCGGTGTGGTGTTTCCGCTGGCCAGCGGAGCGGGCGAGGTGGTGGTGCAGGCCGCCAGGCCCGCCAGTACGGTGATCGGCACCAGGGCACGCAGCGCTGTCGGTGTCATCAGGTCCTCCAGTCCAGCAGGGATGGGTCTCCCGCTAGACGCCCTGCGGTCGGTCATGGTTGCGGCCGACTGCCGGTCCGAGTGTCGGGTTTTTTCTCGACCCTGTCGGCTGCCGAGCAGGCGTACCCGCGTGCCCGGCACCCGGTCCAGTTTCTCGGCCGCTGCGGCGACGGCAGAGCCCCGCGCGACGCACGAACACCACCGCGCCGACACTCGGCGTACATCTGATGTATGTGCGGTTGAAGTGGCCTTTCCGGGCTGGTCCGCGCCTGCCAACCACTGACGGACCCGTTCTCGACGCGCTGCTCGGAGCCCTGCCGATGGGCGCAGACGCTGCCGATTCCACCCATCGATCGACCATTGCCTATTCCGTCGCCTCGGAGTAACCTTCGCGAAACACATCGGATGTCTGACTGTCTAAGGCGTTTTGGAGGATCGATGTCCGACCTGACCCGACGGCAGGCCCTCAAAGTCGGCGCGGCCGGCGCGGGTGGCGCTCTGCTGCCGTTGCCCTGGACCGCCGTGGCCCGAGCAGACTCGGCCGCGCCTCCGCAGGTGCTGGCCGCCGGGGACCTCGCACTCTGGTACGACGAGGGTGCCGGCACCGACTGGCTACGGGCGCTGCCGATCGGCAACGGGCGGCTCGGCGCCATGGTCTTCGGCAACGTGGACACGGAACGACTCCAGCTCAACGAGGACACCGTCTGGGCCGGTGGGCCGCACGACCCCAGCAACCCCAGGGGCGCCGGGGCGCTGGCGGAGATCCGGCGGCTGGTCAACGCGAACCAGTGGACCCAGGCCCAGGATCTGATCAACCAGACCATGATGGGAAACCCCGGCGGCCAGTTGGCCTACCAGACCGTCGGCAACCTCCGGCTCGCCTTCGGATCCGCCAGCGGGGCGTCCCAGTACGACCGGACGCTCGATCTCACCACCGCCACCGTCACCACGACGTACGTGCTCAACGGCGTCCGATACCAGCGCGAGGTCTTCGCCAGCGCGCCCGACCAGGTCATCGCGATGCGACTGACCGCCGACCGCAGCGGATCGATCAGCTTCACCGCCACCTTCGACAGCCCGCAACGCACGACGGTGTCCAGTCCGGACGGCAGCACGATCGGCCTCGACGGTGTCTCCGGCAACATGGAGGGCATCACCGGCGCGGTCCGCTTCCTCGCCCTGGCCAACGCCACCGTCACCGGCGGTTCGGTGTCCAGCTCCGGTGGCACCCTGCGGGTCACGAACGCCACCAGCGTGGTCTTGCTGCTCTCCATCGGCTCCAGCTACGTCAACTACCGCAACGTCGGCGGCGACTACGGGGGCATCGCACGGCAGCGCCTCAGTGCCGCGCGGGGGAGCAGCTACGACCAGCTGCGCAGCCGGCACGTGGCCGACTACCAGGCGCTGTTCAACCGGGTCAGCCTGGATCTGGGCCGCACGTCCGCCGCCGACCAGACGACGGATGTCCGGATCGCCCAGCACAACAGCGTCAACGACCCGCAGTTCTCGGCGCTGCTGTTCCAGTACGGCCGGTACCTGCTGATCTCGTCGTCGCGGCCCGGCACCCAGCCGGCCAACCTCCAGGGCATCTGGAACGACTCGCTGGCCCCGTCGTGGGACTCGAAGTACACGATCAACGCCAACCTGCCGATGAACTACTGGCCGGCCAACACGACCAACCTCGCCGAGTGCCACAACCCGGTGTTTGCCATGATCAACGATCTGTCCGTGGCCGGGGCGCGGACCGCCCAGGTGCAGTACGGCGTCGGCGGCTGGGTCACCCATCACAACACCGACGCGTGGCGGGCCACCGCGGTGGTGGACGGCGCGTTCTGGGGCATGTGGCAGACCGGCGGCGCGTGGTTGGCCACGATGATCTGGGACCACTACCTGTTCAACGGTGACATCGAGTTCCTGCGGGCGAACTATCCAGCCATGAAGGGCGCGGCGCAGTTCTTCCTCAACACCCTCGTGACCGAGCCGACCCTCGGCTACCTGGTGACCAACCCGTCGAACTCACCGGAGCTCAGCCACCACGCGAACGCCAGCGTGTGCGCCGGCCCCACCATGGACAACCAGATCCTGCGGGACCTCTTCGACGGCTGCGCGCGGGCCAGCGAGATCCTCAACGTGGACAGCACCTTCCGGGCCCAGGTTCGGGCCACCCGGGACCGGCTCCCATCCATGAAGATCGGCTCGCGCGGCAACATCATGGAGTGGCTCTACGACTGGGTGGAGACCGAGCCCAACCACCGACACATCTCGCACCTGTACGGGCTGGCACCCAGCAACCAGATCACCAAGCGGGGCACCCCACAGCTGTTCGAGGCGGCCCGTCGGACCCTGGCGCTGCGCGGCGACGACGGAACGGGCTGGTCGCTGGCCTGGAAAATCAACTTCTGGGCGCGGATGGAGGAGGGCAAGCGGGCCCACGACCTGATCCGCTACCTCGCCACCACCGCCCGGCTCGCCCCCAACATGTTCGACCTGCACCCGCCGTTCCAGATCGACGGCAATTTCGGTGCCACCGCCGGCATCGCCGAGATGCTGCTGCAGAGCCACGTCGGGGAACTGCACATCATGCCCGCGCTGCCGCCGGCCTGGCCGGGCGGGCGAGTCTCCGGTCTGCGGGGTCGGGGCGGGCACACGGTCGGCATCACGTGGAGCAACGGTCAGGCCACCGAGATCCTCATCCGACCGGACCGCGCCGGCACCGTCCGCCTGCGCGCCCGGATCCTCACCGGCACCGTCACCGTTGTCGACACCGGCGACGGTACGGCGGCGCGGGTCACCCGGATCGAGTCCGACCTGATCGAGATCACGGTGCAGGCGGGGCGCACCTACCGGGTCACCAGCTCCGGCGTGGCCACGCCCACGCTGGAACAGAGCTTCAGCAACGTCGGCATCACGAGTGACAGCAACACCAACGTCGGGAACTTCGACGGTGGCGGGGCCTCGCTCTCCGCGCAGGCCCTGGCGCAGGCCGGCGCCAGCCCGGGCGGCACGGTCAGCCGCAACGGGGTCACCTTCCGCTGGCCCAACGTCAGCTCCGGGGCCGCCGACAACGCCATCGCCTCGGGCCAGTCCATTGGCGTGACCGGCACCGGCAGCACGCTCGGCTTCCTGCTGACCGGCACCTACGGCACGGTGTCGGGGACCGGCACTGTGGTGTACGCCGACGGCACCCGCCAGACGTTCACGCTGAGCACACCCGACTGGTACGGCGGGCCGCACTCCGGGGGGACCGCCGCCATCGTGTCCGCATACCAGAACCGGCCCAACAACCAGCGGCAGAACACCGCCGCCTGCATCTACTACGTGGGTGTCGCGCTGCAGAGCAAGGCGGTGGCTTCGGTCGTGTTGCCCAACATCAGCGCGCGGCCCGCGGCCAACGTGCCGACCATGCACATCTTCGCCATCGCGATCGGCGGCTGAGGGCACCGGATCCCGCATCGAGGGCTCTGACGGCGCCGGATCCCGCATCGGGGGAGCGGGCCCGTCCCAACCGGGACGGGCCCGGCCCGTTGGGCGCCGACGCACCCCGCCCACCCCTGCCCCCGACCCCGGAAGTGGTGGAATACGACCGGTTTGCGGGGGGAAGATCGAGCATCGCCGACGTGAGTCGTGACAGGATTGTCGGCATGTCTGCTCGCGCACTGAGCTTCGGGATGGTGGCGGAACAATACGAGCGGTACCGGCCCGGTTACCCTGCCGAGCTTCTCGACCTGGTGCTGACGTACGCGGGTCGGCCGATTCGAACGGCCCTGGAGATTGGTGCCGGGACGGGCAAGGCGACCCGTCTGTTCACCGGACGGGAGGTGACGGTCACCGCGACCGAGCCGGACGGCGCCATGCTCGCCGAGCTGCGCAAGCACGTGCCAGCAGGCGTCCGGACCATGCAGGCCGCCTTCGAGGACCTGCGGCCGGGGGAGCGGTACGACCTGGTCTACGCGGCGGCGGCACTGCACTGGACGAAGCCGGAGGGCCGATGGTCGAGCATGGCCGCGTTGCTGGAACCCGGCGGCGTGTTCGCCTCGTTCGGCGGGCCAACCCAGCTGGCTGATCCGGCGGTGGCGGACGCGGTCCGCGCCGCCCGGGCGCCCTTCCTGGAGAGCGACGAGGTCCCATCTCCCGATGGCACGCCCCCGGGGCATGCCATGCAGTGGCCGGGCAGCGAACTCCAACGCTCCGATTGGTTCGCCGACGTCCAGCAGATCGTGGTCGAGCGTCGCCTGACGATGAGTGCGCGCGACTACGTCGGGCACCTGTCGACGATCTCGGCGTATCTCGAACTGCCGACCTCGGAGCAGGAGCAGGTCTTCGGCCAGATCATGCGGATCCTGCCCGAGACGGTCGAGCTTTCCGCCGACATCGTCGTGCATCTCGCGCGTCGGCGCACCGAGCAGTAACGCCAGTGGGCGTTCAGACCAGGAAGCTCTCTCGCATCCTCGCGCCCAGATTGATGCCACCGACAGCGCGGGGCCCGGCAGGGTCGTGCACGCTGACGGTGTTGTTGCGCCGCATCAGCTCACGGACCGCGGGCGGCAGCCGGGGCGGGTCGTCCATCGCCGCGATGACCTGCCCGGCGCTCAGGATCAGTCGATCGGCCAGGGCCGCCGCGTCGGTGTCCACCCGCACCCGTCCATACTCCCAGGCCGCGGTGGTGAGGTCGAGCACCTCGAACACGCGCGTCAGCAACGGGTTCGGGTCGGTCACCCGGTCCAGCCGGGGCGCCTGGCTGCCGACCACCGCGACAGCGGCAGCCACCTGGGCGTACGGGTGGAAGCCGCACGGCAACGCGAACAGTGGCCAGCGCAGGGCGTGGCCGGCCTCCATCCACAGCGGCCGGTAGTTGCGGCGGTGCACCAGCAGTCGCCGGCCGGTCCGCCGGTGGATCTCCTGGGCCTGGGCCTGGAGGTCCGCGTGGGCCTCGTCGGCGACCTGGCTCACGATCCGGGCCGCCACCACCAGGCCGTCGTCGCTGTTGAGCGCCGCGGTCAGCGCCTCGACCTGCTCGGGGAACCGGACCTGTGCGTGGGTGCCGTACCGGGACTGGACGTCGCGGAGCAGCGCCTGCTGTCGTCCAGGGTCGAGCTGGACCCGCCTACCGCCCAGCAACCGCCGGAGCCAACGCATGTCGCCTCGTTTCAGCAGAGCCGTCGTGGACGGCGGCAATGCTAGTGCGTCGGGACTTCATCGGCTGCGGACGGGGTGGCTGACCGAGCCCGCGGGTCGTGTCGGCGACGACCGGCGACGCCGCAGCGTGCCACAGTGGTTCATGCCGCTGAGCAGGTATCACCTCAGAGCTTCGATCGCCGTCTCGGACATCGAGCGGGCCGTCGGGTTCTACGAAGGCACACTCGGCCTGCCGGTGCTGCAGTCCGGTCCCAGCGCCCATGTCGCCGGCGGCAGCCGCGTCTATGGTTCTGGCGGCGGGCCGGCACTCAACGTCTACCAGTCGGCCACCGCCGGGAAGACCCCGGCGACGCTGGCGACCTGGTACGTCGACGATCTCGACCAGACCGTCGACGAACTCGTCGCCTCCGGTGTCGAGTTCATCCGCTACGAGCAGCTGGAACACGACGCCAAGGGGATCACGCCTCGGGCCGGTGGTGGCCGCATCGCCTGGTTCCAGGATCCGGACGGCAACACCTTCGCCCTCGAAGCCGACACCTGATCCGGATCCGGTGTACGCCCCCGGGACGGCGTGGGTAGTTTTCCTGTCATGAGTGAGGACAGCTTCCGCTCGGTGCAGATCGAGCGCACCAGCGTGGGAAACTACGTCGCACGCAACGTCCGCGGCGGGTCGATGTCGTTGGGCACGGGGGAGGACACCAGCTTCACGCCGGTGGAGTTGCTGCTGGCCGCCATCGCCGGCTGCACCGCGGTCGACGTGGACTACATCACCAGCCGCCGTGCCGAGCCGACCCAGTTCTCCGTCGAGGTCACCGGCGACAAGATCCGGGACGAGACCGGAGGCAACCGGATGCAGAACATCCGAGTCGAGTTCACCGTGACGTTCCCGGAGGGCGCGGACGGCGACCGGGCACGCGAGGCGCTGCCCCGTTCGCTGCAACAGTCGCACGATCGACTCTGCACGGTCTCCCGTACCGTCGAGCTTGGCTCTCCGGTCTCGATCGTCGAGACCGGCGGGTCCAGCGGAGACTGACCCGCTCTGGCAATCAGGTCGGTGCCGCCACCCCGACGATCAATTGACCTGCATCTACTTGTGGTTGATGCTGTGGGAGCGCTCCCGTAACATACCTGACGCGGCCTGTTAACGCTCACAAGCCCCCACTTGCAGCGACCACCACCAATGCATGGGCCGCCATCCCGTCAGGAGGGTGCTATATGACCAGATCCAGAGCCACCAATGTCGGTCTGGTGTCGGCCGGCGTCGCCTTACTGGTGTCGTCGACGGTCGTGGCTGCGTTACCGGCCGGCGCCACGGCTGCGGGCTGTTCGGTGACCTACGCCGTGTCGTCGCAGTGGCAGGGCGGCTTCGGCGCCAACGTGTCGGTCACGAACCTGGGTGACCCGCTGACCAGTTGGGCGTTGACCTGGTCGTACAGCGCCGGGCAGACGGTGACGCAGGCCTGGAACACGTCGTTGACGCAGAGCGGTTCGGCGGTGACGGCCACAAACGTCAGCTACAACGGAGCGGTCGCGACCAACGGCACGGTGTCGTTCGGCTTCAACGGTTCGTGGACGGGCAGCAACCCGGCGCCGACGAGCTTCGCTCTGAACGGCGTGACGTGCACCGGCGACACGACGCCGACCACGCCACCCCCGACGACCCCGCCGCCGACAACTCCACCTCCCACGACCCCGCCGCCCGGTGGCACGTGCAACCTTCCCTCGACGTACCGGTGGTCGTCGACGGGCGTGCTGGCGACCCCGAGGTCGGGTTGGGTGTCGCTCAAGGACTTCACCGTCGCCCCGTACAACGGCAAGCAATTGGTCTACGCGACGACGCACGACTTCGGGACCAGGTGGGGTTCGATGAACTTCGGCCTGTTCACGAACTACTCGGAGATGGCGTCGGCCAGTCAGAACGCGATGAACTCGGCGACTGTGGCGCCGTCGTTGTTCTACTTCGCGCCGAAAAACATCTGGGTGTTGGCCTATCAGTGGGGTGGTACGGCGTTCTCGTATCGGACCTCCAGTGACCCGACCAACCCGAACGGGTGGTCCGCGGCGCAGACGCTGTTCACCGGAAGCATCACCGGTTCCGGTACCGGCCCGATCGATCAGACTCTCATCGGCGACGGTACGAACATGTACCTGTTCTTCGCCGGGGACAACGGCAAGATCTACCGGGCCAGCATGCCGATCGGGAACTTCCCGGGCAGCTTCGGCAGCA